>NZ_CP053562.1:1285357-1617142 GCF_002085925.2 Thioclava electrotropha
CACCCATCTCGATTACGTCAATCCGGATGCGCCCAAGGGCGGCGAGATCTCGGAATGGGCGCCGGGCGGGTTCGACAATTACAATCCCTATTCAATTCAGGGCCGCGCCGCCGCGCTGTCGTCGGTGCCGCTGGAATCGTTGATGGAAGGCACCGCCGATACGGTGGGGGAACTGTATTGCCTGCTCTGCAAGAGCCTCGAATATCCGCCGAGCAAGGACTGGGTCGTCTTCACGCTGCGCGACGGGATCAAATTCTCCGACGGCACGCCGCTGACCGCGCAGGATGTGGTCTTCTCCTATGAACAGTTGCGCGACAAAGGACTGAGCTCCTTCCGCGCGGTGATCGCCCAGCAGGTCAAATCGGCCGAGGCGATCGACGACACACACATCCGTTTCGAGTTCCAGCCCGATTACCCGCGCCGCGATATCATCCAGTCGGTGGCATCGCTGCCGATCTTCTCCAAGGCGCAGTTCGAGAAGGAGAACATCGACCTGTCGCAGACCTCGCCGGTGCCCTTCATCGGCTCGGGGCCGTACGTGTTCGACAGCGTCAAAAGCAATCGCGCGATCACGTGGAAGCGGAACCCCGACTACTGGGGCAAGGACCTGCCGATCAACAAGGGGCGCTCGAATTTCGACAAGATCCGCGTCGAGTATTTCGGCGATTACCAGTCGGCCTTCGAGGGGTTCAAATCGGGCACCTATACGTTCCGCAACGAGGCCAGTTCGATCATCTGGGCCACCGCTTACGACTTCCCGGCGATGCAGACGGGCGAGGTCGTGAAGGCGGAGCTGCCCAACGGCAATATCGCCTCGGGGCAGGGCTTTGCGATCAATCTGCGCGAGCCGAAATTCGACGACATCCGCGTGCGCGAGGCGCTGGGGCTCGTCTTCAATTTCGAGTGGTCGAACGAAACGCTGTTCTACGGGCTCTATGACCGGGTCGAGAGCTTCTGGGAAAACTCCAAGCTGCAGGCGCAGGGTAAGCCCTCGGACGCGGAGAAGAAAATCCTCGAACCGCTCGCCAAGGACCTGCCCGACGGAGTCCTGACCGACGATGCGGTGATCCAGCCGGTCTCGGGCAAGCGCCAGCTGGACCGCAAGAATATGCGCAAGGCGGCGAAGCTGCTGGAAGATGCGGGCTGGACCGTCGGCGATGACGGGATGCGCCGCAACGACAAGGGCGAGAAACTGACCGTCGCGATCCTCAATGACAGCCAGACCTTCGACCGTGTCATCAACCCTTATGTGCAGAACCTGCGCGCGCTCGGCATCGACGCCAGAATGGACCGCGTCGACGACAGCGAATATGAGAACCGCCGTCGCAGCCACGACTTCGACATGATCACCACCCATCTGGGGCAGGACGAAATCCCCGGCTCGAACCTGCAGCAGTATTTCGGCTCGGGCTCGACCGATGACGTGTTCAACGCGATGGGGCTGAAGAACCCGGCGATCGACAAGATGATCCGGATGGTCGAAGAGGCGAATACCGAAGAAGAGCTGCTGCCGCGCGTCCATGCGCTGGACCGCAGCCTGCGCGCCCTGCGCTTCTGGGTGCCGCAATGGTTCAAGCCCACCTATACGGTCGCTTACTACGATATGTACGATCACCCGAAAAACTTGCCGCCTTACGCTCTGGGAGAGCTGGATTTCTGGTGGTATGACGCCGACAAGGCCAAGAAACTGAAAGCGAGCGGCGCACTCTGAGCGACCGCCGATAAACGAGCAGAGGGCCGGACATGGGCGCCTATATCCTGCGGCGATTGCTGATGGTGATCCCCACTTTGTTGGGAATCATGATCATCAACTTCACGCTGACGCAATTCGTCCCCGGCGGGCCGATCGAGCAAGTGATCGCCCGCGTGCAGGGCGAGGCGGATTCGATGCGCAATATCTCGGGCGGCGGGGATGCGGGTACGCAGAACCAGGGCGGCGTCGAGGATAGCGGCTATCAGGGCGCGCGCGGCATCTCTCCGGAGCTGCTCAATCAGCTCGAGGTGCAGATGGGCTTCGCGCGGATCGTCTGCGATGATGGCTTCACCGGCACGCCCGATCTGGCGGACCCGGCCTGCCACAAGGAGAAGATCCCCGCCTGGCAGCGCTTCGCGATCATGATGAAGGGCTATCTGACCTTCGATTTCGGCAACAGTTTCTTCCGCAACGAGAGCGTCGTGAACCTCGTGATCGACAAGATGCCGGTTTCGATCACGCTGGGCCTGTGGTCGACGATCCTCGCCTATATCATCTCGATCCCGCTGGGCATCCGCAAAGCGGTGCGCGACGGCACGCCCTTCGACACATGGACCTCCGGCGCGATCATCGTGGGCTACGCGATCCCGGGCTTCCTGTTCGCGGTTATGCTGATGGTGCTGTTCGCCGGCGGCAGCTATTTCAAGATATTCCCGCTACGCGGCCTGACATCGGATAATTTCGACCAGCTGACGATGATCGGCAAGGCGCTCGATTACCTGTGGCACATCGCGCTGCCGGTGACGGCGACGACCATCGCGAGCTTCGCCACCATGACGCTGCTGACGAAGAACTCCTTCCTCGACGAGATCAACAAGCAATACGTGATGACCGCCCGCGCCAAGGGCCTGTCCGAGAAGAAGGTCCTCTACGGTCACGTCTTCCGCAACGCGATGCTGATCGTGATCGCGGGCTTCCCGGCGCAGTTCCTCGGCATCTTCTTCGGCGCCTCGATCATCGTGGAGACGATCTTCTCGCTCGACGGTCTGGGACTGCTGGGCTTCCAGGCGGCGGTGGAGCGCGACTACCCGGTGATCTTCGGCACGCTCTACATGTTCGGGCTGATCTCGCTCGTCGTGAATATCATCTCCGACATGATGTATGTCTTCGTCGACCCGCGGATCGATTTCGAGAAGAGGTCCGGCTGATGGCATTGTCTCCTCTCAACCAACGCCGCTGGCGCAACTTCAAGGCCAATCGCCGTGCCTTCTGGTCCGCGATCATCTTCGCCGTGCTCTTCGTCCTCGCGATGTTCGCGGAGTTCATTGCGAACGACAAACCCATCGTGGTCAGCTACCGCGGCGAGCTGTATTTCCCGATCTACAACTTCTACCCCGAGACCGCCTTCGGCGGCGATTTCCGCACCGAGGCGATCTATCGCGACCCGACCGTGCAATGCCTGATCGAGACCGGCGGCACCGAGGGCTGCTTCGACGCGGACGACCCGAAAGCCTTCGCGAACGAGGCGCTGCAGGCGGGCGAGGTCGATGGCGAGAAGATCGAGAAAGGCTGGCTTCTCTGGCCGCCGATCCCCTACAGCTTCAACACGATCAACGATGTGGGCACCGCGCCCTCGGCCCCCGATGCCGATCACTGGCTGGGCACAGATGACACCGCGCGCGACGTGCTGGCGCGGGTGATCTACGGCTTCCGCACCTCGGTGCTGTTCGCGCTGATCGTGACTGGGATCGGCTCGATCATCGGGATCGCGGCGGGTGCCGTGCAGGGCTATTTCGGCGGCAAGGTGGACCTGTTCTTCCAGCGCATTCTGGAGATCTGGTCCTCCACGCCCGCGCTCTACGTTATCATCATCCTCTTCGCGATCCTGGGCCGAAGTTTCTGGCTTCTGGTGATGGTCTCGATCCTCTTCGGCTGGCCCGCGCTGGTGGGCGTCGTCCGGGCCGAGTTCCTGCGCGCGCGCAATTTCGAGTACGTCCGCGCCGCCCGTGCGCTTGGTGTGTCGGACCGGGTGATCATGTTCCGCCACATCCTGCCCAATGCGATGGTCGCGACGCTGACCATGCTGCCCTTCGTGATCACCGGCGCGATCGGCGCGCTCGCCTCGCTCGATTATCTGGGCTACGGGCTGCCGTCCTCCGCGCCGTCGCTTGGGGAGCTTGCGCTACAGGGCAAGCAGCACCTGCAAGCGCCGTGGTTGGCCTTCTCGGCCTTCTTCACCTTCGCCATCATGCTCTCGCTTCTGGTCTTCGTCTTCGAGGGCATCCGTGACGCGTTCGATCCCAGAAAGGTGTTCCGATGAAACCGGTTCTCGAGGTCGAAAACCTGAAGGTCGCCTTCAGCTCCGAGGGCAAGTTCACCCCGGCCGTGAAAGGCGTGAGCTTCACCGTGAATGCGGGCGAGACCGTGGCACTCGTGGGCGAGTCCGGTTCGGGCAAATCCGTGACCGCGCTGTCGACCGTGGCGCTGGTCGGAGGCAATTCCAAGGTCGAGGGCTCGATCCGCTACGAGGGCCGCGAGATGGTCGGCGCGACCGAGCGCGAGCTGATGCAGGTGCGCGGCAACGATATCAGCTTCATCTTTCAGGAGCCGATGACCTCGCTTAATCCGCTGCACACGCTGGAAAAGCAGATCGGCGAAAGCCTCGCGCTGCATCAGGGCGTGACCGGCGAAGAGGCCAAGAAACGCATCATCGACCTGCTCGACAAGGTCGGCATCCAGAACCCGGCGGACCGGCTGCAGGATTACCCGCACCAGCTCTCGGGCGGACAACGTCAGCGCGTGATGATCGCGATGGCGCTCGCCAATGGGCCCGATCTGCTGATCGCGGACGAACCCACGACCGCGCTCGACGTGACGATTCAGGCGCAGATTCTCGAACTGCTGGCCGATCTGAAGCGCGACATGGGGATGAGCCTTCTGTTCATCAGCCACGACCTCGGCGTGGTGCGGCGTATCGCGGACCGGGTCTGCGTCATGCAGCATGGCGAGATCGTGGAGCAGGGGAAGACCGAAGACATCTTCGCCAACCCCAAGCACCCCTATACGAAGAAGCTGCTGGAGGCCGAACCCACCGGTCGCGCCGAACCGGTGCCCGAGAATGCGCCCGAACTGGTGCGCACCGAGCATCTGAAAATCTGGTTTCCGATCCAGCGCGGTCTGCTGCGCAAGACCATCGGCCATGTGAAGGCGGTCAACGACGCCTCGCTGTCGGTCAGGGCAGGGGAGACGCTGGGCATCGTGGGCGAATCCGGCTCGGGCAAGACCACGCTCGCGCTCGCGATCATGCGGCTCATCGCCTCCGAAGGGCCGATCATCTACGAGAACCAGGACATTTCCAGCTGGCAGGCGAACAAGCTGCGCGCGCTGCGTCGCGACATGCAGATCGTGTTCCAGGACCCGTTCGGCTCGCTCTCGCCGCGCATGACGGTGGAACAGATCATCGGTGAGGGGCTGACCGTCCACGGCGTCGATCCGGGCCGCAACCGCCGCGAGATGGTGGCCGAGATCATGGAGGAGACCGGGCTCGACCCGTCGATGATGGAGCGCTACCCGCATGAATTCTCCGGGGGTCAGCGCCAGCGGATCGCCATCGCCCGTGCGATGATCCTGCGCCCCAAGGTGGTGGTGCTGGACGAGCCGACCTCCGCGCTCGACATGACGGTGCAGGTGCAGATCGTGGACCTGCTGCGCGACCTGCAAAAACGCCACGGGCTCGCGTATCTGTTCATCAGCCACGACCTGCGGGTGGTGCGCGCGCTGAGCCACAAGATCATGGTGATGAAGCGCGGTGACGTGGTCGAGGCGGGCAACGCAGCGGAGGTCTTCGCCAATCCGCAGACCGCCTATACCCGCCAGTTGATGGTGGCCGCCTTGGGGGAGAGTTCGCTGACCCCCGAGATTGCATGAAGATCCTCTTCGTTCACCAGAACTTCCCGGGCCAGTTCGTACATCTGGCACCGGCTCTGGCCGCACGCGGTCATGACGTTCTGGCCCTGACGGTCGAGACGAACCAGCGCCCCTCGCCGGTGAAGGTGGTGAAATACCGCAAGCCCGATCCGGTCGAGATGTCCTCGCGGCTCACACGCCTCTACGCCGAAAGCGCGGCGCGCGGGGCAAAGGTCGCGCTCGCCGCCCGGCAGTTGCGCGACAGGCACGGCTATGTGCCGGATGTAATCTTCGGCCATTCCGGCTGGGGCGAGACGCTGTTCCTTCGCGAGGTCTGGCCCGAGGCGAAGCTCTTGGTCTATGCCGAGCTGATGTATCGTACGACCGGGATGGACACGGATTTCGATGCCGAGTTCCAGAAGCCCGGCCTCGAGACCCGGATCTCCACCACCGCGCGCTCGGCCCATCTGATCCAGTCGATGGTGCAGGCCGATGCGGGGCTTGCCCCGACCGAGTTTCAGGCCGAGACCTTCCCGCCGGAGCTGCGTGCCAAGCTCACCATCTGCCATGACGGGGTGGACTGCGCGCGGCTCGCACCGAACCCGCAGGCGCGCTTCACCGTGCCCGGAACGACGCTCACCTTCCGCCCCGGCGACGAGGTTCTGACCTTCGTGAACCGCTCGCTCGAACCCTATCGCGGCTATCACTCCTTTATGCGCGCGCTGCCCGATGTGCTCGCCGCGCGGCCCGAGGCGCATGTGTTGATCGTGGGCGAGGAGGGGCAAAGCTATGGCGCCCCGCCGAAGGACGCCAAAAGCTGGAAGCAGAAATTCTTGGGCGAGGTGCGCGACCGACTGGACATGAACCGCGTGCATTTTCTGGGCCGCATCCCTTACGGCGATTACGTCGACATGCTCCATGTCAGCCGCACCCATGCCTATCTGACCTATCCCTTCGTGCTCAGCTGGTCGCTGATGGAATCGATGGCCGCCGGCTGCGCCATCGTGGCCTCGGATACCGCGCCGGTGCGCGAGGTGATCACCGACGGGCAGACCGGGCGGCTGGTGGATTTCTTCGATATCCCCGGTTGGTCGAGGGCACTGACCGAAGGGCTGGCGACCCCGCAAAATTCGCCCCGATGCGCGATGCGGCCCGCGCCCATATGTGCGAGCGTTACGACCTGCGCACCCATTGCCTGCCGCGCCTGATCGCCTTCGTCGAGGGCGCGATCGCCACACCCTGATACGCGCCCGTCCGCGAGACGGACTCGACTCCGCGTCCTGCGAGACTTAAAAAGAACAAAGCACGAACGGATGACTCGAACCCTAGGCTCAGCGACATGCTCGACGGGCGCACACGGCGTATTCTCACCCTCTGGTTTCCCCGGCTGGCGAACGACCGGGTTCTCCGCGCGCGGCCCGTTGAGGGGCCCTTCGCGCTGGTCCTGCGCGAGGGCAATACCGACCGGCTGCACTGCCTGAACGCGGCGGCCGAGGGGCAGGGGCTCGCGCGCGGCATGGCGCTGTCCGAGGCCCGCGCCTTCTGCCCTGCGCTGCAGACCGCGCCCGCCGATCCCGCCCGCGAGGCGCAATTCCTCGAAACCCTGCGCCGCTGGGCCACGCGCTATTGCCCGTGGGTGGGGCTGGAGGACGAGGGGTTGGTGCTCGACATCACCGGCTCGGATCACCTCTGGGGCGGGGAGGAGCCGATGATGGCCGAGATGGCCGCCCGGCTGGAGCGCGCACGGATCACCGCGCGGCTGGGCCTCGCCGACACCCGCGGTGCGGCTTGGGCGCTGGCGCGTTTCGCCCCCGGCCGGGCTGCGCCGGGCGCGCGGCTCTCGGCACTGGGCAAGCTGCCGGTGGCCGCGCTGCGCCTGCCGCATGAGACGGTGACGGGGCTGCAGCGGCTGGGCCTGCGCGAGATCGGCGATCTGACCCGCACACCGCGCGCGCCGCTCGTGCGCCGCTTTGGCGCAGGGCTGATGGCACGGCTCGATCAGGCCTTGGGCGATCTGCCCGAACAGGTCTCGCCCGTGGCCGATCCGCCCCATTACGGCACCCGCCTGACCCTGCCCGAACCGATCGGGCAGCAGCCCGATGTGATGGCGGGGATCGAGCGGCTGCTCGACCGGCTCTGCGCCAAACTCAAGGAAAACGAGGTCGGCGCGCGGGTGCTCTGCCTCACCCTGCGCCGCGTCGATCAGGCCAGTCAGGAGGTCGAGCTACGCCTCGCCACCCCGCTCCGCGACCCCACCCGGATCGCGGCCCTCTTCGCGCGCGGCATCGAGGATATCGACGCGGGCTTCGGGATCGACCAGATGCGCCTCGCCGCCACGCAGGTCGAGGCACTGCCCGCCCGCCAGATCGGCGCCATCGCCACCGAGCGGCGCGATAAGCTGGGCGATCTGATCACCCGGATCGGGCTGCGCATCGGGCTGGAAAACGTTCAGCGCTACCTGCCCGCCGACAGCCATATTCCCGAGCGCAGCTTCCTGATCGCGCCCGCCGCCTTCACCGAACCTGAGGGCAACTGGCACCAGCCGCATCCCCGCCCGCTGCGGCTGTTCCCGCCCGAGCCGCTCATGTCCGACGCCCCCGATCCGCCGCGGCGCTTCCGTTGGCGCCGCCAGTCGCTCAGTGCGGAACGCATCGAGGGGCCGGAACGGCTGACCCCGGAATGGTGGTTCGACGATCCGAACTGGCGGCGCGGGATGCGCGACTATTGGCGCGTCGAGACCGGGCAGGGGCTGCGGCTCTGGATGTTCCACACGCCGCAGGATCCCGGCTGGTATGTCGAGGGGGTATTCGCATGACCGCCCCCCTCGCCTTGGCCGAAATATCCCGGGGGGCGCCCGACGGGCGCGGGGGCAGCGCCCCCTCCACGGTCGTGACCACCGCCAGCACCCCCGCCATTCCGCTCGCCTATGCCGAGCTTTGCACCACGTCCAATTTCACCTTTCTCACCGGGGCGTCGCACCCCGAGGAGCTGATGGTGCGCGCCGCCGAGCTGGGACTGGAGGCCATCGCGATCACCGACCGTAACTCGCTCGCAGGCGTGGTCCGGGCCTTCTCGGCGCTCAAGGAGCTCAAGCGCGAGATCGGCGAGGCGCTGCGTATCCGCTCGGAAGTCCAGCGCGACGAAAGCTCCCGCCAGCCCATCGGCTCGCCACAGGATCTGGCCCGACCCACAACCGCGAAACTGCCGAAGCTGATCGTCGGCGCGCGGCTGGTGCTGACCGATTGCCCGGTCGAGTGGGTGGCGCTGCCCACCGACCGCGCGGCCTATCACCGGCTGAGCCAGCTTCTGACCCGCGGCAAGCGCCGGGCGGGGAAGGGGGAGTGTCACCTGACCCGCGCGGACCTGCTGGAGGCTTGCGCGGGGATGATCCTGATCGCGCTGCCGCCTGCCGATCTGGCCCGTGCCTATCGCCCGCTGCAGGAGATGCGGCGGCGCTTTCCGGGGCAGGTCTTCCTTGGCGCGCCGCCGCGCTATGATGGCTCGGACCAGCGCTGGTTCGACGCCTGCGCGGCGCTCGCGCTTCGGGCCTCGACGCCGATGGTCGCGACCGGCGACGTGCTGATGCATCGCGGGTCGCGCCGGCAGCTGGCCGATGTGCTGACCTGCCTGCGCGAGGGCTGCACCATCGATGCGCTTGGCACCCGCGCGCTGCCCAATGCGGAACGCCGCCTGAAAGGGGCCGAGGACATGGCGCGGCTCTACCGTCGCCACCCCGCAGCCCTGCGCCGAAGCTGCGAGATCGCGGCCCGTTGCGGCTTCGATCTCGACGAACTCAGCTACGAATATCCCGACGAGGTGGCGCAGGGAGAGCCCGCGCAGGACCGGCTCGACCGGCTCGCCCGCGAGGGGCTGGCCCGGCGTTCTCCGGGCGGGATTTCGGAGCGTCACGCAGACCTGCTGGAGAAGGAACTGCGCCTTGTCTCCGAGCTGGGCTTCGCCGCCTATTTCCTCACCGTTCATGACATCGTGAGCTTCGCCCGCAGCCGTGGCATCCTGTGTCAGGGGCGCGGCTCGGCGGCCAATTCGATCATCTGCTGGGCGCTTGGCATCACCGATGTCAGCCCCGACCAGATCGGCATGGTCTTCGAGCGCTTCATCTCGAAATATCGCGGCGAGCCGCCCGATATCGACGTCGATTTCGAGCATGAGCGCCGCGAGGAAGTCATCCAGTGGATCTACGAGCGCTACGGTCGCGACCGCGCGGGGCTTTGCGCGACCGTGATCCATTTCCGCACCCGCGCCGCGATCCGCGAGGTGGGCAAGGTGATGGGGCTGAGCGCCGATGTCACGGCGAGCCTCGCGGGCCAGATCTGGGGGATTTCGGGCAAGGGGCCGGACCACGCGCGGATGGGCGAACTGGGCCTCGACCCCACCGATCGGCGGCTGTCGCAGACGCTGAAACTGATCGGCGAGATCATCGGATTTCCGCGCCATCTCAGCCAGCATGTCGGCGGCTTTGTTATCACAAACGGCCGCCTCGACGCGCTTTGTCCGATCGAGAATGCCGCGATGGAGGGGCGCACCTGCATTGAATGGGACAAGGACGATATCGACACGCTGGGCATCCTGAAGGTCGACGTGCTCAGCCTCGGGATGCTCACCTGCATCCGCAAGAGCTTCGACCTTCTGGCCGGCCACGAGAAGCTCGATATGTCGCTCGCCACCGTCCCGCAGGAGGACACGCCGACCTATGACATGCTGTGTCGCGCCGATGCGGTGGGGGTGTTTCAGGTCGAAAGCCGGGCGCAGATGAACTTCCTGCCGAGGATGCGTCCGCGCATCTTCTACGACCTCGTGATCGAGGTCGCCATCGTTCGTCCCGGCCCCATTCAGGGCGGCATGGTCCACCCCTATATCAACCGCCGTCAGGGCCGCGAAAAGGTCGATTTTCCTTCCAAGGAACTGGAAGGCGTGTTGGGCAAAACCCTCGGTGTGCCGCTGTTCCAGGAGCAGGCGATGCAGATCGCGGTGGTGGCTGCGGGCTTCACCCCCGAAGAGGCCGACCGCCTGCGCCGCTCGCTCGCGACCTTCCGCAAGATGGGCACGATCGGCACCTTCCGCGACCGCTTTGTCGAAGGGATGCTGGCGCGCGGCTACACGCCCGATTTCGCCGATCGCTGCTTTTCCCAGATCGAGGGGTTCGGCGAATACGGCTTCCCCGAAAGCCACGCGGCGGCCTTCGCACATCTCACCTATGTCTCCTCCTGGCTGAAATGCCACCACCCCGCGATCTTCGCCTGCGCGCTCCTGAATTCGCAGCCGATGGGCTTCTACGCGCCGGCCCAGATCGTGCGGGACGCGCGCGAACACGGGATCGAAGTGCGGCCCGTTTGCGTGAACCATTCGGGCTGGGACAGCTCGCTGGAACGCCGCGCGGACGGGGCCCTGGCGCTGCGTCTGGGCTTTCGCCAGATCAAGGGATTTCGCGAGGAGGATGCGGGGTGGATCGTCGCCGCACGGGGCAATGGCTACCCCGATCCCGAGAGCCTGTGGCTGCGCGCGGGCACGCCGCCGCATGTGCTTGAACGGCTCGCCGAGGCCGATGGATTTGCCGGAATTGGCCTCACGCGGCGCGATGCGCTTTGGGCCGTGAAGGCGATCCGCGCCCCCGCGCCGCTACCGCTTTTTGCCGATCCGATGGACGGGGAAGGAGGGCGCGAACCAGCCGTGGAGCTGCCCGCGATGCATCTGGGAGAGGAGGTCGTGGAGGATTACGTGGCGCTCAGATTGAGCCTCCGCGCCCACCCGATGGAGCTGCTGCGCCCCTCGATTTCCGGCCTCACACCACATTGCGAACTGGTCGGCACGCTGCAAAATCGGGTCACGGTTTGTGGCCTCGTGATCACCCGACAGCGCCCCGGAACGGCCTCCGGGGTGATCTTCATCACGCTGGAAGACGAGACCGGTGTGAGCAATGTCGTGGTCTGGCCAAAGCTCTATGAGCGGTTCCGCCGGGCGGTGATGGGCGGGCGTCTTCTGCGGGTCTCAGGGCGGCTCGAACGGGAGGGGGTGGTGGTCCATCTGATCGCCGAAAAGATCGAGGATCTGTCCCCGCGACTGGCCGATCTGGGGCACCCGCTCGACGATGTTCTGGGTCTCA
The DNA here is from genome assembly GCF_002085925.2 of Thioclava electrotropha. NCBI lineage: Bacteria > Pseudomonadati > Pseudomonadota > Alphaproteobacteria > Rhodobacterales > Paracoccaceae > Thioclava > Thioclava sediminum. The sequence continues at coordinate 1,297,078 of NZ_CP053562.1, forward strand.
CCACACCCCAGGCGGACGACGCTCCGAGGCCCCGTCCGCAGACCACCGCACGCCATCCGCGCGAGCAGGCGAAACGGCTTTTTCCGAGCCGAGATTTCCACTGAAATCCGGCCTCTATCGGCCGTGGCGCGACACATTGCCCGGTGCGGCGATTCGCCTCGCCTTGGACGCAATTGTTTTCGTTACGTCAAGAAAGCCCTGTGGATAAGCTTCATTGTTGACGCAAAGTAAGGTTTTTAAGTCACTGAAATATATATGTTTCATATGATTTTGGCGCCCTGTGGATACTATTTTCGTTGCAATATTGCTGCGTGAGTTCAGCCTAAAGGGGAACAAAATTTCGTCAGATGACGGAACCGCGTTCATATCGCAACTTGGGGAGGGAGCTTGCCGATATCGGTGAGCTTCAGGCGCGTCTTGTCTTTATTTGGCTTGACCAGTGTGACGAAATTCCTGCGTCGGACCCGCTCCGACGTGCAGGATGCTGTCGGTCTGGCCAATGACACCGCCCTCCACGAAGCCGATAACACCCTTCACCGCGAGGAAAATTACCGCATCGAGGCGCTGGAGCCGCGGCTTTTGCTCTCGGCGGACCCGATTTCGGGAGAACTGGCCCGGATGGCAGCCAATGCGCAGCCATTGGACCTTCTCGAAGACCTCATCGTGCTTGTTCAGACGGCTTTCGACCAGAATGTGCGCGGCGAAACGGGGGCTGATGAAGGGGCTTCGGACACCGGTTCGAACAGTGTGGACTGGCCGGAAGACTGGGGAAATCCTGCCGCTGCAACGCAAGCCGTCGCTCCGCAGGACGTGCAGGAAGAGGGGCAGCCAACGCCCTTCGAAGCGTTCCTTGCCCAGTTCGATATTCAAGAAAATCAGGGCATCGAAGGGCTGCGCGAGCTGCTCGGTTCGATGCTGTCGCAGCTACGTGGAAGCTTTGGCGCGGGACAAGACCCCGCAAGCAGCTCCGTGGTCGATCTGACCGGAAATGAGCCTACTGGCCCCCCGGCCGCAACCACTAATGCACTGACGAATAACGAAAATACGCAAAACTCCAACAATGGGGCGGTTCTTGCTGCGCTCCAGGATCTGTTCCAGAAAATCAGTGAAACCCTTGGTCTTGGCGAAATTTTCAACGCTGGTCCGTGGGGCCCGCAAGCCGATTACCTCCATTTCGCCGGCACCGCCCCGACGGGCGCGGACGCCGCGGATCTCACCGAGGAAGAGCTTGCCCCGGTCTTCGAGGAAGCGCTCGCTCAGTGGGCGGCCCGGACCGATGACGCGGCGATCCTGTCGCAGCTCACCATCTCGATCACCGATCTCGAGGACGGCGCGCTTGCCCGGATCACCGGCACGCATATCGAAGTCGATGCCGACGCGGCAGGGGCCGGTTGGTTCACCGGTCTCGATACGAGCGAGCCGATCGATGGCGTCGATCTGCTGACGGTCCTCACCCACGAGATCGGCCATGCGCTCGGTTACGACCACGACGCCGATCTGGCCGTGATGGGGGAGAGCCTCGGCACGGGTGAACGGATCGCGCTTCCCGAACTTCAACTCGCGACCTCGGACCCGGTCGATGGCGCGCTCCAACTGTCCGACGCGTTCACCGCGCCGGTCATCACGCCCGGCGCCGGGTTCGCCGAGAACCTCCGCGCGCTGTTCGCCGGTCTGGCCTCGGCACTCGGCATCCAGATCCCGTTTGCGGAGGAGAGCGGACAATCGCTTCGTCTCGATCCGGCGGCGGCTGGCACCGGCACCGCCGATCTCACCGAGGCACAGGTCGCCCCGATCTTCGACGAAGCCCTCGCTCAGTGGGCCAGCCGCACCGACGCGGCGATCCTGTCGCAACTCACCTTCACCATCACCGATCTCGAGGACGGCGCGCTCGCGCGGATCACCGGCACGCTGATCGAGATCGACGCCGACGCGGCCGGGGCCGGTTGGTTCATCGACGCGACGCCCGGCGACAGCACCGAGTTCGATCTGCTCGCAGGCGACCGTCTGGTGGCGACCGACGGTGCGGCCTCTGAGGGCGTCGACCTCTACACCGTCCTGCTCCACGAGATCGGCCATGCGCTCGGTCTCGACCATGACGCGGACGCAGCGGTGATGGGCGCGACGCTTGGCACCGGCGAGCGCATCGGCCTTCCCGACGCGACCCCGAGCCTCGGCGCTCCGGTGGCCGGCGCGATCTCGGAAGCGGGGGGCGCGCTCGACGGCACCGCCGACAGCAACCTGACCTACACCGTGAACCTCGACGGCACCGTCACCGTCAACGGCACGACCTATGGCACGCCCGGCGCCCCGGTCACCTCGATCGCAGCGGGCGCTGGCTTCAACGACACGATCGAGGGTCCGGACGCCGCGACGGTCTGGACGATCACCGGCATCAACGAAGGGTCGCTGAGCTGGAACGGCCTCACCATCACCTTCACCGGGGTCGAGCGTCTCGAGGGGGGCACCGATGCCGATGCCTTCGCGATCGACGGGCCGGGCTTCGTGACCTCGGGCTTCGCGGGCAATGCCGGTCTGATGGAAATCTCGGTCGGTGACTTCGTGAGCCTCGCGACCAGTGACGGCGTCGGCTCGCCGATTGGCTACACCACCGACACCGGGCTCGACGGTGTGCTCTACGAAGTGGACACCGGCACGACCACCGCCGTCACCGGCGGGCTCGAGGTGACGACCATCTCGCTCACTAGCGGCTCGTTCTTCGCGGGCAGCGGTGCGAACGGCTACTTCACCCTCGGCCAGCCCAACAGCTCGGTCGGCTTCGCAGTCGACAACCTGAGCTTCTCGATCACGATGATCCGCGAGACTGCAACGGACCGCCAGTGGGTGATCGCCAATGGCGCCGTCGATGCGCTGGGTCTGGTGAACGTCGACAACGTGACCGCGACGCTCTCCAACGGCACGCTGGAACTGGCGACCTCGCAACTGACCGACCCGAACGATGCGCTGAGCGCCAAGCTCGTCGTCTCCGAGATCGACAGCGTGGCGACGGGCGCGACCGCACCGCTGGCCAAAGTCTCGGGCGATGTGACGCTGGCCATCGGCGGCGAGGTTCTGATCGCGGGCGGCTTCAGCTTCACCAAGACCTTCGTCAGCGGTCTGACCGGCGCGACCGACACGATCGGCGATCTGATGGTCTTCGGCTTCAACGCGGTCAAATTCTTCGCGGGCACCGGAGCGGTCTTCGATACGAGCGGCCCGGTCACCGTCGACACCACTAACGCCTTCGGCTTCTCGGTCACCGGCTTCACCGGCACCTTCGCGGTGCTGAGCGCGGGCGGCACCACCTATACCGGCATCGACTTCTCCTTCGCCAACGCGACCCCGGTCGGCATCACCGGGCTGACCGCCGAGGTCAGCAATGTTTCCGTTCAGGTGAACACCGCCTCGGGCGTGGCCACTCCGTTGGACTGGGACCAAGGCGGGCTGAGCGAAGCCGGGCTGACGCTGAACGGTGCGCTCACGAAGGTCGAGGCCACCGCGACCCTGATCGTGAATGACGCGGTCTATGTTAGCGGCACCTTCGCGCTCGAAAGCTCCGCCAAGACCGGCGTGACGTTCAATGGTGCTTCGGAGGATGGCGATTACTTCACCCTCTCGATCATCGGCGGGCGTCTCTTCGCGGGCGTCGGCGCCGAGGTCTCGGGCGGCAGCTACGACCTGACCAATGCCACCGGCTTCGAGATCCCGACCCTCGATCTGACGCTGGCCATGTTCACCGTGACCTCGGCTGGGGCAAACCTCGGCCACAAGGTCACCGCGCTGGAACTCTCGACCGCCGCCACGCTGCACGGGATCACCGGTGTGACCGCGACGGTCGATGCGCTCGACGTGACCTATGCGAGCATGGCGTTCGACTGGAGCCAGGTGGGCGGGCCGAGCTTCAGCTTCGACACCACTTTCACGGGCTTCACCATCGATGTGCGCGCGGTCTTCACGATCAAGAGCACCGTTCTGCTGGCGGGCGATATCTCGATCACGGTGACGAAGCAGACCATTGCGGCGGCGGATAATCCGCTTGGCTCCGATCTGACCGACGCGCAGGTGATGACCTTCGCGCTGGCGGATGGCTACATCTTCGTGGGCAGCGGCGGCAGCTTCACCACCGATGGGAATGGCAAGGTCAACGGACTGGACCGCGATCTTGATAGCAAGCTGGTCGGCACCGGCTTCGGCGCGGAAGGGGTGCTGTTCGAATTCGCCTCGGTGAAGAATGTCGATGGAACGACCGGCGCCGTGCTGAACGCCTGGAACGCGATCAAGCTCTATGTCGGCACCGTCGAGGTCGCGGGCATTCCGGGCTTTACGCTTGCCGTCAGCGATTTTGTGGTCGAGGTGAATGCACCTGATGCGATGGGCGGGATGAACCCGACGGTGATGAGCTGGGCCGGGCTCGATCTCGGCACGCCGCTCGCGCTGACCGATGGCACTGACGGCTTCGACAATACCGAGCGCTTCTTCATCGGCGCGACCATCGACGAGCTGAATATCTCGGACACCGTTCTGCTGACTGGCAGCTTCTCAGTCGAGAAGACGGCGGGCACCTCGGTCGGCGGCGTCACCGGCGATCTGCTCTACATCACGCTCACCGATCTGAGCCTCTTCGCGGGGGCGGGCGCCACGATCGGCGCAAGCGGCATCGACACGACGGACGCTATCGGCTTCTCGGCGGCGGGCGGCAATTTCTACATCGGCATCCTGACCACCACCGACCCGATCCCGGTCAGCTATACCGGCGTGTCGGCGAGCCTCGCGAGCCTCGGTCTGGTGAATGTCGAAGGCGTGACGCTGAACCTTGCGAGCCTCAAAGTGCTCTACAACTCGGTCAGCGATACCAACCTCTCCAATCTCGACTGGTCGAGCCTGACCGGCCTCGAAGATGTGACCGACACGGTGAGCCTCGCGGTCTCGGGCAAGCTGACGCTGGCGGTGGGCGATTTCGTCTATCTGCGCGCGGGTTTCGGGCTGAAGGCAATCGACGTGACCGCGCAGGCGGGCAGCACCGAGACGCTCGACCTCGTCGATATCACCACGGGCACGCTGACCTTTGTGACGCTCAGCGATGTTGAGTTCTTCGCGGGCACCGGCGCGTCGACCACCACGGATGAGGCGACCGGCACGACCACGCTGAACCTCTTGGGCGATGCCGCGGGTCTTTATGCGAATGGTGGCAATCTCGCGCTCGGCTTGCTGACCGATACGACGACCGGCGTGAAATATACCGGGGTGATCGGCTCGCTGAGCGCGCTGGAGGCCAAGGGCATCGACGCGGTCCAGATCAAGCTGTCGGGCATGTCGCTGGCATCGAACTCGACAACCGCGCCGACCGGCCCGCGCCTCGACTGGTCGACTGTGAACGATACCGACGTGACCACGGCGCTTGGCGATCTGGGCCCGGGTGATCAGCTGGCGGTGTCCGGCACGCTATCCGTCGAGATTTCCGAGACGGTCTTCGCGCTGGCGACCTTCAACTTCTCGGCCTCGACCGAGACGATCGACGACACCATCCAGGCGGCGATCACCGATGCGCAGGTCACGCGGCTGACCCTGACGAATGTGAACTTCTTCGCCGGTGTCGGCGGTGCCTTCGATGATGCGAATGCGCCCACCGCGATTGCCGATCAGGGCACGGGCTTCCTCGCGTCGGGCGGCACGCTCGAACTGATCGTCGTGAAAGAGAAACTCGGCACCGCGACACCCAAGAGCTGGAGCGCGCTGTCGCTTTCGGTCGATTACGTCGGGATGCGCGGCCTGCCCAACGAGTTCGCGCTCGGGGTCACCGGTCTCTACTTCCGCATGAACACGGCCTCGATGGGCGCGACCAAGCTGAACTGGTCGGCCATTGTCGATCCGGCCGAGAACCCAGGTATTGCGCAGATCAACGCCAATACCGGCATCGCCTTCGGCGGCACGCTCGATCTGGCGCTCGACGGGTTCGTGCTGGTCTATGGCACGGTCGAGGGGTCGATTTCGACGGCCGATATCAATGACGGCGTAATCACCCTGACCGCTGCCGATATCACGAGCTTCAAGATCACCGGCGCGCAGATCTTCGTCGGCGCGGGCGGCGCATTCGACCGCGACGCGACCACGAATGAGGTGACCGGCCTGCTCGATCAGGGCACCGGCATCTACGCCTCGATGGAGGCGGGCGATGCCTTGGAATTCGCGCAGGTGACCCGCCTCGGCGTGCTGACCGATGATGCGTCGACGAATGACAACGATCCGGCTACGCAATGGGACGACGAGACCGTCACCATCGGCTGGACCGCGCTGCGCGTCACCGTCGCGAGCCTCGGTCTGCGCGGCATCGACGCCTTCCAGATCACCCTGGCCGATCTCGCGGTAGACGGCAATTTCGCAGCCATCGACGGCACCTTCCTGAACTGGGCCTCGCTGGGCGGCGTCACCGGGCTCGACTTGCTGAGCCTCGCGGATGCCACCGGCGGCCTGACCCGCGACGATGGCTTCTCGGTCTCCGGCACCGTGTCGGAACTGAACGTGGCGGGCGTGATCGTGGCCTCGGGCAAGTTCGGCATCAAGAGCTTCGCGAGCGACATCATCGTGCCTTCCGGCATGACGACCGAGACAGTGCTGGGCGCGAATATCCTGATTTTCACTCTGTCGGATCTGAACCTCTTCGCAGGTGTCGGCGGCGCGCTTCTGGGCGACGGCACGATCGACCCCGATCAGGGCACCGGTTTCGTGGCCGAGAACGCCTCGCTGCAACTGGTGCTGGTGAAGGAAAATCCGCTGAGCGTGACGCTTCCGGCAGTGCCGCGCAGCTGGACCGCCGTTGCGCTCGACGTAGCCACGGTGCGCCTGCAGGGCCTGCCAAACACGGTTACTGTTCAGGGGCTCGATCTCTATTTCGGCTTCAACGGCGCGGATGCGGTGAATGGCGAGCGGATCGACTGGGCCGCGACCGGCGTGACCGAGATCGGCAATCTCGCCTCGGTCGATCTGTTCGACGTGACCGAGATGGGCGCGAGCTTCAACATCGCCTTCGGCGGCTATGTCGAGTTCACCGTCGACGGCTTCGTGACCGTCGCGGGCACGATGGCGGGTCAGATCCGGACCGAGACGCTCGACGACGGCAACGGGCTGATCGTCGAGGGCGCTTCGGTGATGACCTTCGCGCTGACCGGCGGTTATTTCTTCGCGGGGCAGGGCGGTGTCTTCACCCGCACCGATGGCAAGATCACGGATGTGAGCACGACCGAGGGTGCTGGCATCTACGCGAACAACGTGGGCATCGAGTTCGCCTCGGTGACCCAGACCGCCGACAACCCGCTGACGACAGGTGTGGTCGAGACCCGCACGGTCAAAAGTTGGTCGGCAATCCTCGTGACCTCGCAAAGCGTCGGCGTGACCGGCCTCACGGGCTTCACGCTGAAAATCTCGGATGTCGCGGTCGAAGCCAACTTCGGCTACACAGACCCGCTGAACGCGGCCAACAACTCGGTGATGAACTGGAAGGGCCTCGATCTGGGCCTGACGATCACCGACAGCACGGATGGCTATGACGCGACCGCGATCCTGTCGGTGACCGGCACCGTGTCGGAGCTGAACGTGGCAGGCGTCGTGATCGCGACGGGTACCTTCTCGATCAAGAGCCTGCTCGCCGATGTGGCGGTCGCCACCGCAATCGATGCGGATGGCACGCTGAGCGGGGCGAAGGTTCTGATCTTCACCCTGAGCGATTTGAACTTCTTCGCCGGTGTCGACGGTGTGCTCAAGAACGACGGCACGATCGACCCCGATCAGGGTATGGGCTTCGTGGCGCGGGGCGGCTCGATCGAACTGGTGATGGTGTCGGAAGACCCCGCCACCGTGACCTCGCCCGCCGTCGCCCGCAGCTGGATGGCCCTGTCGCTGCGCGTCGATCAGCTGGGCTTGCAGGGCCTTCCGCTGACCGCGACGGTGAAGGATCTCTACTTCGCGATGAACGGCGCGGATGCGGACGGTAACAAGCTCGACTGGGGCGCGACCAACGTCGATCAGATCAACGCGCTGGCCGATATCACCAATCTCGACGCGGGCTTCGGCATTGAATTCGGCGCCTATGTCGAATTGCAGATCGAAGGGGCGATCCTCTTGGCGGGTGGTCTGTCGGGTGTGATCCGCGATCTCACCGTCGACGATCCGCAGGGCGGCACGATCAGCGCCAAGGCCTTCTCCTTCTCGATCGACGGCGCCTATGTCTTCGTCGGCGCGGGCGGCGAGTTCACCTATGACGAATTCGACCGGGTCGACGCGGTCGCCAATGCGGGAACGGGCTTCGCGGCCGAAGGGCTCGCCTTCGATCTGATCTCGGTGACCGAGGTGGTCGATCTGGTCGCAAACCCGAGCGCCGTCGCGCGCAGCTGGACCGCGATGTCCGCCCATGCCGACACGATCTCGCCGCGCGGCCTGCCGCAGGGGTTGGACCTGACGGTGACCTCTCTCGACTTCACGCTGAACGGGCGCGACGCGATCAATAGCGATCAACTCGACTGGGCGCCGATCATTCAGGATCTGGGCGTCGATGCGGTCGCCCCCGAAGACGGCACGGATCTGGTGATCTCAGGCGGTCTGGATCTGGATATCTTCGGCTTCGTCACCGGCTCGGCCACCTTCGACATCGTGATGCGCAACCAGATCGAGGCAGAGCTGGACAGCACCTCCGACGGTCTCGAAAACGCAAGCCTCATGCTGATCGGCCTGCATGTCGAGAACCTCTTCGTCGGCCAGCCGGGCGGTGTGGGCTTGTCGGTGGCTTCCGCTGATATCGCGCTTGCGCTGATCAAGGCGACCCCGCCTGCAAACAGCACGCTGCCCGCGACCACCACGCCCTCGGCGACGGCGGTGCTGGGCAATATCCAAGGCGGCACGCTCGCCGGTCTGCCCGAGGGGATGGAACTGACGGTCAATGCCTTCTCGCTCGACTACTACGCGACGAAGCCCGCCGGGAACGACACCACGACCTTCTTCAACTGGAATTCGATCGATCTGGACGGCACGCCCGCGCAGGGCGACCCCGCGAACGACCCTGCAGGTCCGGTCTCCTTCACCTATGGCCCGAATGACGAGGTGGTCACTTTCGACGCCAGCGCAGACCGCACGCAGGTCGTGGGCTACCTGACGCTCAACGCCTTCGGCTTCGTCGATGTCGGCGCGGAATTCACGCTGTCGCAGGATATCGTCGATGTGGATGTGAACCACGACGGCACCTTCGACATCGCCACCGATATGAATGATGCGGTGCTGACCCGGATCAGCCTGAGCATCGATCCCGCCGACGAGGCCGCGAATGGCGGCGACGCCCCGGCGGATTACGAGGCGAAGTTCTTCATCGGCATCCCCGATGGCCCCGGCATCACCATCGCGAAGGCCGATATCCTGCTCGCTTCGATCAAGGCGGCCAATCCGCTTACCGATACCCGCGCCTTCACCGCGCTCAAGGCCGATATCGCCTCGGCGTCGCTGACCGGGGTTGATCTGGTGGATATCACCCTCGACACGCTGTCGCTCGAGATGAACAAGGCCAATGATGCGGCCGGTGTGATCGACGTGCTCGATTGGGGTCAGTCGATCAATCTCGACTCGACCGAATGGAGCGATGGCCTGGCCATGCTCACCGGTCAGGACCTACTTGCTGCGACCAATGGCAATGACGTCGACCCGGCCACCACTGACACGGTCCTCGACATGAGCCAGTCGGGCTTCTCGCTCTTCGCGGGTGCCACCATCGTCATCGAGAACTTCGTCCATATCGAAGGTCAGATCACGCTGACCAAGACCGACAAGGTCGCAGCCCGCATGGTCGGCTCGACCACCTCCTTCGAGGCTTCGGTTCTGTCGATCGGCATCTCGGATGCAGTGGTCTTCGCAGGGGTCGGCACGCCGACGATCACCAATGGCGAGGTCGATGCCACCTCCGATGCGACGGGCGTGGCGCTCTCGCTGCAGCGCATGGGTCTGCATATCGTCAAGGAAATGCCGCTCGATCCGGCGAACCCGACCGCGACCCCGCTCAAGAGCTGGATGGTCGTGAAGGCGACGGGCGGGGCTTCGCTGATCGGCGTCGACAATGTCACGGTTGATGGCTCGCTCACGCTGATCATGAACCGCGGCGGCAACGAGACGACGCCCTACAACACGCTCGACTTCACCTATGGCGGGGTGGGCGGCACCTGGGACATCACGGTCGGCGCCGAGACGATCACCTTCGACGAGCTGACCGTGGCGACGCTGGAAGTGTCGGGCTCGCTGACTATCGGCTTCGACTCCTATGTGTTCATTCAGGGCGAGTTCGCCTTCACCCAGTCGAGCGAGATTTACTCCGCCCTCGTCGCGGGCACGAGCACGAGCCGCGACCTCAAGGCGGTGACGGTCGGCGCGCAGCATGTGAACATCTTCGTCGGCACCGGCTACGATCTGACTAAGGGCTTCGACGATCAGGGCGATGCGGTCGGCCTGAAGATCACGGACGCCTATCTCGCGCTCGCAATGTTCAAGACGGTCGACGCGAATGGCGTGGCGCTGGCCGCGACCGATCCGGCGGCAGCCTCTTACATGGCGCTGAAAGCCGGTGGCACGGTCGAGCTGGTGGGCATCGACGGGGTCACCCTCTCGGGCTACGGGCTCGAGGTCGAGCTGAACCAGGGCAAACTCCTGAGCACGCAGGCCAAGGAAGCGCTGAACCTTGCGAGCTTCGATGGTGGCGGCTTCGACGTGAAGGTGAGCGACACCGATACCGTGACGCTCGATGCCAATGGCGCGATCCTTGCAGCGTCCGGCTTCGTGGTGCTGGGCTTCGAGGATTACGTCTTCCTCGCCGGGCAAGTGGCTTTCCAGAAGGGCGCGACCCTGACCGTGGGCACCGCGCCGAACCAGAAGACTTTCGCTGCGACCGAAATCTCGGGCGATGGCATCAGCGCCTTCGTTGGCACCGGCGGGCCGTATTTCGAGGTCGATACCTCGGGCGACACCCCGGTCGTGCAGCCGATGGCCGATACTTCGGGTGCGCAGGGTCTGGTCCTGACCAACTTCTCCTTCCGTCTCGCCATGCTGAGCCAGGTCGATGCCAATGGCGTCGCGGTGGTGGGCGGCGAGAAATACACCGCGCTCTACGCTTCGATCGAAGAGGTCGCGCTTGCCGGAATTCCGGGCGTCGCGATCAGTGCGAGTGGCGTCGAGCTCAAGCTCAACCAAGGCAAGTCGGGCACCGCGGGAGCGGGCGCCCAGACGATCCTCACGGGCTTCGACTTTACGGAGGTGACGGGCCTCGACCCCGGTGCCACGACCTTTGCAGATATGACCCCGCTTCAGGCGTTCTACAGCCTTGGCTATGCGGGCACTTTCCTTTCGGTCTCGGCTTATGGAGATCCGGTGGGAACGGGGATCGAGCTTCTCGTGAACCTCTCGGGCGATACGCCCACCAGCGCAGACGATGCCGACTTTGCCTTCTCCGGCGATCTGTCCTTCGAAAAGACCACCAGCGCGACGGGCGCGGTCTACTCGAAAATCTCGCTGACCGACATCACCCTGACATTCGGCGATTATGAATTCACCGGCGACGCGCTGCTCTATCTGATGCCGCAGGGCATGGCGGGCAGCTTCTCGGTTACGCTTCCCGATATCGCGTTCGACGACGGCACCAACGCCTATCAGATCGGCAATGGCACCACGGCGACGCTCGAGATCAACACCTCAATCCAGGCGGTCTATGTCGAGTTCGCGAATGGCGATATCCTCGATCTGCCGCGCGGCCAGTTCCTGCGGGTCGAAGTCGAGAACGCCGCCTTCTATGTCGACTTCAACGCGACCGACACCGACAATGACGGCACGCTCGACGTGGGCGCCTCGCCGGAGATCAGCCTGACCGGCACGTTGATGTTCTCGCAGCTGACGACCGGGATTGCGCCGAACCAGACCAAGCACATGACCATCGCCTTCACCGGGGTCACGGGCGGCTATACGGACTCGAACGGCGATGGCTACACCATCGAAGACGCGAAGGGCGTGATCCTGATCTATTCGGGCTCGGCCACGCTGTCGCAGAACGGCATCGCCGCACAGATCGAGGCGAGCGCGCAAGGCTCGGGGGCAGGCTTCGAGGTCTCGGCGAGCGCGATCATCCGCATCAACACCACCTCGCGCACCGATATCTACGAAGAGGTGGATGTGGGCGACGCGACCTACATTCTCGACTTCCAGGGTCAGGCCAATGTGAACCAGATCGCGCTGGCCGAGGTGAAGCTGAGCTACGAGCCTTACTTCACCATCGAAGGCAGCCTGAGCGACATTCTCCCGGCCGAACTGCCGGCGGGCGCGACCAGCGGCAAGATGGGGCGCAATATCTCGATCTTCCTCGGCGATGCGGGCGACCCGAACGATCCCAATGACGATATCGGGCTGCTGATCTCGAACACCACGATCGCGATCTTCGAATTCGGTACCTCCGCCAACCGCAAATTCGCGGTCTATGCGAAGGGCGAGGTGCAGGCGCTGGGCATTCCGGGGCTCAATATTTCGGGCACGGTCGAAGTGTGGCTCAACACCTCGGGCACCGCTTTCTCGACCACCGTGACCGGCTTCCCGCTGCTCGAAGGCGGCACCTCGGCGACCCCGGTTGCGATCACATTCGCCGCCCCGCAGATGGAGCGCGTGAAAGGCTCTGTCGAGATCAGCTTCGGCGTGGCCGAGACCGGCGATCTGCTGGTGATCAGCTCCAACGACGTGCTGTTCAACAAGACGCCCGATGGCCGGATCTCGGTCGATGCGCCCGAGACCTCGATCACGGTGACGCCGCCGGGCGCCGACAGCTTCGGCATCGAAGGCGCGGCCCAGTTCAGCTTCGGCGGCGCGACCGGCTTCCAGCTGACCGATATGCGGGTGACGGGCTACACGCTCTTCGGCGAGACCGTCTCGGTGACGCCGACGACGAACCTGCGCCCGCTGACCGCCGATATTGCCTCGCCGCTCAATGGCCAGATTATCAATCTCGACGGCTTCACCTATATCGACGTCACCTTCTACAACACCAACCGTCTCGATGCGGATGCCTACCCGGCCTATCCGCTGGGCATCGACCCGGACTCGATCACCGATATCGATCCGGAATTCACCATCACCGCGCGCTATGGCGACACGACGGCGGCGATCACGGTCGACGGGGCAGGGGTGCTGGTCGAAGGCACGGCGCGCCCGACCTATCGCTACCAGATCACCACGCCTGTGAGCCTGTCGGCGAACACCACCTATGAGGTGCAGTTCCTCGCCAATTCCTGGCGCGATGCGGCTGGGGCCCAAAGTGCCGCCGAATACGAGCGCTTCACGATCCGCAAGTCGCCGGTTCAGAATGCGCCTGCCGCGAACCCGGCGACCGATCCGCAGGATTTGACCACGATCACCGCCGCGCCCTCGATCGAGCTCGCCTCGCCCTTCAATGGCGCGGTGATCGACAAATCGATGCTGAACTCGAAGGGCTATGTCGACGTCACCTTCGTGCTGCCCAATGGCGAGATCCTCGATGCAAGCTCGATCAATGGCGACGAGATCCGTTTCGTGCGCACGGGCGGCGCGTCGAACGTCAATCTGCTGACGAACACCAACGGCACCTACACGGTCGAGAAGATCGGAAAGACGACCTATCGCTATTACGTCTTCGCCGAGCCGCCCGCCGCGACCGCCACTGGCACGGGCGTGGTCGGCACGCCGACTTCGACCTCGACCTCGCAGGCGAACCCGGCCTTCAACGTGGGCGATGTGCAGGTCGAATTCATCACCGGCACCTGGAAATACACCGATCGCGGCACTGATCTGAACAGCACCGCCGACGATGTCGTCTACTGGTTCGGAGGCGAGAACGGCTCGGTCGCGTCGCCCGCGAAGACAACCGCCTATGTGCAGATCTTCAAGGTGCAGGAACTGCCGGCGGCCGAGGCCGCGACCCCGATCAAGGTCGGCCCGGTCTCGATCCTCGCGCCGAAGGTCGGTCTCGCGAAGCTCGGCTTCAAGGACGGTCTGCTGGTCCTGACGATCTCGGTCGGAGCGGAAAGCGCTTCGCTCGCCTTCGGTGGCACCGCGACGCAGAATGCCGACGGCACCCAGACCAATAGCGGCGGCACCCAGATCACTCTGACCAACCTGCTGGTGAAGTTCGATATCGGCATCGACGTGATGGGCGTGATCTCGGGCGGCGGCGACGATCCGGTCGTCTCGCTCACCGGCAAGTGGTCGATCACCGCCGACAAGCTGACGGGCTCGATCCCCGATGTGGTCCTGTTCGAGGCCGACCGTATCAAGGTCGAATACGATCCCTCGTGGACGGCGCCCGATACCCCGGTCGCGGGTACGCCGGAGGGCGCGGGTCAGGAGATCATCAAGATCGACACGATCAAGGTCGCCTTCCCGAAATTCGGCATCGCGGGCCAGATCACGACCTTTGAGGGCGTGCGCGGCCTCACGATCTACGACAATGGCTTCCGCATCGGTCGCGGCGAGATCATCTATTCGGGCACCGGCGCGGGTTCGGGCACCGGCACGGGCGCGGTCCAGCGCACCGACGGTGCGACCGGCAAGATCACGTTCGGCTCGATCCTCGAATTCGACGACCTGCGCATCGGCGTCACCGACTTCTCGCTGATCTTCGGCCAAGAGGTGAATTTCGACGGCACGATCTATGTCGGCTCTGGCGGGGCGACCTTCGCACCGGGCAAGGCGATCAACGCCAAGGTCACCGACCGCGTCTCGGGCGAGGATGTGAACGACACGCTCGCGCTGAAGGCCGGCCTGACCTTCACCGATGGCGTGGTCGACGGCTTCATCTTCGAGCTCGACACGTTCGAGATCAATATCGGCTCGGTCCTCAAGCTGAAGGGGGTGGGCCTGTCGCTCGACACCGGGGCTGCGGATGACGAGGAGCTGATCAGCTTCGTGTCGATCGGCGCTGAACTGAAGATCGGCTCGCTGAACCTCTCGGGCGAGGCGCGCCAGTTCGCCTTCCTCGGCGACGGCACCTTCGTCACCAAGCAGGGCTTCGGCGTCTTCATCGGCGTGGGCGGGGCCTCCGGAGCGAACTTCAAATGGCCGAGCTGGCTGCCGATCAAGATCACCGAGATCGGCGTGCAATGGCCCGACATTCAGGCCGACCCGAGCGATTTCGTCCTCACCTTGTCGGCGTCGATCACCGGGCTGCAGGGCTATGACGGGCTGACCTTCGAGGGCACGGTCGAGGGCATCCGCATCGATGTGGGTCTGCTGCTGGAGGGCGCGTTCCCGATCATCGGCATCGACTCGATCGGTGTGAAGATCGGCGGCAACGCCTTCGGCGGCGAGATCGAGGGCGCGCTGATCGGCGGCATCATTCGGATCGGCGAGGGCAATCAGGTACTCTCCACCTTCGACCTGACGAGCCCGGTGAAAGACCGCGTCTTCTTCATCGGCGTCGAGGCGGGCTTCTCCTTCTCGGGTCTGGGCGGCTTCACGATCCGCTTCGCTCTGTCGGAACTGGGACCGCTCGGCGTGCTGGTCTCGGGCTCGGTGCCGGGCGGTATCCTGCTCGAGCCGAATTCGGGTCTCGCGATCAACGACTTCACCGGCGGCGTGGACTTCTTCAAGTCGCTGCCCGACATCACCGATCCCGACGAGCTCAACGGCCCCGATTTCGCGCTGCCGCTGAACGTGTCGATCGATGACTGGCTGAACTCGGTGCAGCAGCAGGTCGTGAACCAGTATATCGCGATCCAGAACGGCTCGGCGGCGGGCGGCGGGTTTGCGGCGGCCTTCACCTCGCCGATGATCATTACCGGCTCGGCCAAGCTTTATTCGATCTACACCTCGCAGGCGGTGTTCAACGGTCAGGTCACGATCAAGATCTCGACCGACGGCAAGATCCTCGTGATCGGCCAGTTGAACTTCGCAGCCGACAACCTGTCGCTCTCGGCACGGCTCTACGCGAACCTGTCGAAGATCGCGTCCGGCGAGGCGACGATCCTTCTGCTGGTGAAGATCCCCGATCAGGTCGATCTGCTGACGATCAAGGGCTCGCTGCAATTCGGCTTCAAGGACATCCTCGGCGAGGCCACGCAATTCGCCGTGGTCGAGGAACAGGCCGCGACGCCGACGCAGCGCCTCGACGGGCCCAGCGATGGCGGCGTGACCGGCGTCGGCAACTTCAACGAGCGCGCCTATATCGATATCACCTTCCCGACGGTGAACGGTGCGACGGTCGATGCGGCTTCGGTCTTCGACCTGACGCCTGAGATCGAGATCACCGGCGGCGATTTCACCCTCGACAACACGCAGGCCCCGGCGCAGGTCAGTGACGACACGTTCCGCTTCTGGCTGACCGGCACGGGCGATGTGAACTCGGTGACCTACACCTTCCTGTTCCAGGCGTGGTCCTACACCGAGACCGCGACCAACGAGACGGTCTATGCGGATGAGGACAACACGACCCAAAGCGGCGACCCGGCTGTCGCGGGGCCGTGGGTCGATATCAAGTTCATCGCCGAGATCGGTGGCGAGATCACCGCCGAAACTCTGGCCGCGATCGCGACCAACGGTGTGGCGCCGTTCAAGCTGTTCAATGACGAGGGCGACGAGATCGACCTCCTTGGCGCCATCGCGATCGGCGGCGGCAAGGTGCGTTACTTCATCGACACCTCCGATCCGGACCTGACGAACAACCAGCTCGCCGTCGGCGACTACACCGTGCGTTTCACCGCCGATACCTGGGCGAACAACGACACCCAGACCGGCAAGAACAACACCGCGACGCCGGATGCCGTGTTCTCGGTGGTCGAGCCTGAAGCCTCGCTCAGCGCGCCCTATCAGCTGGACGGTGACGGCTACACGGTCGACGTGAACCTCGCCAATGCCGATCAGCGCATCATCGTGACCTTCGATCCCGCAGGCAGCGGCTCGCTCGATTACGGCTCGATCCTCGATACGAATGACGAGTTCACCCTGACGCGCACCGGTGCTGCGGATGGCTCCACGGTGAATACGGCTGTCGGACTCTCGGATACGCCGGTTCCGGTCGCGATGTTCATGAACGATGACGGCACGGCGAGCCTGAAGACGCTCGGTCTCGATGCCGAAGGCAGGATCGTCGCCTCTGACAGCGCCGATAAAGTCAGCGATCTTCCGACGCCCCCCGCCGAACTCTATGCGCTCCTGAAGAAAGAGGGCATCACCCAGTTCGCCTATGCCATCACGACCGCGAATTTCGACTTTGCGCCGGGCACCTATACGCTCACCTTCACCGGCGCCTGGGCCGATGCGGCGGGCAATGCGGGCGCCACCGGCGACAGCGTGATCACCGTCGAAGGCGCGACCGCGATCATGGTTGATCCGGGTGCAGGCGCTGCGATCGACGTGAACCTGCTCAACGGTCGCAACTATATCGACATCCAGTTCCCGAACGTGCCCGACAGCGATTTCGTCTATGACGCGGCCTCGATCACCGATGGCGGGGCGGAATTCACGCTGACCGGCGCGGGCCTCGGCACGGTGCAGATCGACAATGGTGTGGCCCCAGTCCGCGTGGGCGGCACCGACGCGGCCCCGATCTATCGCTACTGGCTGACCGGCAGCTTCGACAGCGGCCAGACCTATGGCGATCTGACCATCGCGGCGGTCGAGCAGGGCTGGTCCTACCGCTATTCCGACAGCGCGAACCCGACCACCGACCCGGCGATCAAGAGCGGTGAGGACGGTCTGGGCGTGGTGGCCAATCTCGAGATCACCGAAGGTTCGGTCGAGATCACCTTCACCAATATTCCGACGGGCTACGTGCTCGACCCGGCTTCGGTGCTCGACCTCGCGGCCGAGTTCACCGTGCAGACCGACACTGACGAGACTTCGCGCCTGAGCGACGGCACCTTCCGTGTCGAGCTGGGCGAGGGCGCGCCGGCTTTGCTGCAAAACGATCCGAATGATCCGACGAAGATCTCCTTCATCTACTCGCTGCAGACCTTCATCGATGAGGGCAACCCGGCGGAGCCCGCCTCGCTCACTGGCGAACTCTACCCGCAGACGATCACGCTGGAGTTGGACATCACGTCGATCTCCTTCTTCTCGACCGCGGCGCTGAGCGCCCCGACCATCGTGGTCAAGAGCGGCTCGACCTACTCCGCCCCCAACGACGCCGCGAACCTGCCGGGCGACCGCACCTATTTCGACATCGCGCTGAGCGGGGCTTATGACGAGGACATCACCGATCAACTGGCCATCGGCGACGTGACTGTGACCGGCCTCACGATCACCGAACTGATGGATATGGGCGGCACGATCCGCGTCTTCGCAGACGGCTCGCTCGGCATCGGCAGCCATGACGTGACGCTGGCCGCGAACAGCTTCGGCGATGCGGCCAAGAACCGCGTCCAGACACTGTCCTTCACCGTCTCTGGCCCGCAGGGCGATCTGGTCGATCCGGCGAATGAGGGCAGCACGGGGCTGGGCGATGTGAACGGGCGCGGCTATGTCGATCTGCATTTCGAGCGCCCGGTGGGCGGCGCGCTCGATGTGGGCTCGATCACCGATCTCGCCTCGGAATTCGCCTTCGGCGGCAGCGGCTCGATCACCTTCGACGACACGCTGGCCCCGGTCTGGCTGAACCCGCAGGCGACCTCGGGCGACTATATCTTCCGCTACTTCACCACCGGCGTGGCTGCGGCAGACACCACGATCTCGCGTATCGCGACGTTCGAGGATCAGCCGACCGTTCTGCGCGCCGATGGCACGGCCGACGATGCGACCGGCCCGGTCTCCTTCGATGCGAGCACGCTTTCGGTGGCCTTCGTCGATGTGCGCTACACGCCGACCTATGGCGACGAGATCGACTTCGGCACGCTGGGCGACGAGATCAGCTTCTCGGGCACCGGCGCGAATGGCGTCACCGTTTCCTCGGCTCTGATCGTGGGCGACGGGCTGACCGTGCGCTACTTCCTCACCGGCAAGTTCACCGCCGGCACCGTTCAGGTCGATTACGCCGCAGCCAGCTTCGGCTCGGGAAGCTACGACAACGACGCGAAGACCCAGAGCTTCCGCCTCGTCCAGCTTGGTGCGAGCCTGACCGACCCGGTCGAAGGCGCTTCGGTGGGGCAGGCGCCCTTGAACGAGCGCGGCTTCATCGACGTCACCTTCGAGCTGCCGAGCTATGCCACCGGCGTCGATCTCGAGAGCATCACCGATGCCGGTGCCGAGGTGATCCTGAGCGCGACCGGCTACACGATCGAAGTAGATGACAGCCAGGCGCCGACCTACATGGGCGACGATGCGAACGGCAATCCGATCTTCCGCATCTGGTATCTGGGCGACTTCGCGGGCTCGAACCTCGATGACAATGTCTCGGTCGAGTTCATCTCGGGCAGCTTCGACTGGATCGGCACCGATGGCGGCACGATCAAGGCGATCACCGCGACCAATAGCGAAGATCTGGTGGTCACGACCGGCCAGATCGGTCTGGGCGCCAGCGCGCCGACGGCGACCTATGTGGCGCTGTCGCTCGGCACGAGCCAGACGCTGATCGATAGCAGCCTCGCGGCCTCCGACTTCACGCTGACCGATATCGACGGCAACTCGATCACGATCACCGGGGTCCAAGCCCGTGGTCCCCCAGGCGAGTTCGCTGTGACCTTCGACTCCGCCGACGCCGCCGACGGCGCGGTGCTGACCCTGACCTATGCGGCGGGCGCATGGACCTACGGGGCCGCTGCCTCCGAGGCGATCGATCCGACGACGCTCTCGATCAAGCCCACCGACACTGCTTCCTATATCGACATCACCTTCGACACGCTGGGCGATCCGAGCCTCAACGCGCTCTATGCGATTGACGCGGCCACGATCGACGGCGACGAGCTCACCCTTGGCGGGGCAGGCGGGGCCAATCTCGATCTGCTCGACCTCACCCCGACCGACATGGGTGACGGCACCTTCCGCTACTATGTCTCGCGCGAATTCGGCCTCGGCACGGTCACGGTGTCCTTCAACGAGGGCAGCTGGTCCGACCTGCAGGGCAACGAGGGCGGCGCGAGCCAGCAGAGCTTCCGCGTCATCGACCAGATGCAGGAGGGCGGCCAGCCCGGCGAGGATGCCGACCCGGCCACCACCCGCGTCTTCTTCATCCGCGTCTCCGGCTCGATCACGCTGAATTCGGCAGGTATCCTCGACGAGCCGCTGGTCGAACTGCGCGCGCAGGCCGAACTGACCTTCGGCGATTACATCAAGGCCGACGGCTCCAAGGTCTTCCGCTTCGCGCTCGAAGCCTCGGGCACGATCACGGTCTACAAGCTCGGCAATATCGGCTCGGCCGCAGCGCGCTTTGTGCTGGAGACCGGCGGTCTGTCGAGCGGCCTGCCGCAGTTCTGGGGCGTGGCCACCATCCAGCCGAACTTTGAGGCTCTCAACGAATATGGCGTCTGGATCAAGGGCAACGCGACACTGATGATCAACATGTCCGGCGAGGACAAGGTCGAGACCCTGTCGCTCGAAGGCATCCTCGGCGATCAGCTCGAGCGCATCTCGGGCGGCGACGACGACACGGTGGCCGTGGCAGATCTCGGCGCGTTGCCGAGCCAGGCCAATGAGGGCTTCTACGAGAAGCAGGCCGTCAGCACGGAAGTGCGCGCCACCTTCGCGGAATTCGGCGTCACGCTCAGCTCGGAGGCCAAGATCGAACTGGTGCGCGAGCTGAACACCCAGTCGCGCTGGCGGATTACGGACGGCGCGAAGAAGTACTTCATCGAGAGCCTCGACGGCACCGCGACGCTGCATTCCGAAGACCAGACCTACGAGCTGACGCGCAACTCGGTGGTCTTCTATATCGGCGGCGCGATCAAGCTGACCGACCCGGGGGCATCTGATCCGGATGTCGTCCCGACCGTGAACGTCTATGCGGAGCTGACCGGCGCCTTCTATCTGAAGATTTCGCAAGACGGGATCGAGGTTTTCGTTGCCGCCAGCGCCAATGTGTTCAACGTGATCTCGGGCCAGGCGGTCGGCCTTCTGATCATCGATTTCGGTGGGGTTTCGAACCACCCCGGCGTCGCGGGTAGCCTGTCGCTCGAGGTGAGCGTGGGCGATGCGGGCGGCGAGAATACGGACGCGGCGAACAATGCCGGCAGCTTCGGCAATATCGCGGAAGACGTCTTCCGCTTCGAGGCCGAGGTCATGGTGCTCTTCAACACCACCGGCATCACCCAGACCTTCGATGTGCCCGACGCGCTCGTGCCGTTCCTGCCGCCGAATGTTCCGACGACTTTCGAAATCTTCGAGCGTCCGCCGATCCTCGGACAGAACGAACGGGACATGACCAAGGATGCGGGCCCCTATTTCGTGGTCCAGATCAGCGGCTCGGTGACGCTCTTCGACTCGGTCACACTCAACGGCTTCCTGTCCGTCACGGGCACCGGCGACTCCCTGACGATCCAGGGGACGGTTTCCGGCCGGATCGCGAATTTCGGCGCGGTCGAGGGGATGCTCTATCTCGAGGCGAATATCGGCGCGAGCGATCCGGGCGTGGTCGGGCGGGCGCAGCTGTCGCTGGTCGGCGGGTTGGAGCTTCCGGGCGTCAGCCTCGGCGGGTCGCTCTCGATCATGCTCGAATTCAACACCTACGCGACGACGCAGGATCGCTACACGATCGTCACGCAGGGCGAATATAATGATCTCGTCGCCAACGGCGATGCGACCGCCAACACTGACGGCACCTTCTATTACGGCACGATTTCGGTCGAGAACGGGCTGTTCCTGAAGGTCACCGGCACGCTGGTCGTCTCGGATGTGATCGAACTGACGGGCGTCTTCACCTTCCGCATCGGCACCGCGCCCGATTTCGAACTGGTCGCGACGCTGGATGTGCAGGCGAAGCTCGTGGGCGTGGCAGAGTTCGGTCTGACCGGCGGTCTCGTGATCGCGGATGGCGGGCTGGTGATCTATGCCGAGATCGATCTCAACATCGACCTCGCAACCGTCATCACCGTGACTGGCGACGCGACCTTCCAGCTCAACACCTTCTCGACTGCGCGCACCCTCGAGATTCCGACCATCAATGCCAGCGGGCAGGAGAGCACGATTTCGGTCACCGTGGCCTCGGGCTTCAGCCTCGAGATCGTGGGCTCGGTCAACTTCGTTGGCCTCGCGACCGCCTCGGGCCGCGTCTATATCGGCCTCAACGCGAGCGAGTTCCGCGTCGAGTTCGATGTGACCTTCGGCCTTGCCGGGCTCAATATTTCGGCCGCAGGCGGCGCGGTGCTGTTCTTCAACTCCGGCACAGGTGAACTCGACGGTCTCGCGCTGCTTCTGGATGTCAGCATCAACGCCAATATCGCGCTGGTGATCGACATCGAAGCCAGCGGGAAACTGATGCTCAACACCGTCGGCCGCGACGTGACGATCTCGGGCCGTGTGCTGGAGCGCAACTCCTTCGTGCTCGATCTCAGCGGCAAGGTCGAGTTCCTGAAGGTTCTCAAGTTCGAAGCGGGCTTCCGGATCGAGGTCACGGACAACGCCTGGCGCGTGGACTTCAACGCGAGCATGGACTTCTTCGGTCTCGCCACGATGAGCGTGAACGGCTGGTTCAACTCGAAGGGCTATTTCGATCTGTCGCTGAGCGGTCGCCTCGTGCTGGGCTCGAACAGCTTCGGCCTGACGGGCAACTTCTCGATCCGGGTCTATTACCTCTTCGACGATGCGGCGGATGTCTACAAGCTCGGCGTCTCGGGCTCGGCCTCGGTCTCGCTGCGCGCCTTCAACATCAGCTGGGCCACGGTTTCGATCAGCTTCTCGGCCACCGCGACCGGCACCGGCCGCGTGCCGATCGTGATCTCGGCCAGCGCGAGCGTGAAGGTGCTCTTCGTGAAGGTCTCGGTGAGCATGTCCTTCACCGTGGGCTATGTCGAATTCCCGACCCCGATCTATCTCGCGGGCGATCTGAACGGCGACACCAATTCGGGCACCTACAAGGATTGGGATGACACCTCCACGATCCTCGTGCTGAACATGGGCGACGCGAATACCAAGCGCGGCATCGGCGAAGCGACAGAGGGCGAGACCTATATCATCGAGGCCGTCACCCCGGTCGTGAACGGCGCGCAGACGATCCGCGTGATCTATTCGGGCCGCGAGCAGGTCTTCGAGCACGTCCACGAAATCCGCGGCTATGGCGGCTCCGGCGATGACCTGCTGGTCGTGCGCGACGGCGTCGCCGTGCCGATCCTCTTCGTGGGCGGCGCAGGTGTCGATACCGTGGCCTACGAGGGCGACGGTCAGGTCACGATCAACTCGGCCTCCGAGGGCGGCACCGCGGGCGATCTGGGCGATCAGATCAGCATCGGCAGCGGCGTCGCGGTTGGCTCGATCATCTACGGCTCGGGCGCGAATGACCGGATCGTCTCGGACGCGCTGGTGCCGATCACCATCTACGCGCTCGGCGGCGATGACGTGGTGCTGCAGAACGGCACGGGCGTCGCCACGATCTATGGCGGCACCGGCGCGGACCGCCTGATCGGCGGCGCGGCGGCGGATGTGATCAATGGCGAGGGCGGCAACGACGAGATCGACGGTCGCGGCGGTGCGAACACGATCAATGGCGGCGGCAACGATGACCGTATCTTCCGCAGCCTCGCCTCCGACGGCGTTGAGGTGATCAACGGTGGCGGCGGCACCGATACGATCCTGCTTTATGGCACCGCGAACCCCGACACGGTCACGATCGGCCAGAAGCCCTCTGACTCCGGCATTCTGCAGGCGCTCGACGCCGATGGCAGCGGGTTCGAGGCCGACGGGGTCGAGGGGCTGATCATCCATCTGCTCGGCGGCACCGACACGCTGACGGTCAATCCGCTCGGCCAGACCGATCTCAACACGATGCGGATCGATGACGATCTGGTCGTGGAATCCGCCGATCCCGCGAAGGATGTGGCCGAGATCGACGGCGCGAGCGACGGTGTGGCCGATGCGGTGATCTTCAACGGCACCGGCGGCGTCGATACCTTCACGCTGAAGGCGGGCGCGGTGGCCGATCAGGAATTCATCCTCGTCGCCGCCTGGTCGACCGGCACCGTGACCGTCACCTTCGACGACACGATCCGCGCCAAGGGCGACACGCTGCGCATCTCGGCGGCGGGCGGCAATGACAAGATCACCGCCGGCCCGGCCGTGGCTGCGGGCGACCCGGCCAATGCGACCCCGCTGACCCATGACCTGATCGCGCTGACGCTGGAAGGCGAGGGCGGCAACGATCGGATCATCGGCTCGATCTTCAACGACGTGATCGATGGCGGCGCAGGTTCGGATACCGTGACGGGCGGCGAAGGGCTCGATGTCTTCCGCGACACCGACGAGGCGAACGAGACCGACACGCTGATCGAGGTCTTCGCGGGCGAGGATATGGGCCTCTACGAAAACCTGTTCCTCGTCGGCAAGGTCTTCCAGGCGGACGGCTCCACGGCCTATGCGGACGGCACGACCGATGGCACGATGGTGCCGGGCGACGCCGATCTGTGGAGCACCTCCGGTATTGGCGCGGGCGAGACCACGGTGGAGCGTCTGAATGGTATCTTCGAGGCGGTCGATCTGACCGGCGGCGACGGCGTCAACAACACCTTCGTCGTCAATGACCTGAGCGGCTCGGTGACGGTGGGCGGTCTGGCGATCGGCGTCAGCGCCTTCAACGGAACCGTGACGCTCGACAACAAGGGCTCGGATGCGAGCGGCGATCTGGAGCATTACATCATCGCAGCCCCGCTCGGTTCGGGCTTCACCGTTCATATCACCGACAGCAGCACGACCGACGCCGACAAGCTGGTCTATCTGGGCTCGCAGGGTGACGATTATGTCGCGCTGTCGGTGGGCCTGATGGCCGCCTCGCGCTACACCAATGCGGCTGGCAAGGTGCTGGGCGCGGCCGCCGTCAGCATCGATCACAGCAATCTCGACGTGATCGAAGTCGATACCCGCGAAGGCGCCGACGTGATCGCGGTCACCGCGACCGATCTGCCGATCTACATCAATAGCGGCATCGGCGACGACGTGATCAATCTCGGCTCCGCCGCCTCGTCCGAGCCGGGCACGGCCCCGCTGGGCGGCACGCTCTCGGGCATCGCCGCGCTGATCCAGATCGACGCCTATGACACCTATAGCGGCCCGATCCTCGCAGATCGTGGCAATGATACGCTCAACATCGACGACAGCGGCAATACCGGCGCGACCACCGGGGTGATCGGGCTGGAAGATCGCACGGCGGTCGAGGGCTTCATCTTCGTGGATGGCTTCACCGCTGCGACTGCGGGCATCCGCTACATCGCGCTCGAAAACGTCAATGTCGATCTGGGCGACGGTGTGAACGACGTCACCCTCAAGTCGACCGGCAAGCGCGACGTGACCACGCTCGAGACCCGCGACGGCGCCGATATCATCAAGGTCTTCGCGATCAACGGCCCGACCACGATCGACACCGACGCGGGCGACGATGCGGTCACCGTCACCGATGACGATCCCGACACGTCGCTGGCCAATGACGGCACGCTGAACGCGATCCTCTTCGGCTACCTGACGATCGATGCGGGCGCGAACGATCCGGTCACCTACGAGGTCGACGGCACCATCGTGAACCATGGCGACACGCTGGTCGTGTCGGATGCGGGCGACACGCTGCCCGATCAGGGCGGCTATCTCAGCGGCACCGAGATCGTCGGCCTCGGCATGACGCTGGGCGTGGTCTATGCGGGCTTCGAGGAGCTGGAACTGTCGCTCAGCAACGGCAATAACGGCTTCCACGTCTCCGACACCCATGCGGGCATCACCACGCTGAACACCGGCGACGAGACCGCGACGGGCGATGCCACCTCGGATGCGATCACCATCGAGAAGATCTCGGGCCGCACCTTCCTCAACCTCGGTGCGGGCAACGATCTGGTGCAGGTCAACTACTACGCAGACGGCACCCAGACCTTCCTCAACGGCATCGACGGGTTCGAGCTGGATATCGACGGTCAGGCGGGCAGCGACCTCTATGACATCGGTCTGGCGAGCGCGGGCAACTCCACGATCCGCATCCTCGACACCGGCACCGCCTTCGACGGCATCGACCGCGCCGAAATCCGCGGCACGGACGGGCGCGACCTGTTCCTGTTCCGCGCCAATCAGGACCTCGATGTGGGCGTGGTCGCGGCGCTGCCGATCGCCGAGGACGGCACGATCCTCAACACCGTGGTCGAGCGTGTGGAAT
The DNA here is from genome assembly GCF_002085925.2 of Thioclava electrotropha. Lineage (NCBI taxonomy): Bacteria > Pseudomonadati > Pseudomonadota > Alphaproteobacteria > Rhodobacterales > Paracoccaceae > Thioclava > Thioclava sediminum. The sequence goes on from NZ_CP053562.1 coordinate 1,323,314, forward strand.
ACAACTCCGCCATCGACGCCGATCTGCGGGTCTTCGGGCGTGCGGGCAATGACCTCTTCGTCTTCGACGACACGCTCGCGGGCGTTCAGGCCTTCGGCGATGCGGGCGACGACACGTTCCAGATCGGCCAGCTCTTCGCCTCCTTCCGCGACGAGCAGAACCCCTATAACGGCCTGAGCGGCATCGACTATTACGAGACCACGCAGGTCACCGTCGGCTTCCTGTCGAACGGCGTCAGCTTCGACACCACGATCCGTGGCGGCGACGGCGAGGACAGCTTCACCGTCTATTCCAACAAGGCCGAGCTGTTCCTCTATGGCGAGGCCGATGACGACACGTTCCAGGTCCGCTCCTTCGTTCGCGTCGACCCGAACGATCCGGCCGCGCCGTTTACCAACATCAATGGCGGGCAGGGCGCCGACTTCATCCAATACGCGGTGAACGCGCCGGTGCGCATCGACGGCGGCGACGGCTTCGACACGATGACCGTTATCGGCACCGAGATGGGCGACGACTACGTGATCACCAAGAACGGCGTCTATGGCGGCGGGCTGTTCATCTCCTACACCGGCATGGAGAAGCTGGTGGTCGACGCGCTGCAGGGCAACGACACCTTCTTCATCGAGAGCACTTCCGAGGGCGTGCTGCTGGAGATCGTGGGCGGTCTGGGCTCGGATAGCGTGAACCTCGGCGGCTCCGATCTCGACGGTGTCACCGAGGGCGGCGCGATCACCGTCGTGTCGAACGGTCTCAACGGTCACAGCGGCCTGATCCAGACCACGGTCGACAGCACCGATCCGCGCTATCAGGCGATCTGGGCGCAGGATCCGGTCTCGCAGATCAAGGACAATGACGCGCCCGATCTGGTCTTCTTCAACGCCGATGGCGAGGCGGGCTCCAGCGTGCTGCGCGTCTTCGAGGCCGCAACCGCCGATCCGACCATGTCGGTCACCCGCTACGCGATCGCGCTCTCGCGCGCACCGGACGAAGACGTCTACATCACGATCTCGCCGACGCTGGGCACCGAGGGCGATGTGGCCGCGGGCGCCGAGGGTGTGCTGGTCAACGGCTCGGCCTCGGGCACGGTGCTGCACTTCACGGCGGCCAACTGGGATACGCCGCAATACGTGACCGTCACCGCGATCAACGATCTGGTGGCAGAGGGTCGCGGTATCGTCCAGCTGCGCCATACCGTAACCCAGGGCGACAGCCGCGCCGATGATACCGGCTTCGACAATCTCGCCGTGCCGAACATGCTGGTCGATGTGATCGACGACGAAGTGGCTGAGCTGCTGATCTTCCCGGTCGACAATTCCTCGGCCATCGATCTCGCGGGCGATACCATCGTGGCCGAGGCGGCTGCACTTGCCGCAAATGACCGCTTCGCCGTGATGCTGAGCCGCGCGCCGACTGGTCCGGTGCAGGTGAACTTCGCCGTCGATGGCAATGTGACGCTGTCCTCGAATGTCGTGAACTTCGACGGCTCCAACTGGAATACCGCGAAATTCGTGACGATCACCGCGGTGAACGACAGCGCCGACGAGGGTGTGCATTACGCCCGCATCCAGCCCACGATCTTCGAAGACACCCGCGACGCCTTCCTCGGTGCGACCTATGCGGATGTGGCCGGCGGGGTCGCGGCGAATATCAACCGCGACATCAGCCAGCCGCGCAGCGCCGAGGTGCTCTATACCGCGGCCGATCTGACGATTCTGCGCCCGAATATGGCCGTGGCCGAGATCTACACGCTCACGCTGGGCGGCATCGACTATGTGGTCGGCGTCGGGATCGGCGAAGTGGTGGCGGATCTCTCGACCGTGACCGAGGGCACGATCGTCGTCGATGCGCGCCTCGATCAGACCGCCACCGCCGCGGATATCGCTGATGCCTTCGCGACGCTGGTGAACGCGGACGCCGAGCAGGCTGCAACGATGACGGGCACGGGTGCCACGCGCAGCATCGCGGCTGCTGCGGGCGTCTCCTTCAAGCTCCTGATCGAGACGAGCGATCCCGCCTCCGGCTATCTCTTCACGCCCACCGGCGACATCTATGTCTCGATCTCGGGCGACGCGTTCGAGTTCTCGAGCGATGAACTGAGCGTCGATGCGGCCACCAGCAAGCGCGCCTATGACATCGTGGCCTTCCGCCTAGGCGCGTCGCTGGCCGACGGCACGCTCGCCGCCGATGGCACGCTGGTCGATGGCGCGACCTGGATCATCAAGCTCGACGGTCTGCAGGTTCAGGCGACCGCCGAATTCGGCGACACCATGAGCGACATCGTCAACAAGCTGGTCGCGCAGTTCGCGGGCGCCGATTACTCGGCCTCGGCGGGCTATCTGCAAGCGACGCTGCTGCCCTCGGTCGAAGGCGCGATCTACTCCAATGCCGGGGCGAAGACCTGGACCATTCTCGTCGATGGTCAGCTCATCAGCTACACCTCGCAATCGGGCGACGAGCTGGGCGGGATCGCGGGCATCTCCGACGAGCTCGCAGCGCAGATCAACGCGGCCAATCTCGGGATCACGGCGGTGGTCGATGCCAATGGCGCGATTACGCTGACCTCGGCCACGGCCTTCTCGCTGCTGCCGCTCGATAGCGAAGACGCCTCGATCGCAATCGCGAGCGATGCGAGCCTGACGCCGCCGAGCTACGATCTGGGCGAGATCTTCATCTTCCGCACCCCGGGCGCGGGCGGCATCGAAGCCTTCTCGATCGAAGTGCTGCGCAAGACGAGCCCCGACGCGGCGGACACCCGGACCGGCGGCGCCTATGTCAGCGCGGATGCGGTGAAGTCGCAGACCCATTGGCAGCTTGCCCGCATCGCCTTCGCGGCGCCGATGATCCCGATCGTCATCCCCGAGGGCACGAGCCTCGCCTATGAGATCGGCACCAACATCACCAATGCCGAACTCGCGCAGCAGTTCACGCCCTACAGCTATGTCGTGGGCAGCAACGGCGACAATCTCGCGCCCGCGCCGCTCGACGTCACCGTGCTCGATGACGACGCGCCGACGGTGGAGATCATCCAGACCGGTGGTTCGACCGATCTGGCCGAGCGTGCGCCGGGCGATGTGCAGGTCGTGGACAGCTTCTCGGTCGTGCTGACCGGTGCGCTGAGCGGCGACAACACGGTCCGCGTCGATGTGACCCCGCTGCCGACCCGTACTTACAATTCGCAAGAGGCGTTCAACGCGGATGCGAACTTCGGCGAGAACGAACTCGTGCAGGTTCAGGTCGCTGCCCCGCTTGCAGCCCTGTCGCTGGCAGGGGAGGCGGTCGAAGGTGAGACCTGGCAGGTCACCCTGTTCAACGATGTGGACCTCCGCGCAGGCGCCCAGACGGTCGGCTACACGGTTCAGGCGGGCGACGATCTTGATGCGGTTGCTGCGGGCCTGATCGCCGCGATCAATGGCGTCACGGGCTACAACGCCACGCTCACCGCCGATGGCGCGATCGAAATCTCGGTCGATGCCGCGGCGACGTTCACCCGCTTCTTCGTCGAGGTCGGCATCGCGGGCGACAGCCAGGGCAGCATCGACACCCGCACCGTGCAGGACTTCAACTTCGCCAACGTCCTCGAATTCGAGATGATGGGCGTGCCCACGGTGGGCGAGGTCTGGACGGTCAACTTTGACGGCCAGAGCTTCTCGCATACCGTGAGCGCCGGGCAGTCGCTGTCGAACATCGCTGCCGCGCTGGGTGCGAAGATCAACCTCGCGAATGATGCGAGTACCGCGAATGGCGATCCGCGCGCCTATGAGGTGATCGTCGATGGTCGCGCGATCTCGATCCGCGAACTGGCCGATCCGGCGGCGGATTACGCAGCCTCGGCCTCGGTCAGCGGCCAGAAGGCGGGCGAGATCGCGGCGCGTCAGTTCGTCGAGTTCGATAACACCAACTGGATGACCCCGCAGCAGGTCACCGTGATCGCGATCGACGACACCATCGTGGATGGCGGCGACGCGCAGGTCTTCGGCGCCTTCAACGACCGCGTGAATTCGATCCGCGGCCCGGTCTCGATCATCGGCGGCGAGAGCGATACCGACGTGTCGCTGCGCGTGCCGGTGCTGCTGCCGGGCGAGACGAACATTCCGCTCGCTGATGGCGTGACCGGGACGGTGACCGGTGGCGGCACCGTGATCACCATCGATCCCGAAGAGCTGACCCATGTGAACGGCGATTACGGCGAGCGTCCGGGCTTCGATCCGCGCATCAACGACACCGCCACGATCTACGACATCGCGACCATCGATCCCGATGGCACGCTGAGCGGCCGTGTCGATGTCGCGAGCGTCTCGGAAGACATCCTCTCGCTCGTCAACGATGCGGGCATGACACTCACGCTGATGGTCGGCACGCAGGATGCGGTCGAGGCGAGCTATGTCTGGTTCTTCGGCACCCCCGATCAAAGCGATCTGGCGCTGATCGACTGGCTGACGGCCTCGGTCGATCTGGCGGGCGACGTGACCGCGTTCGAGACCGTGACCGTGACGCTCGACAGCACCGACTTCAGCTACACGCCGGATACCGAGCACGCCTACCGCTCGATCGTGCTGCGCGAACTGGCCGCGCTGATCGACGCCTCCGCCGAATATGAAGCGGTGGCGACGGTGAACCTGCTGGGCGAGACCCGCCTGCATGTGAAACGCGCCGATGCAGCCGCCTTCGATATCGCGGTGACCACCTATGCGGGCCTGACCTCGACCATCGGCGGCGCGCCGGTGCAGAGCCTCTATAACGACGCGAATATCCACTGGACCGCGGCCGCGTTCCATCTGATCCAGCCGCCGGTGAGCGGCGCGAACTGGGCGCTGACGATCAACGGTGCGGCCACCCCGGCTTCGGTCGCCTCCGATGGCAGCTTCGGCTCGGTTACCCAAGGGTTGGCGGCGCGGATCTCCTCGGTCTATGCGCCGGTCGTCTCGGGCAGCCAGATGGTGCTGGAGAGCACGCCGCCCGCCGACTTCGACACCGATCCGGGCGCGCTCATCACCTATGCCCCGGTCAATCCGAACCTGCGCGTGGACGAGGCCGAGCAGATCGACACGCTCACCGTCTTCAACAACGAGAGCCCGGCCATCGACAGCGGCGTGCTGACCGAGAACCACCTCTCCGGTCTGGGCATGGGCGGCGACACCTATATCGGCGGCGAGCTAATCGCGGGCGGCGTCAACTATACCGGCCTCGAAGTGGTCGACATCCGTCTGGGCCGCAACGTGGATACCTTCACCGTCGAAAGCACCCATCGCGGCAAGACCATCATCGACAGCGCGGAAGGCAATGACGTGATCTACGTGAAGACCACTGCCGGTCACACGATCATCCGCACCGGCAATGGCGACGATCAGGTCTATGTCGGCTCGGATCAGGGCGTGGTCGACCAGATCACCGGCCTGCTGATCGTCGATATGGGCGCGGGCGAGAATGACCGTCTGTTCCTCGATGACAGCGCCGATCTGAACGACAATGTCCTCGTCCTGGACGGCGCGCGCGTGGCCGGGCTCGATATGCCCTCGGTGGCGGAGCGTATCCAGATCGAGACCCGCGGCACCGGCGGCAGCTTCACGCTGGCTCTGCCGGATGGCACGCCGGTCACGGTGGCCTTCGATGCGAATGCCGCAGCGATGAAGGCCGCGATCGATACGGTCTTTGCCGATTACGGCACCGATGCCGAGGTGAGCGTCGAGGCGACCGATAGCGGCTATATCTACACCGTCATCTTCGGCGGCCCGACCGGTGGCGTCGATCTGCCCGACTTGATCGTCGATGCGAGCGGCATCACCAGCGACGCGAACACCACCGCCAATATCGAGGTGACCGAAGTCATCAAGGGCACCACCGATCCGGGCCTGAACCAGATGCAGGCGATCACCATCGCGGCCGAGGGCGGCACCTTCACGCTGGCCTTCATGGTGCCGGATGTGCTGGGCAACATGGATCTGCGTATCTCCGACCCGATCGCCTATGACGCGACGGCCGAAGAGATCGCCGCGATCCTCGAGCCGATCCTGAACCCGAATAACAGCCGTCCGTTCCTGCCCTACACCAAGAACTTCGCGGTCGACCGCTTCGGCGACACGATCTACCTGACCTTCCAGGGCGCGCTGGCTCAGACCACGGTGGAAGCTGTCGATACGCGCGGCCTGACCGGCGATGTGCTGGAGGCGCGCATCGATATCGCCGAGCCGAGCGCGGGCGACACCTTCACGATCGATCTGACCGATCTGGCGACGCCGCTCTTCGACGATGCCTTCCCGGGCGACTTCGCGCTGTCCTCCTTCGTCTATACCGCGCTGGCCGGCGACACGGCGGCGGATGTGGCGGCGGCGCTGGCAGCCCAGATCATGGATGCGCAGGGCCCGAATATCATCGCCCATGTCGAGGGCACGGTGCTCGTGATCACCTCGCGGTCGGGCGAACGGATCTCGGTCGTGGTCAATGGCGGCGACCCGGCGCTCGACTATCTGCTCGGCCCGCTGGGCATCCAGACCGATCTGGCCAAGCTCGAGATCCGGATGGACGGTGTCGATTACTATGGTGTCGAATATCTCGAGATCGGCATGGGCGCGGGCAATGACGTGATCAACGTGCGCGGCACCACGGCCCATACCACGCTGACCCTCGGCGCGGGCGACGAGCGGATCTATGTCTCCTCCGAGGCGGGCTTCGGGCTCGACACCGATACGACCTTCCTGACCGGCCACCTGCTGAACATCGAAGGCATGCTCAACATCGAAGCGGGCACCGGCCGCCACAAGCTGATGATCTCGGATGAGGCGACGGTGCAGGGCGACGGCACCACCGATCTGCGCGCCGAGATCACCGATGACCGCGATGCCGCGCTGGCCGCTGCTGCCGCCTGGGGCGACGATACCGAGCTGTCGAGCGTCAGCGAGATCTTCGTCGTCGGCATCGCGCCCGCGCCGATCACCTATGGCGCGGATGCGGCGGGCAACTTCCTGGGTGGTATCACCTACTGGACCGGCTTCGGCTCGGATGCGATCGCGATCGACGGCACCCATGCGCGCGATATCGAAGGCGGCCGCGAGCTGACGGTTCTGAATACCGGTCTCGGCAATGACGACGTGACCGTCGATCTGCAGGCGGGCGAGGACGGGGCCTTCGCGCTCAACACCCAAGGCCCGCATGATGCGAATTACGCGCCCGACTGGGGCTATGCCCGCGACTATCTGGAATTCGCCGATGACGATATCGTCGATGCCGCCCTCAGCACGCTGCCGCTGATCATCTTCGGCGGGCAGGGCGATGACCGCATCACCTCGGGGCTCGCGAATGACATCGTCTTCGGTGATCGCGGCCGGATCGACTACCTCACCGCGGATGGCACGGGCTATGCGCTCAAGCTCGGCTCGGGTGGCCCGGATCACGTCAATGACGGCACCGATGTCGCGCCGACACTGATCTACACGATCGACCCGACCATCGGCGGTGCGGACACGATCACCACGCTCGGCGGCGACGATATCGTGCTGGGCGGCGTCAATGGCGACACGATCACCACCGACGGCGCGACCGACAGCGGCATGGATGTCGTGATCGGCGACAGCGGCTTCATCGACTATGTCTCGGCTGACGGCGACCGTACCGATATCGACGAGATCGCCACCACCGCCGAGACTTATGGCGGCTCCGACCGGATCGTGACGGGTCTGGGCGACGATATCGTGCTCGCCGGTGAAGATGGCGAGACGATCATTGACGCACTGATCGACGGCACCCGCTCGCGCGACCGCGAAACCATCGCCGCGACGATCCTCGCCGAAGGGCAACAGATCGCGGGTGACTATGTCGATGCGGGCCAGGGCGACAATATCGTGCTGGGCGACAACGGCCGGATCGTGGCTGCCACGGATGACGCGCCGCGCTTCGGCACGCAGCCGCTCACGCTGGGCCGGATCGAGACGACCACGCCCGAGATCGGCGGCGATGACGTGATCCTTGCGGGCATTGGCTTCGACATCGTGCTGGGCGGCACGGCGGGTGACGTGATCCGCGTGGCCGAGGGCGAGGTCTATGACGTGGCCGTGGGCGATACGACCCTGCGCGATGCGGGCAATATCGTCCTTGGCGACAATGGCTATATCGACTGGGTCAAGGCGGATGGCGATGCCTCCGACATCGACGAGATCGCCTCGACCGCCGAGGCGATCGGCGGGGCCGACTGGATCGTGACCGGCGGCGGCGACGATATCATCATCGCGGGTGTCGACGGCGGGGCTCTGAGCGTCGATTGGGGCGATGGCGAGACCGTCATTTCGGGCGACTACGTGAACGCGAGCCAGGGCGACAATATCGTGCTGGGCGATAACGGTCGGATCGTGGCCGCGACGGAAGATGCGCCGCGCTTCGGCACCCAAGCGATCACGCTGGGCCGGATCGAGACCACCGCGCCCGAGGTTGGCGGCGATGACGTGATCCTTGCGGGCATCGGCTACGATATCGTGCTCGGCGGGGCTGGCGGCGACGCGATCAACGTGAAGATCGACGAGGTCTATGCCGCGACCGACTCGGTGACCACGCTGCATGATGCGGGCAATATCGTGATCGGCGATACCGGCTTCATCGACTGGGTCGGCCTCGACAATGACGCAACCGATATCGACGAGATCGCGACGACCGAGGATCGCTATACTGACACCGGTGCGATGATCGGCGGCAACGATCTGATCGCCACCGGCGCGGGCCGCGACTTCATCATCGGCGGCACGGCGGATGACACGATCTTCGCAGGCGCGGGCAACGATCTGGTCTTCGGCGATCACGGCCGGATCGTCGCGCAGCCGGGTGGTGGCGTGGATGCCGACCTGCTGCCGCTGAACCTGACCGAGCTGACCACGCAGTTCGACTTCTACTCGATCCTGCGCAGCGAGCTGGACGGCGGCGGGCGCGACATGATCTTCGCCGAGGATGGCGCGGATATCGTGCTGGGCCAGCAGGGCGCGGACGTGATCTATGGCGGCAATGGCGACGACGACCTGATCGGCGGTCACAACCGTCCGGGCGGCGATGACGGCGCGGACCGTATCGACGGCAACGGTGCGGTGCTGTTCGAGGATCGCCCGGTGATCAGCGCCTGGTTCGATCTGGACGCGCAGGCGCTCGACCCGAATGCGACCGACAACGACGTGATCCTTGGCGACAATGGCATCGTTATCCGCACCGACGCGGCCGAGAGCCTGCGCTTCCGGATGCTCGCCGATGGCACGCTGACTATTTATGACGCTGCCGATGACGGCACCGGCTCGAACGCAGGGACCACGGCACAGACCAACCCGACCGGCGTGGAAGAGCGGCTGATCGCCCTCTTCGACCACACCGACACGAACGAGGCGACCCGGACCGACCTCTACGGTGCGGATTACCTCGCAGGCGGCGCGGATGACGATGTGATCTTCGGCCAGCTTGGCGACGATGCGATCCAGGGCGATGGTTCGGCCACGTTCCGTGGGCTTGCGCTCACCACCGCCTATGACGCGACCGATAACGGCTACGCCACGCGCCTTGCCGACGGCACGCTCAGCGTGAACCCGACCCGCAGCATCGACGCGGCGCGCGACGGCGACGACTATATCGAAGCCAATGGCGGCGACGACATCGTGTTCGGCGGGCTCGGTCAGGACGACATCATTGGCGGCTCCTCGGATCTCTACATCCATGATGCGCGGGCGACCGGTGAGGGCTTCAGCCTCGATCTGCTGGCCACGGCGAATGTCACCGAGGCCTTCCGTCCCGACGGCGCCGATATGCTCTTCGGCGGGCAGGGCGACCCGGTGACGCTGAGCCGCAACGATTACGGTCAGAGCGGCGCCAACGCCCATGCCCGCGACGCCGATGTGATCCTTGGCGACAATGGCCGCATCCTGCGTCTGGTCGGCGCGACCGGGTTCATCGGCTTCAACTACGACACGCTCGATCCGGCGCGGGCCTCGGGCACGGCGGTTGGCGGCGAGGATCATTCCGACGCTTGGCTGGTGGTGCGCGCGGTCGAGCTGCTCGACTACCATACCGGCGGCCCGGATGTCTCGGGCGCGGATGCGCTGGCCGACAATGGCGGCGCGGATGAGATCCACGGCGAGGGCGGCGACGACGCGATCTACGGCATGCGCGGCAATGACGTGCTCTATGGCGAAGGTCAGGACGACGATCTGATCGGCGGCTGGGGCCACGACTGGATCTCGGGCGGCACCGGTCAGGATGGCGTGCTGGGCGACGATGGCCGCATCTGGACCTCGCGCAACGATCGTGGCTATGGCGAGCCGCTCTACGGTGTCGCGCCGGTTAGCCCGCAGACGATCTCGACCCCGGGCAAGATCCAGCAGGCCGATATCAACGTCCAAGGCGCGCTGAAGAAGGCCGTGAACCTGACGCCCTTCTTCCTGACCGCCGATGGCCAGACCGACGATCCGCTGCAGGACCCGGCCTATGCCGATGACATCATCTATGGCGGTCTGGGCGACGACTTCCTGCATGGCGGTGCGGGCGACGATCTGGTCTCGGGCGCCGAGGCGCTGGCCGAGGCCTGGTATCTCGCCTATCCGAACGACGCGCTGGCGCCGGGTGTGGCGGGCGTGCTCGTGCGCTCGGATTACACGGTGCCGTTCTGGTCCGCCGATCCCACGGCCACGCAGGGCAATGCGCTGGGCTACAACGCCTTCTATGCGGGCGAGTTCGCGGCCTATGACGAATACAACCCGCGCGATGTGATCGTGATCGACGCCGCTGGCCATTACGTCTCGCTCTCCGAGGCGACCGACGGTCTGGTGTTCTTCGCGAGCTTCGATCCGGCCGATCCGGGCGCGCCGGAGGTCGGCACGCTCGAGCAGGATGGCAGCCCGGTCTATAGCGACGGCAACGACGTGATCTTCGGCGATCTGGGCAATGACTGGCTCGTCGGCGGCACCGGGCGCGACCATGTCTATGGCGGCTGGGGCGACGACCTGATTGATGTCGATGACGACCATAGCCGCGACGCGGATGGCTCGGTCCTTGGCGCGAACGATACGCCCGACACGTCGTCGAGCTATGAGGACATCGTCTATGGCGGTGCCGGTCGCGACATCATGATCGGCAATACCGGTGGCGACCGCCTGATCGACTGGGTGGGCGAGTTCAACAGCTATATCGTGCCCTTCGCACCCTTCGGTGCCTTCACGATCTCCCGCGCGCTGGCCCCGCAAATCCAGGAGTATCTCTACGATCTCTCGGCCTCCGACGGCGCCGATCCGACCCGCGCGGCCGATACCGGCGATTACAACGCCGACCGTAACGGCGAGCCGTGGGGCGAGCTGGGGCTGGTGATGCAGAAGGACGATGCGTGGCAGGATCAGACCGGCGCGCCGAACGATCCGCAGCCGGGCAATATTCCGGGCGGTCGCCGTGACGTGCTGCGCTCGGCCGATTTCAACGGCAACGGTGGCGGCAAGGACGCGCAGGGCTTCGCCGCCGATAGCGGGGTCTGGACGGTCGAGGGCGGCGCCTTCGCGGTGAGCCCGGAGAGCCTTGGCGGCGATGCGGTCTCGGTCTTCTATATCGGTGATGCGCTGCCCAGCTACTTCGAGATGAAGGCGACCATCGTCGGCGGCAAGCCCACGGCGGGCCTGAAGTCGAACGCTTATCTGATCTTCGATTACCAGTCGCCGACCGACTTCAAATTCGCCGGTGTGAACATCTCGACCGACAAGTTCGAGATGGGCATCCGCACCGCCGATGGCTGGATCGTGCTGGAGCAGACCCCGGTCCAGGCCAAGCCCGACACGCCCTATAACCTGCTGCTCGCGATCAACGGGCTGACGGCGACGCTGGTGATCGACGGGCAGGAATATTTCACTCATGTCTTCGATGCGCGGGTCGATCAATACGGCGTCACCCACGGGCTGAACTCCGGCTATGTCGGGATCGGCGCGCAGAACTCGGTGACCAAGCTCGACAATATCGCGGTGCAGGTGCTGCCCCCGGAATTTACCCTCGATGAGACCGAGGACTTCTCGGACGGGATCGCGGATCGCTTCGCCACCGATACCGCCTGGCAGATCAATGCAGGCGCGCTGGATGCCCAGCCCACCGGTGTGCCCGCCATCGCGCTGTCCGATCTGGTGATCGCGGAGACTTCCGTCACGCGGATCGCGGCGCAGATTGAAACGAATGGGCGCGCGGGCTTCGTCTTCGACAGCTACACCGACGGGCGCTACAAATACGCCGTGATCGATGCCGCCAATGACCGCGTCTCGATCGGCTATTACACGCAGCGCGACGGGTTCGTGGAAACCGCGAGCTACGACATCGCCATCGACGGTAGCCAGTCCAACAAGCTCGAGATCACGCTCGCCCGCAGCACGGTCAGCCTCGCGCTCAACGGCCATGAAGTGCTGGGCCATGCCTTCTACGCCCCGGTTGCGGATGGTGCGGTCGGTCTGATGGCCTTCGATGCGGCGAGCTTCGACGATGTGCGCCTCGCGACGAACGACCCGGCCTATTTCACGCCCGACACCGGTTCGCTGATCTACGACTACAATTCCGCAGGTCCCATCGCGATTGCCGATCAGGGCGTGACGACGCAGAGCCTCTTTGTCGGCTCGGATGTGGTGATCGCCGATCTCGACGTGACGCTGAGCCTGACCCATGAGCGGCTGAGCGACCTGACCGTGACGCTGATCGCGCCCGATGGCACGCGGATCGAGCTGTTCGCCGCGCTTGATGGCACGGCGATCGACACGCGCTTCGACGATGCGGCGGGCGAGAGCATCACCGGCGCCACGGCACCTTACGGCGTGACCTATCGCCCGGTTGGCGATCTGGCGGCGCTTGAGGGCAAGATGTCGGGCGGTGTCTGGACGCTGGAGATCGTGGACGGAGCGAAGCGCAAGACCGGCACGCTGGAAAGCTGGTCGCTGACGATCGAGGCGGCGCAAGCGCTTCATGCGGTCTCGGTCGCGGAGGTGCCAGAAGGTGCGATGCTCGATGAAGACCTTCTGGCCGCGGCGCGTGCGCAGGCGCTCCAAGAGATCGCGCAGGAACTGGGCCTGACCGCCGAAGAGATTGCCAAGCTGGAAGCGGTGCAGATTTCCATCGCCTCGCTCGATGGTACGCTTCTGGGCTATACCGCCGAGGGCGCGATCACGCTCGACGCGGATGGGGCAGGGCATGGCTGGTCGCTCGATGGCAGCGATGGGCTGAACCTCGTCGACGCGCTCAAACATGAATTCGGCCATATCCTCGGGTTGGCTGACGATAGCGATGCGGCCACCTGGATGGACCCGACCCTCGCGGCTCAGGACGCCACGCCCGCGGCCAACCCTGTGCCGGACACCCCGAATGATACCGCTTCCGACACTGCGACTGACGCCGGTCCGCAGGATGCCGCCACCAGCGACACCACATCCGCGCCCAGTGCGGCCCCGATCACCGAGCCTGAACCGGCAACAACGACCCCGACCCGAGGCAATTCAGGCAATACGGGTAAACAATCGCGCAATGCGAAAGGCTGACGCAGGGGCCAATGCGTTCAACTGCCACGTTTTTTCTTGATTGAATCCGGAACTGCTCGTTTACTTTGCGTAAGGGAGCAAGTTTGGCCGTTCAATCGGCACTTTCAGGGACATAAGCGGACACGGGAAGGGCGCTGGGGAGCACCCTCGAGGGAGCAATTTTGCAGCAACATGCAGGGACAACGTCTGGCGAGGCGACGGGCTCGGTATTTCTGGATTCCGAAACCCTCGGCAGACTGAAAGCAGGGACAGACCGCGCGCAGGTATCGCAGGCTTGGTTGGCCGCGATGGCCCGACAGGTGACAGGTCTGGAACAAGGGTTGGTGGTGCTGGCCGGGATCGGGCGCAGCCGGTTCGAACCCGCTGCGGTCTGGCCAGAGAATGCGAAACCGAAACGCGAACTGATGGCAGCCATCGACGGCGCGATCCATGCCGAGCGCATGGTGATCGAGACGCTGAGCGAAGGCGGCGCGGCCATCGCGGTGCCGATCCGCATGGAGGGCCATCTGCGCGGTGCGGCGGCGATCCAGATCGGCACGCATCCCGACGCGCGCACCGACCTTGCGATCGATCAGCTGCAATGGGGCTCGGGCTGGCTCGAGGCGTTCTTGCGCCGCAAGCAGGGCGGCTCGGGCGACAGCCTCGCCTCGGTGATCGAACTGCTCGCGACCAGCCTGCACCACGACCGCTTCACCGAAGCGGCGACCGCGGTGGCCTCGGAACTTGCGGGCGTTCTGAATTGCGAACTGGTCGCGATCGGCCTGACCCGCGGGCGCCACGCGCGGGTGCGGGCGCTGTCGAATTCCGCGAGCTTCGGCAAGCGGTCCAACCTCGTGCGTGCCATCGAGGCGGCGATGGACGAGGCGATCGACCAGCAGGCGGTGTTGAGCTATCCGCCGCCCGAGGACGGCTCGGAACGGGTGCTGCGCGCCCATGCGGCCTTGTCGGAAACCGAGGGCGGGGCGACGCTCTGCACGGTGCCGCTGACCGAGGACAAGAAGCTGGTCGGCGCGCTGGTGCTGGAACGCCCGGCGGGCGAGCCGTTCGGGCGAGATACGATCCAGATGGCGGAATATGCGGGCGTGCTGCTCGGTCCCGTTCTGGCGATCAAGCGGCGCGAGGATCGCTGGCTGCCCGCGAAGACATGGGATGCGAGCGTCAACACGTTCAAGGCGCTGTTCGGCCCCAATCATGCGGCGCTGAAACTGGCCGCGATTGCGCTGGTGGCTCTGCTGGCCTTCGCGTGGTTCGCCAAGGGCATGTATCGCGTGACCGCCGATGCGACCGTCGAAGGCCGCATCCAGCGCGCGATCTCGGCGCCGATCGAGGGCTATCTGGCCGAGGCCGATGCGCGCGCGGGCGATATCGTGAAGGCGGGCGAGGTGATGGCCAAGCTCGACGACCGCGACCTGCGGCTCGAACGGCTGAAATGGGAAAGCCAGAAGTCCAAGCAGACCCGCGAATATTCGCAAGCCATGGCCAAGCGCGAGCGCGCCAAGGCGCTGATCCTGCAAAGCCAGATCGAACAGGCGGATGCGCAGATCGAACTGCTCGATCAGGAGATCGGGCGGATGGTGATCAAGGCGCCCTTCGACGGGGTCGTGGTCTCGGGCGATCTGACGCAGGCGCTGGGTGCGCCGATCGAGCGCGGTGACGTGCTGTTCCAGGTCGCCCCCCTCGATGATTACCGCGTGATGCTGCGTGTGGACGAGCGCGACGTGAAGGATGTGAAAGCGGGCGAGAGCGGCGCGCTCATTCTGGCCTCGCTGCCCGACACCCCGATCGAAGTGCAGGTCGACCGGATCACGCCGATCTCCAATGCCGAAGCGGGGGCGAACAAGTTCCTCGTCGAGGCTTCCGTGACCGACGGGCCGATCGATGCGCTGCGTCCGGGCATGGAAGGGGTCGCCAAGATCGAGGTCGAGGAACACCGCCTTGTCTGGATCTGGACCCGGCGGATCGTTCTCTGGGTGCGCATGACGCTCTGGTCCTGGTGGCCGTGACATGGCCACCTCGCTCTTCTCTCCGTCTTGGTATCGGGTGAAGGATCTCAAACCGCGCCTGCGCAGGCATGTCGCGATCCACCGGCACGATTATCGCGGGCGCGTCTGGTTCGTCATTCAGGATATTGCGACGGGGCGCTTCCATCGCATCTCGCCGGCTGCGTGGCGGCTCGTCGGGCTGATGAACGGCAAGCGCACGATGGACGAGCTGTGGAACACCACCAACGAGCAGCTTGGCGAGAAGGCCCCCACGCAGGATGAGGCGATCCGGCTGATGGGGCAGTTGCACGCAGCCGACGCGCTGATCTGCGACGTGCCGCCCGACGGGCGCGAGCTGTTCCGCCGCTACCAGCGCCACCAGTCGATGCAGATCAAGCAGAAGATCTGGTCGCCGCTCGCCATCCGCATCCCGATCTGGGACCCGGACGCTTTCCTGACCCGCAACATGCCCTTCGTGCGGCCCTTCTTCACCCGCACCTTCGCGGTGATCTGGGTGCTCGTCGTGCTCGCGGGCTTCATCTTCGCCGCGATCAATTTCGGCGCGATCACCGACAATATCGCGGACCGGGTGCTGACGCCGAAGAACCTCTTCGTGCTCTGGCTGGTCTATCCGGTGGTGAAGGCGTTTCACGAATTGGGCCACGGATATGCCGTGAAGAAGAACGGCGGCGAGGTCCATGAAATCGGGATCATGCTGCTGGTTCTGGTGCCGGTGCCTTATGTCGACGCCTCGGCAGCCTCAGCCCTGCGCGACAAGTATCAGCGGATGCTGGTCGGCGGCATCGGGATCATGGTGGAGCTGTTCCTCGCGTCGATCGCACTCTTCGTCTGGCTCAATGCCGAGGCGGGCGCGGCCCATGCGGTCGCCTATAACGTGATGCTGATAGGCGGCGTCTCGACGCTTTTGTTCAACGGCAACCCGCTCTTGCGCTTCGACGGTTATTACGTCTTCGCCGATTGGCTGGAGATCCCCAATCTCGGCCAGCGCGCCAATCGCTACTACGCCTATCTCGCGCAGAAATATCTCTTTGGGATGAAGGAGGCGGAGCCCGTCACCTCGCTGCCCGCCGAGAAGCGCTGGTTCCTGTTCTACGGGATCGCCGCCTTCATCTATCGCCTCTTCATCATGTTCGCGATCATCACCTATATCGCCGGCCGCTTCTTCTTCATCGGCGTGCTGCTGGCGGCCTGGGCGATCACGACACAGATCCTCGTGCCCATAGGCAAATCCATGTCCTTTCTGTCTTCCAGCCCGAAACTCCGCTCCAACAGGCCGCGTGCGGTCCTTGTGACAAGCGCGATCCTTGCCGCGCTCTTCGTGATCCTGTTCGTCCTGCCCGCGCCGTATCGATCCGTCGTCAGCGGCGTGACATGGCCCTCCGAGCAGGCGCAGGTGCGCGTCGGCACCAGCGGTTTCGTGACCGAGGTGCCGGTTGCGACCTATGACGCGGTGCAGCCGGGCGAGGTGATGATCAAGCTCGACGATCCGCTGCTCAGCGCGCGGCTCGATGTGCTGGACTCGCAACTGGCGGGGCTGGAGCTGCAACGTCAGGCGGCGGTGCGCACCGACCGGGTCGAGGCCGAGATGATCGCGGCGGAGATTTCCGCGACCCGCGAGGACCGCAACCGGCTCGCCCAACAGCTCGACGAGCTGTCGATCCGCGCGCCGCGCGCGGGTCTGGCCGTTGTGCCCAATGGCGAGGATCTGCAGGGAAGGTTCGCCAAACGCGGACAGGTGATCTCCTACGTTCTGACCGAGGAAGACACGGCGGCGCTGCGCGTCGTGGTCGGTCAGGACGATGTCGATCTGGTGCGCAACGCGACGGGCCGCGTCGATGTGATGCCGGTCGAATATGGCGGGCAGAGCTATCCCGCGACCATCGTGCGCGAAGTGCCCGGCGGCATCCGCGACCTGCCGACGCCCGCGCTGGGGCTGCAGGGCGGCGGCACGGTTCCGGTCGATCCGGGCGACACCAAGGGCCTGCGCACGCTGCAACGGGTCTTCGAGTTCGAACTGGAAATGGCCCCCGATGCGGCGCTGCCGCTCTTGGGGCGGCGCGTCGAGGTGCGCTTCTCGCATGGCACCTTGCCGATCGGATTTCAGGCCTATCGCGCGCTGCGCCAGCTGTTCCTGAGGATCTACGATGTCTGAGATGCTCGTCCAACGCCCCGGTCTGCTGACCGCCTTCTACCCCGAGCGCGAGGATGAACGCCTCGGCACGCTCGACCGGGTGATGGCGAGCGCGGTGGGGCGGGTGTCGCAATTCTTCTCGATCAAATCGGCGGCAGGCGCGGGCTTTTTGCGCCGTGTCGCGAAGGAGGAGAAGGCGCTGGCGAAGCTGGAGGCGCATGCCTTCAACGATGCTCGTGTCGAGGTGGCGCAGAAGCTGCGGGTGAAGGGGCTGCGCGCCGATCTGGTGGCCCGTGCCTTCGCGCTGGTGCGCATCCAGTCCGAACGCTCGCTGCAGATGCGCCCCTTCGATGTGCAGCTTCTAGGCGGGCGCGCAATGCTGCGCGGGCGGATCGCCGAGATGGACACCGGCGAGGGCAAGACGCTGACCGCGACGCTGCCTGCCGCGATCATGGCGCTCTCGGGCGTGCCGGTGCATATCGTGACGGTGAACGATTTCCTTGCCGCGCGCGACGCGGAATGGATGGGGCCGCTCTATCGGGCGTTGGGTCTCAGTGTCGGCGTGATCATCGAAGGGCTGAACCCCGAGGAACGGCAGGCGGCCTATGCCTGCGACATCTGCTATTGCACGAACAAGCAGTTGGCCTTCGATTACCTCAAGGACCGGCTGGTGCTGGAAGGCGAGACCCGCGCGCTGCATATGGCGCTTGAGGGGCTGTCGAAGACCGATCCGAAACGCCAGCGGCTGCTGATGCGCGGACTGTGCTACGCAATCGTGGACGAGGCGGATAGCGTGCTGGTCGACGAGGCGCGCACGCCGCTGATCATCACCCGGGCGGGCGATCATTCGGGGCTGGAGCAGACCTATCAGCGCGCCGTCGAGATCGGGCGCAAGCTGACCCGGCCGCGCGATTTCACCGTGCGCGAGAAGGAATGGAAGGTCGAACTGACCGATCTGGGCAAGGCGCGGCTGCGCCAGCTCAGCGCGCATTTCGGCGGCGTCTGGGCCACCGAGATTCATCGCGAGGAACTGGCGCGGCAGGCGCTCTCGGCGCTGCACCTTTACCATCGCGACAAGCATTACATCGTCGATGAGGCGGGCGTGCAGATCGTCGACGAATACACAGGCCGCGTGATGTCCGACCGCTCGTGGGAGCGCGGGCTGCATCAGATGATCGAGGTGAAGGAAGGTTGCGAGATCACCGGGCGGCAAGAGACGCTGATCCGCATCTCCTATCAGCGCTTCTTCCGCCGCTACCTGACGCTGGCGGGCATGACCGGGACGGCGGCCGAGGTCTCGGGCGAGCTGCGCGCGGTCTACCGTTTGCGCACGAAGCGCATCCCGACGAACCGCCGCTCGCGCCGCAAGAACCTCGGCGAGCGCCATTACGCGACTGCCCATCAGAAATGGCGCGCCGTTCTGGCCGAGGCCAAGCGCGTCCATATGACGGGCCGCCCGATCCTGATCGGCACGCAATCCATCGCCGCCTCGGAAGAGATCAGCGCGCTCCTGACAGAAGAGGGGCTGACGCATCGCGTTCTCAACGCCCGCGAGACCGAGCACGAGGCCCATATCATCGCCGAAGCGGGCGGGCATGGGCGGATCACGGTCGCGACCAACATGGCCGGGCGCGGCACCGATATCCGCATCGATCAGCAGATGCGCGACCTAGGGGGGCTGCATGTCATCGCGACCGGTCGCCACGACGCGCGCCGCATCGACCGCCAGCTGTTCGGGCGCTGCGGACGGCAGGGCGATCCGGGGAGCTTCGTTACCTTCGTGTCGCTCGACGACGACCTGCTGCGGGTCTTCTACGGAACCCGGCTTTCCGGTCTGATCCGCATGTTTTCAAGCGGGAAGGGGCGCGTGCCGTGGTTGATCGGCGCGCCCGTGACCCGGCTTGCGCAACGCGCGACCGAAGCGCGCCATTCCGGCGTGCGCAAGGCGCTTCTGCGCGCCGACGACAATCTCGAAGACCTGCTCGCCTTCAGCGGCAGGGGCAACTGAAAGGGACCACCCATGCGGCTTACTTCCATCACCCTCCTTCTCGCCCTCGGTCCCGGCGCGGCGCTCGCGCAGGATCAGGAGCGCTTCGATTGCCTGATCGATCCGGGGCAGGTGCTCGAGATCGGCTCGGCCGTGGATGGGGTGATCGATCAGGTCTTCGTCTCGCGCGGGGATACGGTGAAGAAGGGCGACCCGATCGCGAAGCTGGAATCCAAGGCCGAAGAGGCGCAGCTGACCTATGCCAAGGAGCGTGCACAGGACGAGGGGCCGATCGACATCGCGCGTTCCAAAGTGGCGCTGCTGCAAAAGGCCGCCGACCGCGCGACCGAGATGGGTAAGCGCAACGTGATGGCCGATGCGCAGGTGCAGGAGGCCCAGACCAATGCCGAAGTGGCCCAGTTGGAGCTGCGCTCGGCCCAAATGGACCAACATTTGGCGAAGCTCGATCTGCAAAGGGTGGAGGCGCAGCTGGCGCGGCGTGAGATCCGCTCGCCGATCGACGGGCTGGTGATCACGCGGATGATGGGGCCGGGCGAATATGTCTACTCGCAAGCGCCGATCGCGCAGCTCGCGCAGATCGACCCGCTGCATGTCGAGGTCTTCCTGCCGACGTCGATGTATGACCGCGTCAAGAAGGATCAGGTGTTGAAGGTCTATCCCGCAGCACCCGTGGGCGGCGAATACGACGCGACGGTGAGCGTCGTCGACAAGGTCTTCGATGCGGCGTCGGACACGTTCGGGGTGCGCCTCGCATTGCCCAATCCCGAAGGCAAGCTGCCCGCCGGGATCGACTGCACCGTGGGTTTCCCCGCCGAATGAGCGTGACGTGGCCCGGTCAGGACGGGGCCATCACTTAAGGCGTAGGGGCGGCGTTCAGCGCTGGAAGCAGCTTGCTTTCTTGCCGAAACCGGCGGGCGAGCAAATCCATTTGCCCTTGCCGATGAACCGGGTCTGCACGACGCGCGGCGTGGTGCGGTCTTTGCTGGTGCGACCGGCGAGCCAGTCAAATTTTGCGCCGCCCTGACCGGCGGTGCTTTTGGCGGAAACACGGATTGGTTTGAGGTCCAGCATGCCGGCTTGTTGCGCATGGGCGCTGCTCAGCGGGGCTGCAAAGATCAGGCCGGCCACGACAAGGCGGGCCGCTTTCACGGATAAAAACGTCATCGGAACTGTAATCCTGTCTGCTCACGTTGCGGTCTGACCCCTCCCGTCTGCGCGGAAGAGGGCCGATTGCGTCCTCGTGCCAGCAGGATTGGTCGATCTCAGCCTACGGGTCAAGTTGGTAGGTGACGTGGCGGGAAGCAGGCGGATTTGTGGCGAAATGCAAAGAGGCTGCGCGAGAGAAATTCCCGCGCAGCTTCAATGTCTTGTCTAGCAGTGGTGTTGTAGGCGAAAAATCGCCACTACCTATGGTGGCTCAGGTCAGAACTTGGTTCTTGATTCGCCAATCCGGCGCGCCGAAGCCTTCGGGCCACGGGTAAACCTCGCGCTGGTTGAAGTAACTGACACCGACGAGGCTCGGATAGTCCGGCAATTCCTGACGCACCCGGTCGCGCCACATCGAGACATAGGACTGGTTGCCGACATAGCCGAGCTCGGCCACCGCAACCGGTTTGCCATAGGTGGCAGCCCGCGCGTAGCGGGGCGCGAAGATGTCGTCGAAGGTCTGATCGCGGCCGAACTTGGCCTGGTCCCAAGCCTGCAGCCCGAAGACGGTGAGGCCCACGATGTCGGCGTAATCGTCACCCGGGTAATAGTCGCCCATGTTCTCGTCGCCCAGCGGCGACCACATCAGGTTGATCTTCGGCGCCCGGTCGCGGGCGACATCGGTCATCCGGCGATAGGCCGCGATGTAGTCGTCGGGGTTCCAGTCCGACCAGATGAACTGGCCGGATTTATCGTCCATCTCATGGGCGAAGCGCAGCGTGACCGGGCTTTGCAGCGTCGCCAGCACATCGGCCACCGCGATCATGTTGGCGTCGTATTCGCCCCGCTCGATGCCGCGGCGCAGATATTGCGCGGTGTTGCGCTCCGAGCGCGACCATGTCCACGGTTCCAGTGTCACCAGAAGCGCGCGGTTTCGTTCGAGCGCGTAGCTGTCGGCATCGTTCAGCGAGGGAAGGAAAACGTCCTCCCAGGGCAGGAACAGGTGCTCGATCACCACGCCTGAAAGATCCGCAAAGTCACCATCGGGATCATAGACCCCGAACGGCAAGGAGCCGGGCGGCACGCTGACATCCGCAGCGAACGCCGGCCGCGCCGATACTGTCAGTCCCAACGCCGCGGCTCCGGCCATCATCTCGCGACGGGTCATCAAATCATTAGCCATGTCAGTCTCCTCCTTTTCAGTGCGCAGCCCCGTCACTTCCAGCTCGGTTTGACGTGGAACTTCGCTTGTCCCGGAGCGCCCATGCCAGCCCCCGAGACGATGTATTCGACCTTTGCGAGCTGAACCGATTTCAGCCCGATCATGAGCGCGTAGACGCTTTCGCCGCCGCGGAGCCAAAGGGCTCCGAAACTGAGCGAGACGATGACGCTCAGCGTGCCCATCTGAACCGCCATGTCGCGCGGCCAGCCGCGCCAATCGATCTGAACGCGGCGCGCGCGCGCGCCGAAGATCACACTCAGCAAGACGAAATAGAACGCGGCGTTGAACATGGAGAGGAGGTAAAACCCGCGCGCCTCGATGACGTTGTCCACCAGAAGAACCGGCAGCAAGGCCCCCAGGGCCAGTCCACCGTAAACGGCGATGATCCGCTCGGGTAGCATCGTCGAGGCCGCTTCGCCTTTCGGCGTGATCCGGAAATCGACGAACTTGCCCGACAGCCGGTCATAGACGGCCATCACGCATCCCCAGAGCACCCAAGGCCATTGCATCATCACGAAGAGTGCTTTCTCCCACGCGATGATCTTGGCGTCGTGCGGACGGAAGAACTGATCGCGCCGCAGCATGAAGGCGAATATCAGCGTCACCGTGCCTGCGGGCAGCACATGTCCGATAAAGGCGGGATAGGTCACGTCGGCAAAGCGCATGTCGAAGCTGATGGCGATGATCGGGGCGACATACATCATCGACATCGAGAGCGCGAAGAAGACATACCAGCTTTGGCAGAGTACGAAGAGGAACTTCAGCCGCCACGGCATCTTGCCGACATAGTCCGGCATGTAGCGCAGAAGGAGGCTCAGCAGCGAGCGCGACCACTGGAACTCCTGCGTGATCAGGTCGGTCACCGTGGCCGGACCATCGCCGATCGCAATCGCGTCGATCGCGTGAACGCCGCGCCAGCCGGCCGCGTTCATCAGGAGCGTGGTCGAGTGATCTTCCGCGAGTTCGGGACCAAGACCGCCAGCTTCCTTCAGCGCGGAGGTGCGCACAGCGTAATGAGAGCCGATGCACATCGGCGCGAATACTGCAGTGTAGCCCGCTTGAAAAACTCCGTGGAAGGCCGCTTCGAAATAAAGCCGCGTGCGCGCGGCCCAGCTTTCCTTGGCATTGGACGCACAGATCGACGGCGCACTGACATAGCCCACCGCATCATCGGCGAAGGGGCGCAGCATCTCGCACAGATAGCCCGGTTGCGGGACGTGGTCGGCGTCGAGCTGGCTCACGATGTCATAGTCGCGATAGCCCCAGTGGTCGTAGAAATAGGCGAGGTTGCCTTCCTTGCAGCGCGTCCGGCGCGGCCATTCCTGCCGGTGGTAGTCCGCGATGCCGTGGCGGCTGGAGATCTTCACGCCGTGGATCTTGCACCATGCGCGTGTCTCGGGCGAGGGCGCCTCGTCGGCGAGCCACGTGTCATGCGGATAGTCCTGCGCGAGCATCGCCTCCAATGTCCGACGAACGACCGAAAAGGGTTCGGATGGAGTTTTCGTCGTGATCATCGCGACGCGCCACCGACCCGGCTCCGGAAGGGGCGAGGAGGGGCGGACCGCCTGCAGGAAGATCACGAAGAAGTAGATCTGCATTGCCAGAAGCCAGATCAGCACACCCGTGAGTATCAAATAGGGAACCGTCGCAAGGATATGCGACGGTGTCAGCCACCAGCTCCAGAAATAGACCGTCGCGAGCATCCATAGCGCAAACAGCACCCGATAGCGCAATGCCTGCCTCGGTGTGAGGATGGGCGCGAGGTGTCCGGCCTCGATCGCAGCGCGTATGTCGGGACGCTGGATCATTCGGCGGCCGTTGCGGTTATCGGGGCGGTTGCGGTTTCAACGCCCGCTATCTCTGCGCGGAAATAGGCGATGGTCGGCACGAGACCGCTGCGCAGCGCGATCTCCGGACGCCAGCCCAGCCGGGTCTCGGCGCGGGTGATGTCGGGACAGCGCTGCATCGGATCGTCGAGCGGCAGATCCGAGACGACGAGCGGCGCGCGGCTTTCGCACATGTCGCGCACGATATGGGCCAGCTCGGCGACGGTATATTCGCCCGGATTGCCCAGATTCACCGGATCGTGCCCAACCGTCTCGCTTTCCATCAGCGCGACCAGCCCGCTGATCAGATCATCGACATAGCACAGCGAGCGCGTCTGCGTGCCACCGCCGTAGAGTTGGAGCGGCGCGCCACGGATCGCCCGCGTGACGAAATTCGAGATCACGCGCCCATCCTCGGGGTCCATACGGGGCCCGTAGGTGTTGAAAATCCGCGCAATGCGCGTGTCGATGCCGCGAATGGCCTGAAGGTCGTGGAAAAGCGTCTCCGCCGCGCGCTTGCCCTCGTCGTAGCAGGCGCGGGGGCCGGTGGTATTCACCCGGCCACGATAGTCTTCGCGCTGGGGCGAGATGTCCGGGTCGCCATAGACCTCGGAGGTCGAGGCTTGCAGGATACGTGCGCCGGTCCGCTCGGCCAGGCTGAGAAGGTTCATCGACCCCGCGACGCAGGTCTGGAACGTGTGCAGCGGATCCAGCTGATATTTCGGCGGCGAGGCCGCGCAGGCGAGATTGTAGATCCGGTCGAGCTCGCCATACATCTGCAGCGGCGCGATGACGTCATGCCTGAGGAAGGTGAAATCGGGATGTTCCATGAGATGGGCGATGTTCTTTGTCCGCCCGGTCAGCAGGTTGTCGATGCAGATCACCGAGTGACCGGCCTCGATCAGCCGGTCGCACAGATGCGACCCCAGAAACCCGGCCCCTCCGGCAACCAGGCAACGTAGCTGCCCCCTATGCCGGCGCGGCGGCGCCCAAGAGATATCTTGCGTCTCGAAACGTGGCAGATGCGTCATGTTCTCCCCCCCACAGAAGAACGGCAACGACTGCCCAGTCCGGTTTGAGGTCAACTTAATCGCTCTGGGCCGGACCAGGCCCGTCGATCCCGATTACAGATATTTCAAAAGGGTAGGGGGCGATTTTCGGGCCGATCAAGCGAAAGCAAAGCTTTTCGACCGAAATTCGGAAGGCCGAAAAAAATCGACCTTCCGATAGATGAAGTTTGCACGCTAAGGTTGAGTGCGGCGCTGCCGGTTCGACTTCTCGTCTTCGCGCCTATCCCTTGATTCGACTTGGACAATCGAGCCGAGAGAAGGGCAAAAGCGCCTTTTCTCAAAGGTCGGAAAGGCCCGCCGTCAGGTTGTGCAGGCGCCGGGTCTTCTCAAGCAGGTCTTGCGCTTCGTCCTCGGAGAAGGGGGCGCTGGATCGGGTGAACCCCGAAATCGAGCGCGAGCCGTTCTCCAGCACTGCGCAGGTCAGGCCATTATAAAGTCCGTGGGATTTCGCACCTTTCAGAACCCCCTTGGGGTCGTCAAGATCGTCCCACCGCACGATACCCACATGCTGCAAGCCCCACAGGACGACAGGGTCGTCCATCATCATGCCCTTTTCGCTATATTCGTCGATCCATGGCTCGGGATATGTGCGATAAAGGATGTTCGGGCGGGTGAAGCGGATATGCAGGGCAAATGCGAAACCGGTGTCGCAGGTTTGCCCGAGGTCCTCTAGCAGGCTGGCGATTTCCTTGCGGTTTGCTGTTTCCATCACGGGAATTCGTCTTTAGGTTGTTGGTACAAGGCTGCAGCGACGCGTGCGACGGTAGGCTGCGACCGCAGTGAGTGCAAGTGAATTGACCATCAGAATATGGAACTGAGGGATTGCGAAAAGCGATTGAATGAAATCGCCCCGGCCGGGTTTTACCTCGCGCTCAGGGTTGGATATGCATTTCCCGAAGCCGAACTCAACCGTCTGAACAGCGACTGGGTCGACATGTACACCCAGCACGGTCTGGTCGTGCAGGACCCTTCGATGCACTGGGTCTACCACAATGTCGGGTATGTGCGCTGGGTCGACCTGGAGGACGATCCCCGAGACGTCGTCGGCATGGCCCGCCGGATGGGGCTGACCTACGCCGCCACAATCTCTTACAACACGCCAAGCGATGCCGGGCGACGCAGCCACGCGGTCCTGTTCCGGTCGGATCGCGATTTCACCGATGCCGAGCTTCATGAAGCTTTCGATATGCTCAAGGCCTTGCATGTCGACGCCTCGCAACGCTCGCTCACGGATGCCGAAATCGAGGCGATCCGCTTCCGCGCCGACGGGCTCTTGATCAAACAGATCGCCGCGGAACTCGCAATTTCCGAAAGCGGCGTGAAAGCGCGGCTGTCTTCTGCGAGCCGAAAACTGGGGGCGCGAAATGCGATTGAAATGCTCGCAATCGCGACTTCAAGGCGACTGATCTAGGTTTATACAACCTAAAAGAGTGAATTTTTCACAAATTCGTGGTTTCGATGGAGCTATCCAGAAGGAGGCTCCAATGCAAAACTGCACTTTCGAATTCTCGCAACTTCACCGCTTCGGCACCGCTTTTTACGACTTCCTGCGCCTGCGCAAGGAGGTCTTCGTCGACACGCTCGGTTGGGACGTGCCGCATAATGACGAAGTAGAAATGGATCAATACGATACGCCTCTGGCGCATTACTCGCTCGTGCTGAAGGACGGGCAGGTGGTGGGCGGGGCAAGGGTCATGTCGACCGCGGCGATCTGGGGCGGCAACACCTACATGCTGCGCGACGCGCATCTGGGGAAGTTGCCCCATATCCCGCCGGAAATCCTGCCGACCGAAATCGCGAGCGAGAGGGTCTGGGAATGCACGCGGCTGGTGATTTCCGACGCGCTGACTACGCAGGCGGAACGCTCGACCTGTCTGCGGCTCATCGTCGACGGGCTGGTGGAGCGCGCCGGGGAACGCGGCGCGGACGAGTTGATCTGCCTCTCCTCGCTCGCCCTGATGCGCGCGCTGCGCCAACTTGGCTACGATGTGAGCCGGATGGGCCCGACCTACCGCAACGACGAGGATGGGCGCCAATACGCGGCGCTGCGGATGCCTGCGGAATATTCCACGCAGCGGCGTCGTGAAATGGCCGAAGCCTGTGTGATCGCAGCTCAGTCGGCCCCGCGCCAGTTGCATACTGCCGCCTGATCTAGGGCAGCCTGTTCCGGGGCCGCCTGATCCGGGCTCCGATAGAAAAAGGGCGCGCCCATCGTCCGGGCGCGCCCTTAGCTTTTGGCGTCGGTCGCGCGCTCAGCGCACGACGAAGACGCAGCAATTCGAGTGCCGCACGACCCGCGCGGCGTTCGGCCCGAGCAGGTAATCGCTGAGATCGGGACGGTGCGCCCCGAGCACGATCATGTCCGCGCCGTCCTTTTCGGCCAGCGACAGGATCTCGTGATAGGCGGTGCCGACGCCCACGATGTGGCGCACCTTCGCGTTCACCTCGGGGCCGACCACCTCGGCGACGAAGTCATGCAGCAGCTCGCGCGCATGCTCCTTCGCTTTCGCGGTGTGATCGTCCGAGAAGAAGGCCCCGACCACCGCCGAGCCGTAATCGGGCACCACGGTGATCACGTCGAGCTGTGCGCCTTCCATCTTGGCCAGCCGCGCCGCCCATTCGAGCACTTTGCGCTCGGTCTTGGGGCGGTTCATGTCGATCGCGCAGAGAATGGTATTGGTCATGCCGGTTCTCCTTCAGCAAAGGCCGCGTCGTCGTCTTCCTTGCGCCGATTTTGCAGGAAAGCGATGAGCGCGAGAAGGGCGAAGGCGGGGATGAACATCAGCTCTTTGGGGAGCTGGTCGTTCGGCACCTTCACGTTGGACAGGGTGACGGGATTGTCGCCGTAGAAGTCGAAGCCCTGCAGTTTGGTCTGCAGCTCCGTGCCGAACATCGGCTCGTCCGCGACCATCTTGCCGTCCGTCTCGGTGAAGCTCAGGCCGAGCTTGTCGAGCCGGTCCTGACCCGTCGCGCCCTCGGGCACCTTGACCAGCACCGTCATGTCCTTCGGATCGCCCGTCGTATAATCGGGCCCCGAGAAGACCAGCCGCAACTCGCGACCGACCGGCGCCTTGTCGAGACGCTGCGTGATATTGGCAGGCGGCACCTCGTTATAGGGCGGCTCGATCATGTTCATGAAATAGCCGGGACGGAACAGGGTGAACGCGATCAGAAGCAGCGCCACCGTCTCCCAGATCTTCGAACGGGTGATGAACCAGCCCATCGTGCCTGCGGTGAAGACGAGGATGCCGATCGTAGCCACGATGAAGACGAAGATCGCCTGATACCAGGTCACGTCGATCAGCAGCAGGTCGGTGTTGAAGATGAACACGAAGGGCAGGGCGACCGTGCGCAGCGAATAGAAGAAGGCGGTGAAGCCCGTCTTGATCGCATCGCCGCCAGAGACCGCCGCCGCCGCGAAACTCGCTAGCCCCACCGGTGGCGTCACATCGGCCATGATCCCGAAGTAGAACACGAACAGGTGCACCGCGATCAGCGGCACCACGAGGCCCGATTGCGCGCCCAGATGGACGACCACGCCCACCATTAGCGAACTGACGACGATGTAGTTCGCCGTGGTCGGCAGGCCCATCCCTAGGATCAGCGACAGGATCGCCACGAAGATCAGCATCAGGATCAGGTTGCCGCCCGAGAGGAACTCGACGAAATCGGCCATCACCTGACCGATCCCGGTCAGCGAGACGGTGCCCACGATGATCCCGGCGGTGGCCGTGGCCAGACCGATCCCGATCATGTTGCGCGCGCCATCGATCATGCCGCCGATCAGGTCGAGAACACCTTCACGGAAGCGGCTCATGGGCGCACTCTCGCCGCGGAACATCGCCTTGAGCGGTTTCTGCGTAAGCAGGATGAAGAACAGCAGGAACGAGGCCCAGAAGGCCGACAGGCCCGGCGATTTGCGCTCGATCATCAGGAAATAGACCAGCACGACGATCGGCAGCAGGTAGTAGAGGCCCGCCTTATAGATGTCCTTGATCTCGGGAAGCTTCACGATCTCCGAATTCGGATCGTCCGGCTCCAGATCGGGCGCTTTCGCAGCGACCCAGACGAGGCCGAGATAGACCACAACGACGAGCAGGGCGAGAACCCAGGCCGCGCCTTCGGGCACCATCGAAGTGATGAGGCGCACCGGGAATTGCGTGGCGTAGCACAGGGCCGCGAAGCCCGCGAAGAAGGCGAACATGCCAAAGGCGGTGCGCCAGACCGAGACCACGCGGTCGCCGATCGTCGGCATCCGGTTTTTCACCGCCTCAAGGTGCACGATGTAGAACAGTGCGATGTAGGAGATGATCGCCGGGATGAAGGCGTGTTTGATGACCTCCAGATAGGAGATGCCGACATATTCCACCATCAGGAAGGCGGCAGCCCCCATCACCGGGGGCATGATCTGGCCGTTGACCGAAGAGGCCACCTCGACCGAACCCGCCTTCTCAGCCGAGAAGCCCACGCGCTTCATCAGCGGAATGGTGAAGGTGCCGGTGGTGACGACGTTCGCGATCGACGAGCCCGAGATCAGGCCGGTCGCGGCAGAGCCCACGACGGCGGCTTTTGCCGGGCCGCCGCGCAGATGGCCGAGCGCGCCGAAGGCCATCTGGATGAAGTAGTTGCCCGCGCCGGCTTTCTCGAGAAGCGCGCCGAACAGCACGAAGAGGAAGACGAACTTGGTCGAGACGCCAAGCGCGATGCCGAACACCCCCTCGGAGGTGATCCACATATGCGACATGGCCTTGCGCAGGCTCGCGCCGGCCCAGCGGATCTGTTCGGGGAAGAACTCGGAGGAGCCGAAGAAGACGTAGCACAGGAACACGATCGCCAGCAGGACCATGATGGGCCCGAGCGTGCGATAGGCTGCGATGAAGAGGAAGATGATGCCGAGGACGGAGATATAGGCGTCCTGCATATCGGCGAGCCCGCCATTGTCGACGATCTTCTGGTAGAAGAAATAGCCGTACATCGAGAGCAGCGCACCGCCGACCGCGAGGATCCAGTCATACCACGGCACATGGTCCTTGGGTGAGGATTTGAACAGCGGATACGCCATCGCCGAGAGGAAGATGGCATAGGCCAGATGGATCTGGCGGGCGTTGTTGATCAGGTCGCCCGGCAGCACATACGGCCCGATGGGCGAAGCCAGAAGCACCTGAAAGATCGACCAGCTCAGCGCCACCACGGCGACCATGAGCCCGACCCATCCCTTGGGGCTGCGTGCCCCGCTGTCAGAAGCCTGGACGAGCTCCTGTAATTCCTGTTCGTTCAAGGCGCGATTTTCCGCCATCGTTCCCCCTAGCGGCCCAACGGGCCGTCCGCCTGTTCCGGCATGATCTTAAAGCTGAAACTAAAAAAGGCGGGCACGCAAGCGCGCCCGCCCAGTTATACGCAGGGCTTATTTGATCCAGCCCTGCTCCTTATAGTACTTCAGAGCGCCCGGATGGATCGGAGCCGAGATGCCCTTGGTGACCATTTCTTCCGGCGTCAGATGCGCGAAAGCCGGGTGCAGCTTCTTGAACTCGTCGAAGTTGTCGAAGACCGACTTCACCAGAGCGTAGACGACGTCATCGGGCTCATCGGCCGAGGTCACGAGGGTCGCGCGCACACCGAAGGTCTGCGTGTCGTCGGGGTTGCCGCGATACATGCCGCCCGGAATGGTGGCTTTCGCGTAGTAGGGGTTGTCGGCGACCAGCTTGTCGACCGCGTCACCCGTGACGTTCACGAGGGTCGCGTCGCACGAGGTGGTGGCTTCCTGGATCGAACCCGAGGGGTGACCCACGGTGTAGACCATCGCGTCGATCTGGTTGTCGCAGAGCGCTTTCGACTGCTCGGCTGCCTTCAGCTCGGTTGCGAGCGCGAAGTCCGAGGTTTTCCAGCCCATCGCGTCCATCAGCACTTCCATGGTGCCGCGCTGACCCGAACCGGGGTTGCCGATGTTCACGCGCTTGCCCTTGAGGTCGGCGAAGTTCTTGATGCCGCTATCGGCACGCGCGACGACGGTGAAGGGCTCGGGGTGGATCGAGAACACCGCGCGCAGCTTCTCGAACGGACCTTGATCGGAGAACTTCGAGTCGCCCTTGTAGGCGTGGTACTGCCAGTCCGACTGGGCGATGCCGAAGTCCAGCTCGCCCGAACGGATCGTGTTGATGTTGTAGACCGAACCGCCGGTGGATTCGACCGAGCAACGCACGCCGGTTTCCTTGTGGCTCTTGTTCATCAGGCGGCAGATCGCGCCACCGGTCGGGTAGTAGACGCCCGTGACGCCGCCGGTCCCGATGGTGATGAAGGTCTCGTCGGCTGCGTTCGCCGCGGGCGCGAACAGCGCACCGGCGACGGCCGCGATGGCCCCGAGTTTGAAGAACTTTTTCATTGAGTAACTCCCGTTGGTCGTTTTTGGGTCTCGGTTCAAAGATACGGTCCGCGTCGGTCAGCGCGCATAGACTTCGTCGAGAAGCCTGTTGCGCCGTTCGACCTCGGCGATCCGTTCGGTTGCGCGGGGTCCCGCGCGCTTCGCCACCAGCGCCAGAATTGCTTCGAGCAAGAACAGCGTGGCGACGTAACTCGTGTAGAAATGCGGGCTGTCGGTGGGCACGATGAAGGTCTCATCGGCCGCGTGCAGCGCCGGACAGCTGCGGCTGTCGGTAATCAGCGCGACATAGGCGCCCTGTTCATGGGCATGGATCGCGCTGCGGATGGTGGAGCGCGCGAAGGGCGGCTTGGTGATGACCAGAACCGCGTCGCGCTCGTCGAGCCCCGCGAGCGTGGCGCCCAGCGACGAGCCCGCCCGTGCGCCCAGCTCCCAGTTATCGCCGAGGAAATTGGCGATATAGGCGGTGTATTCCGCGATCCCCGTCGAGCCGAGCGCGCCCAGCAGCACCACCCGGCGTGCAGCGGCGAGCTTGTCGGCCACGGCCTCGAGACGTCCCGGTTCGATCGCGGCGGTCAGGGCTGCGATATTGTCCTGCGTCGCCGCGGCATAACGGTTGAGGAAGCTGCTCTGCGGATCGACGGCATCCTTCTGCAGCCGATCGGCGCGGTCCGCGAAGGGGGACACACGGCGACCGATCTGGTCGCGCATGGTCTCGCGCAGCTCTTCGAAATTCTCGTATTCGAGCGCATGGGCGAGGCGGGTGAAGGTCGCGGGCGCAAGGTTCGATTCGCTCGCCAGCGTGCGCAGCGAACGGGTGGCGATGCTCACCGGGTTGTCTGCAATATAGTCTCCCGCCTCACGCAAGCGCGCGGAAAGGTTGCCATATTGCGCAGCCAATCGCTGTTCGAAACTGCCGGACAATGCTCCTCCCCAGGTTCCATCACCAGTTATCGCGTTGAGGTGACCGTTTCAATTGTTTCATATATTGTCAATGCGCAAAACATATGTTTCATGGGGTAATCAGCGATCCTCACGCATTCTTGTCCCGAAGGAGGGACCGATATGAGTCACGTATTCCCCCGCCACACGAAGTCCAATCCGCCCTTGGCGGTGAAGGGCGACGGTATCTACATCCTCGACGCCAACGGGAAGCGATATCTCGATGGGTCCGGGGGCGCGGCGGTCTCCTGCCTCGGTCACTCTGACGCTGACGTGACTGCGGCGATCAAGGCTCAGATCGACAATATCGCCTTCGCGCACACGAGTTTCTTCACCTCCGAACCCGCCGAACGACTGGCAGATCGCCTCATCGCTCACGCGCCGGGGAGCTTGGATCGCGTCTATTTCACGTCCGGGGGATCGGAGGCGGTGGAAAGCGCGCTGAAGATGGCGCGGCAGTATTTCGTCGAGAAGGGCGAGCCGAGCCGGTCGCATTTCATCGCGCGCCGCCAGTCCTATCACGGCAATACGCTGGGCGCGCTGGCCGCTGGCGGCAATGCGTGGCGTCGCGAGAAGTTCAACCCGCTGCTGATCGATGTGAGCCATATCGCGCCCGTGCATGAATACCGCTGGCGCGAGGAAGGCGAGACGGCCGAGGAATACGGTCTGCGCGTCGCCAACGAGCTGGAGGCCGAGATTCAGCGCCTCGGGGCGGAGAACGTGATCGGCTTCATCGCCGAGCCGGTCGTCGGCGCCACGATGGGCGCGGTGCCCCCGGTGAAGGGCTATTTCAAGCGCATCCGCGAAATCTGCGATCAATACGGCATCCTGCTGATCCTCGACGAGGTGATGTGCGGGATGGGCCGGACCGGCACGCTGTTCGCCTGCGAGCAGGACGGGATTGCGCCCGATATCGTCACCATCGCGAAGGGGCTCGGCGCGGGCTACCAGCCCATCGGGGCGGCGCTCTGCACCTCCGAGATTTACGACGCCTTCGTCAACGGCTCGGGCTTCTTCCAGCACGGCCACACCTATATCGGCCACCCGACTGCGACCGCTGCGGGCGATGCGGTGGTCAAGAAGCTGACCGAGGGCGGACTGGTCGCGCGGGCGGCGCAGCAGGGCGAAGTGCTCGACGCGGCATTGCGCGAGGCGTTCGGCCAGCATCCGCATATCGGCGACATTCGCGGGCGGGGCATGTTCCGCGGCCTCGAAATCGTAGCCGACCGCGCCACGAAAGAGCCGATGGACCCGGCCAAGGCCATCAACAAGAAGCTCAAGGCGGCAGCCTTCGAGGCGGGGCTCGTCTGCTACCCGATGGGCGGCACGATCGACGGCCAGCGCGGCGACCACATTCTGCTCGCGCCGCCGTTCATCATCACCGACGACCAGATCGGGGAATTGGTGGACAAGCTCGGCACCGCGATCCGCGAGGTTCTCGGGTGAGCCTGCCGCATATCATGGTCGCGCCGAACGGGGCGACCAAGACGAAGACCGATCACCCGGCGCTGCCGATCACCTTGGACGAGATCGCGCAGACCGCGCTGGCCTGCCGTGACGCCGGGGCAGGGGCGCTGCATCTGCATCTGCGCGACGATGCGGGCAGACATCTGCTCGATACTGGCGCCTATGCCGAGGCGCTGGCCCATCTGCACCCGCGTCTGGGCGAGATGGCGATCCAGATCACCACCGAGTCCGCAGGGCGCTACGAACCGGGGCATCAGCGCTACGTCGCGTTGAACTCGGGCGCGCAGATGGTTTCGGTTTCGGCGCGCGAGATGCTGCGCGACCATGAATTGCTGGCGATACGGTTTTACGAAGAGGCGGCGGAACGTGGGATCGCGATCCAGCATATCCTCTACTCCCGCGAGGATGCCGAGGCGCTGGTGCATGTACTGCCGGATCGCCTGCTGCGCGATCCCGGGCTGCAACTGATCTTCGTGATGGGTCGCTATGTTGCGGGGCAGGTCTCGACGCCTGCGATGCTCGACCCGTTCCTCGACTGGATGCAGGCCGAGGCGATCACCCCGGACTGGGCGATCTGCGCCTTCGGTTCGGGCGAGACCGACTGCCTGCGCAATGCGCTCGCCAAGGGCGGCAAGGCGCGGGTCGGGTTCGAGAACTCGCTGGTGATGGCGGACGGCACCACCGCGCCCGACAACGCCGCGCGCGTGGCCGAGATCGCAGCCCTTTAATCGAGCGCCGGATGCCCTTTTTCGGGGCAATCGGAGAGGTCCGAGCGGTCCTCATCGGGAAGCTGCTTGGAAATTTCGCGCAGGGCGCTGCGCAGGCCTTCCTCGACCACCGGGTGATAGAAGGGCATCGCCAGCATGTCGAAAACGCTCATGCCCGACTGGATCGCGAGGCCGAAGAGATGCGCGAAATGCTCGCCCTCGGGCAGCGCCATCTCGCAGCCCAGCAGCTTGCCGGTTTCGGGCTCGGCATAGACGCGGAGCATGCCATACGCCTCTTCGGCCAGCCGGGCGCGCGATTGCGTTGCGAAATCCGCGCTGCCGATCAGGATGTCCTGCCCCTCGAGGTCCTTGAAGCTTTGCCCCACGCGCACCGCATTGGGCGCGCTGAAGGCGATGGCCATCGAGGTCCGGCGGCTATAGCAGCGCGGGGCGTCGGCCACGGCGTTGCGCCCCGCGATATGCCCTTCGTCCGAGGCCTCGTGCAAAATCGGACGAATGGCATTCGCGTCGCCTGTCAGAAAGACCTGCAGATCGCCGATCTGGGTGGTTGAGGCGTCGACCTCCGGCATCCCGTGATCGTCGAGCGGCACGCCCAGCGTCTCCAGCCCGAGCCCCGCGATATTGGGGCGGCGTCCCATCGCGGCGAGCACGGCATCGGCCTCGAATTCCACGCCGCCTGCGCCTTTCACGATCAGGCTGCCCGCATCGCCTTCGGAAATCTCCGCCGGGGCGCCCAGATGCAGCGGCAGCTCCGCCGCGATCGCGTCGCGCAAGACCGCTGCGACCTCCGGGTCGGTCATGCCGGCGACGCTTTCCAGCGCGTCGAAACCCGCGACCTCGATCCCCATCCGCGCCATCGCCTGTGCCAGCTCCACCCCGATCGCGCCCATGCCGATCACCGCGATCCGCTTGGGCAGATCGTCGAGGGTGAACAGCGTGTCGGTGGTCAGGATGCGCTCGCCAAAGGTCTTCCACGGCCCCGGCAGCACCGGCGACGAACCCGTCGCGAGGATGATCGCATCGGCGGTCACCTCGCCATGGCCTTCAATCTCGATCCGGTTCGGACCGAGGAGCGTGGCGCGACCCGAGATCGCCTTGTCGCCAAGGGCTTTGGGGACCTTGCGCGGCGATTTCGTGAACCCGTCGCGCATCCGTTTCATCCGCGCCATCACGGCGGGTACGTCGATGCGCAGCGCCTCGGCGCCGGAAATCCCGAAGGCCTCGAAATCGTGGCGGCGGTGGAAGGCGTTGGCGGCTTCGATCAGCGCCTTGGAGGGCATGCAGCCGCTTTCGGCACAGGTCGTGCCCCAATGGCCATCGTTGACGATCAGGAAGTCATCGGTCGCATGGCGCACTTCGCGCAGGGCAGACAGTCCGGCCGAGCCAGAGCCGATGATAACGACGCGCGCGTGTTGTGACATGAAACCTCCGCTGATCTGTCGTGAACCGAACCGTTCAGCGAGGTATACGTTCCAACCACTTGCGCGGTAAAGCCTGCGCCTCGCCGCGAACCCGCAGGCTGCGCATCGCCACGATCTGACCCAACGCGCGATGCGGCGCGATGGTGCGGAAGATATCGCGGATCATGCGTGCGTCGGCGGCGACGCCTGCGCGCCAGTTGCCGAGCTTCGCGGATTTCATCGGACTGTCGACGCCGGGCCAGGAGACGACGGCGATCCGGGCGCGCTCTGCGATCCACAGCCGGTTCATGAACACTTCCAGCCCGAAGCGGGGCAGGGCGTTGAGCGCGTCGAGGCGCGCGCCCAGCATCTCGCGCGGGATCACCCGCTCGCCCGAGATGTAATCGAGCCCGATCATCCGCCAGATGCGCGGCGCGTTGCGGCGCAGGCTGATCGTGACATCGGCCTCCCCGCTCGCCACCGGCGCGATCAGCGCGCCCAGATCGGCATGGGTCAGCCCCAGCAGATCGCTGTCGAGCAGCAGCAGATGGCTGCCCGCGGCCTCCGCGATCCCGGCGGCCACGGCGGCCGTCTTGCCGCCATTTTGCGTCTGGCGCAGCACCCGCAGATGCGGATGGGCGTCGCGATAGCCTTCTGCGGTCTCGGCGGTGCCATCGCTCGAGCCGTCGTCGATCACGATCACCTCGGCGATCTGGCGATGGTCCAGCACACGCTCCAGCACCGCGCCGATCCGCGGGGCCTCGTTATAGGCGGGCAGAATGCAGGTGATCGTCGTCATGTGTGCGACCTCTTGCGGCGAAAGAACCAGATCGTGCCACCAAGAATGATCACGACCAGCAGGATCAGCGAGCCTTTCGACAGCCAGCTGTCGATCTTCCCGATATGCGAACCGAGCCAATAGCCGAGCGCCACGAAGGCCAGCGATTTCGGGATCGTCGCGATCAGGTTCGTGAGCATGAAAACCCAGACATTCATCCGCGCGACCCCGGCCGCGACCAGCACCGGCGCGCCCGCCGAATGGGTCAGCTTGCCGAAGACCAGCGTCTTGACCCCTTTGTTCTGGAAGTGCCGCGCCGCACTCACGAGCCGCGCGCGGCTCAGGCCCAGCTTGTCGCGCCATTTCTTGGGCATCCGGTTCAGCCCCCATCGGCCAAGCGCATAGAGCCCCAGATCGCCGACGAGATCGGCAAGGATCACGATGATCGCGACCGACCAGACCGAGAACATGTTCTGGCTGGCGAGCCACGCCGCGATCACCGTCACGATCGGCCCTTCGAGCACCGCAATCGGCGCCAGCACGGCCAGACCGTGTTTCGCCATCAATACGGAGATCGTCTCGAGGCCGATCATCAGGTTACTCCGTGACGGGGGCGTCGCTGCGGGCGACGTCCCGGTGGGTCATGTCATTGCCGCGCCAGGTGAAATCGCGCCCGAACCATGTCATCAGCCACAGCGCGGGCAGCATCGCGTCGCGGATCGCGAAGCCCGCGATGTCGCGCGCCGAGGCGGGCCAGCCCGCGATCCGGGCGAGCAGCACCTCGGCACCGTACCACAGCGCCACCAGAAGCGGCAGGGCGATCCACGGCATCGCGCCCAAAGCGGCGAGGGTAAGCGCGGCGAGGAAGGGCAGGAACGGGCCCTGCGCGATCTCGGCTGCGAAAATCATCACGAATCCGTCGCGGCGCACCTTGGACCAGCGCAACTGCCGGTCCCAGACCGCGCGGGCCGAGCGCATCCCGATCGGTTGCGCGAAAAGGTGCCGCGTCAGCCGCACCTTAAGGCCCTGACGGCGCACCAGTTTGGTCGAGGCCACGTCCTCGGCCATGTTGCGCCCCAGCGCCGCGAAACCGCCGCCCGCCATCAGAATATCGCGCCGCCAGAACAGAGATTTTCCCTGCGCGAAGCCCATCCCGATCATGTCGGCGGTCACCTGCCAGCGCGCCTGATTGGTGTTGAGGAAAGCCGCCTCCACCGCGCCCCAGAGATTGCCCGGGCGCTCGGCCACCGGCGGGGCGGATACGAGCCCGGTGCCGGGCCGCCATTCCGCCACCAGCCGCTGCAGGTAGTCGCGCGGCAGCAGCAGATTGCTGTCGGCCATCGCGAGCCACTCCGCCTCGGTCGCCGACAGCCCCTTGTGCAGGTTGTTGAGCTTCGGATTGCCCGACACCGCGTCGAGCCCCGTCAGAAGCCGCGCGCGCACCTGTGGGTTCTCCTCGATCAGGCGGCGGACCAGCGCGCAGGCCGGATCGCGCTCCGACGGCGCGCAGAAGATCACCTCGTAATTCGGGTAGTCGAGGTTGAAGGAGGAGCCCAGCGTCTCCGCGTCGAAGGGATCGACCCCGCAGACCGGGCGCATCAGCGCGATGAAGGGCAACTCGTCGGGCACCGGTTTAGCGGGGCGGGATTCGCGCCACGCGGTCATCGCGGCGCTCAGAAGATGCGCCGTGAGGGTGAGGCCCAGAAGGGCTGCGAGGGACAGCAGAAGGATCGTCATGCGCGTACCTTTGCGACGGCGGGGCGGGTGCCGGTCTCGGTGACCGCAGCGGGCTCCGCGCCCCATTGAAGAAGTTGCAATGCGCCGGAACTATCCTCGGCCAGGGCGGTCAGGCTGTCCACCCAATCGCCGCAATTGGCATAGGTCAGCCCGTCGACATCGCGCAAAGCAGGCTTGTGCGAGTGGCCGCAGATAATTCCGTCGACCCCGGCTTCGGAGGCCAGCGCGATCAGCCGATGCTCATAGCCCGAGCCGCGCGCGATTAGCTGATTGATGCCTTCGATGGCGAGTTGGATCAGGGTGCGCTCGGTCTCGGAGACATCGCGGCGACGGCGCAGCCAGGCATCGATGCCGCGGAACAGCGCGTCCATCCGGCTCCCGAAACGGGTCATCGCGTGCCAGCGCAGGATGCGCGCATCGCATTGATCGCCATGCACGATGAGGTAGCGTTGCCCGTCCGCGCCGACATGCAGCGCGGTCTCGGTAAGCTCGAAGCTGAGGAAATTCATCCCCGGCGAGCGCAAAGCCGCATCGTGGTTTCCGGGCAGATAGACGATGCGCGTCCCGGCTTCGGCATGAGCTTCGAGGGTCTCGATGATCTCGGCATGAATGTCGCCCCATTGCACGGGTCCGCCATGCCAGAGATCGAGGATATCGCCGACGAGGTAGATCGCGTCGGCCTGAACGCTTTGAAGGAAGTCGAGGATCGGGCCAGGGCTGCACCCGCGCGAACCGAGGTGGAAATCCGACAGGAAAAGGCTGCGGTAGCGTTGTTTGTTGTGATGGCGCGATCGGCTCATGTCACATCTCCGGTGGATCTGCAGGGAAGGGCAGGCACCCGGCGCCTGCGCGGAGAAGCGGAGCGGAAACAGTCGGGAAAATCACAGGCTGTATGTTGTTGCCCATAGGGTCCTTCCGCTCGTTGCTGCGCTGCCCATCGCCTTTCGACGTGACATGGATGTGACGGCTACGTGAACCTGTAATGTCACCTAGAGGCAGCTGTGCGGTGATCAACCATAAGCATGTGAAATACTAAGCAACTTCCGGTGAGCGCACGATATCTTGCGGTTTGTTTCACCCGAAAGCATAGTGATCGCGGTCTCGACGATTGGCGAAGGAGAACGCGATGGCAGGATATCTGACCACCCATGTGCTCGACACGGCACGGGGATGCCCGGCGGAAGGGCTCAAGATCACGCTCTTCGCGCTCAACGGGGTCGACCGTGAGGTGCTGGCCGAAATGGTGACGAATGCCGATGGGCGCACCGACTCGCCGATCCTGCCGGTGGAGCGATTTCGCACCGGCCAGTTCGAGCTGGTCTTCGCCGCAGGCGACTATCTGAGGGCGAGCGGGCAGGGGGCGCCAGAGCCGCTGTTCCTCGATGAAATCCCGATCCGGTTCGGCATGAATGACGCCGGGGCGCATTACCATGTGCCGCTTCTGCTCTCGCCTTATGGCTACTCCACCTATCGCGGCAGCTGAGCGCGGGTCCTCCATCTGCTTGCGATTTGAGCATCCGGACAAAATTCGGGCGGTTCCGCCGCGCCATCGCTTGCGCTCGGGCGTGGCTTGGGAAACTCTGAGCGCAAAACGAGGGATGACGGATGGATTACACGTTTTTTCTGGAATGGGTGCAGTTTGCGGTGCGCTGGCTGCATGTGATCACCGCGATCGCGTGGATCGGGTCGTCCTTTTATTTCATCGCGCTTGATCTGGGGCTGGTGCCCGAGCCCGGTGCCCCCAAGGGGGTGCATGGCGCGGCGTGGCAGGTCCATGGCGGCGGCTTTTACCATATTCAGAAATACCTCGTCGCACCCGCGCAGATGCCCGACCGGCTGACCTGGTTCAAATGGGAAAGCTACATGACGTGGCTTTCGGGCTTTGCGATGATGGTGGTGCTCTACTGGACGCAAGCGCAGTTCTACCTGATCGACCCGCGGGTGATGGAGTTGCCCGTGTGGGGGGCGATCCTGATCTCGATCGGCTCGCTCGCGCTGGGTTGGCTCCTCTACGATCTGATCTGCAAATCGAGCTTTGGCGAGAACAACACGCGGCTGATGCTGGGCCTCTACGTCATTCTCGTCGCGATGGCTTGGGGCTATACGCAGGTTTTCTCGGGCCGCGCGGCGCTGCTGCATCTGGGCGCCTTCACCGCGACGATCATGACCGCGAATGTGTTCCTGATCATCATACCGAACCAGAAGATCGTGGTCGCGGATCTAATGGCGGGGCGCACGCCCGATCCGAAATACGGCAAGATCGCCAAGCAGCGCTCGACGCATAACAACTACCTGACGCTGCCGGTTATCTTCCTGATGCTGTCGAACCATTATCCGCTGGCCTTCGCTAGCGCGTATAACTGGCTGATCGCCTCTCTGGTGTTCCTGATGGGCGTGACGATCCGGCATTTCTTCAACACCCATCACGCCCATAAGGGCAAGCCGTGGTGGACATGGGGGGCGACCGCGGCGCTGTTCGTCGCGATCGTCTGGCTGTCCGCGATTCCGAAAGCGGATGCTGGCGAGGACATGGAGGACAGCGCGATGCTTACCCCCTTCGAGCAGCGCTTCGCCGCTGCACCCGGCTTCGACGAGGTCAGCGGGATCGTCATGGGGCGCTGTTCGATGTGCCATGCGAACGAGCCCGGCTATGAAGGGATCGGTCATGCGCCGAAGGGCATCAAGCTGGAGACACCGCGCGAAATTGCCGCCGCCGCACGGCAGATCTATGTGCAAGCCGGGCTGACCGATGCGATGCCCCCCGCGAATTTGAGCTACATGGAGCCGCAGGAGCGCGCCGCCATCCGGGCTTGGTTCCGGGCGGGCGAGGCCGGGACGAAAGGCGCAGGCGAGACGGATCGGGCGGAGGCCATGATCGCTGCGCCCCATCCCAACGCGTCGTGATTGGCGTCCCGCGTCAATGCATTCTGCAAGTTCCTTCTTCGGTTAAAAATCCTCCCAATCGTCATCTGAGGGTGGTGGCACCGCCAGCGCGGTGTTGCCCGACATGCTGACCTGCTGAGCCGATTTGGGGCGGGCTGATTGCTGCGGCGCGGATGCTGTGGGCCCGGACGTTTCGGGGGAGGTTTCTGCCGCAGCCGCATTTTCTGCAGGCGACGTGCTATCGGCCCCCTCATCCGGAGCAGCCTCGCCAAGTTTAAATTGCCCCATTGCCGCGCCGAGTTCCATCGCCTCGCGTTCGAGAACCTGGCTCGCGGCGAGTGCTTCTTCGAACATGGCCGCGTTGTGTTGGGTGACCTGATCGAGTTGGGTCACGGCGGAGTTGATTTCCGTCAGGCCTGCGCTTTGCTCCTGTGTCGCATTTGCGCTGTCCGCGACATAGGCGAGGAGATCGGAGACGGAGGACTGGATCCCGCCGAGCGCATCGCCCGCTTGGCCGACGAGGCCGACGCCGCGCTTGACCTGCGCCGAGGAGTTCGCGATCAGTTCGGCGATTTCGCGCGCCGCATCCGAGGAGCGTTGCGCGAGTGCGCGCACCTCCGAGGCGACGACGGCGAAGCCGCGCCCTGCCTCGCCAGCGCGGGCGGCCTCCACCCCGGCATTGAGGGCGAGCAGGTTGGTTTGGAAGGCGATCTCGTCGATGACGCTGGTGATCCGGCTGATCTGTTCCGAGCTCTGCTCGATTTCCGACATGGCCTGCACGGCTTCAGAGACGACGTGGCCGCTTTGTTCGGCACTGCGCCGGGCGGTTTCGACGAGGTCGTTGGCGCGACCGGCAGCGCGGGCGGCGGCCTCGACAGAGGCGGTGATCTCGTTGAGCGCTGCGGCGGTTTCTTCCAGCGTGGCTGCCTGCCGTTCGGTGCGTCGCGCCATATCGTCGGAGCTCGACGAGATCTGCCGCGCCTCGGTGCGGATCGATCCGGCATTGTCGAGCACCTTGCGCATCGCGCCCCGCAGATCGCCGATCGCGCTGTT
Source organism: Thioclava electrotropha (assembly GCF_002085925.2). Classification (NCBI taxonomy): domain Bacteria; kingdom Pseudomonadati; phylum Pseudomonadota; class Alphaproteobacteria; order Rhodobacterales; family Paracoccaceae; genus Thioclava; species Thioclava sediminum. The sequence goes on from NZ_CP053562.1 coordinate 1,365,589, forward strand.
GAAATCGCTGCGCAAAGCCTTGTAGTCGCCTTCGAATTCGGTGGTGATCTCGGCCATGAGGTCCCCGGCAGAGAGCCCCGCCAAGGCCGATTTCAGCGTCTCCACGATGTTCTGTTGGGCGGCCATCATCGCGCTTCGCTCGGCCCGCCGGGCTTCGGCTTCCAGATGTTGTTGCGTTCGGTCGCTCGCAAGAACGCTGAACATGACCATCTTGCCGTCCGTATCGAGGATCGGATTGACCGAGCCTTCGAGCCAGGCCTGACGGCCATCGGCGCAGCGCAGCACGAGCATGCCCGCAAAGGGCTGGGGGTCGCGCTGGAGGATTTCGCAGACTGGCTGCCCTTCGAAGGTGATCTGACCGGCGACGGACATTCCCTCCATCTTTGCGCGGGGCGCACCAAAAACCTCGGCAAATGCGTCGTTGACCGTGTCGATCGTCACGTCAGGGCGCAGATCGACTCGTAGCAGGTTGGCGTCGATCGCGGAAATCAAAGAGGCGTTTCGCTGTTCTTCGGTGATGTTGCGCCATTGCGAGACATGGCCGATCTTCTCCCCGGCCTCGTCGATGACGGGACTGACGAGGGCGAGAATCGCCCCGGCACGCATCCGTCCTTCGAGCGTGAGCGTGTCGCGCGCGCCATCGTCGAGGGCGGCGGCCGTTGTCGTGCCCGCCGGCAAGATGCGATCCGCGCGCGTTCCCAAGAGCTTGTCGGGATCGAAATCCGGGTTGTGGGCGCGAATTTCCGCAGCGAAGGGGCGCAGCAATTCCGCGGCCGCCTCATTGGCGAAGGTGATGACGTGGTCGTTGTTGGTAAGAATGATCGCGACGGTGGCGCTTTCGAGCGCGGCGCTATGCATCCGTGCGGCACGGTTATGCGATTCGGCGGTCGCGAGCTCGGACTGGAAGGTCCCCAGAGTGCGGGCGATCGCACCGATTTCGTCGCGGCGACCGGTAGCCGGGATGTCCGTATCGAGTTGTCCCCCGGCCACGGAGCGCATCGCCTCCGTCACGCGGGTGAGGGGGCGGGTGATCAGCCAGCGCGCGCCCAGCATCACACCGCCGAGAATGCCCGCGAAAATCAAAGCGGTGAAAGCGAGGTTGCGCACCATGTCCTTCTGCGCTCGAGCGATGGCGGGGGCCGGACTCCAGCGCAGGGCAATCGCGGCGATCGGCGGATCCTCCGGGGAGATGCGCAGCGGAATCGCCTCGCTCAGCCCATCTGCCGAGACCGCCCTGTCGTTGGCCTCAAGCGCGCTTTGCGCCAGAGCGATAAGCGCGGGATCGGGCGCGCCCGCCTCGGTCATAACGGTGCCGCGTCTGTTGAGCGCGATTGCGGATTGGCCTGCACCGTCCGAGCCCGCGAGCACGTTTTCTAACTCATGCGTCGCATCCGCGATCCGCCCCGTGATCAGCGCATCCGTCACCGAATCGCCGAGCATCGGCAGGATTTGGTCGAGATGTGCCCGCGCTGCCTCATTGGCGCGACGATGGTTCGAATTGATCGTGAGCAGCGTCATCAGCGTCGCGAACACGAACCCCGCCGCCGCGATCAGGATCAGCAATTTGAGCATCACGGTGTGCCAGGCGCTTGCACCAGCCTCGGATTTGGACATGTCCGCCTCATTTTTCCACACGGGCGCATTCCCGCAAAATCGCCGACACGCTACGTCCAGACCCTTTCCATGCGATTAACACGCACCCGCCGACGGCCAATATTTGCGCCGCGGCAGCCCTTCGCGCGGGGTCAGCGCCCTTGAAGGTCCCCGATGCGGTCACTAAGACTTCTGTAAAGATCACACGCTATGAACAGCGTCGAACGACCAGGAAGGGCCGAGATGAAAGATCCCCACGAGTTTTACATGAACACGCTGGTGCCGATGGTGGTCGAGCAGACCTCGCGCGGCGAGCGTGCCTACGACATCTACTCGCGCCTGCTGAAAGAGCGCATCATCTTCCTGTCGGGGCCGGTCCATGACGGCATGTCGACCCTGATCTGCGCGCAGCTTCTCTTCCTCGAGGCCGAGAACCCGAAAAAAGAGATCGCGATGTATATCAACTCGCCGGGCGGCGTGGTGACGTCGGGTCTCTCGATCTACGACACGATGCAATACATCAAGCCGAAGGTCTCGACCCTGGTGATCGGGCAGGCGGCGTCGATGGGCTCGCTGCTGCTGACCGCGGGCGAAAAGGGAATGCGCTTCTCGCTGCCCAACAGCCGCGTCATGGTGCACCAGCCCTCGGGCGGCTATCAGGGTCAGGCGACCGACATCATGATCCACGCCCGCGAGACCGAGAAACTCAAGCGTCGCTTGAACGAAATCTACGTCAAGCACACCGGCAACGACTACGACACGATCGAGGCCGGTCTCGAGCGCGACAACTTCATGTCCGCCGAAGAAGCGAAGTCCTGGGGTCTGATCGATGAGATCCTCGAGAGCCGCGTCAGCGACGACGGAGAAAAGTGATCCTCCCGCTTAACTTCGGGGCGATTTTGACATTGAGGTGACGGTTGGCCTGTCCTAGTCTTGATGGGACAGGCCAATTCACGAAGCCCGGGGGCAGCCCGGGCAGCAGAGGTAAGAGATGGCGAACTCGAACGGCTCCGACAGCAAGAACACGCTCTACTGCTCGTTCTGCGGCAAAAGCCAGCATGAGGTCCGCAAGCTGATCGCGGGCCCGACCGTGTTCATCTGTGACGAATGCGTCGAGCTGTGCATGGACATCATCCGCGAGGAAACGAAATCGGCCGGGCTGAAATCCACCGATGGCGTCCCGACCCCGCGCGATATCTGCCAGGTGCTCGACGATTACGTGATCGGTCAGGAACATGCCAAGCGCGTGCTCTCGGTTGCGGTGCACAACCACTACAAGCGCCTCAACCACGGCACGAAGACCGACATCGAACTGGCGAAGTCGAACATCCTGCTGATCGGTCCGACGGGCTGCGGCAAGACGCTTCTCGCCCAGACGCTGGCGCGCATCCTCGATGTGCCCTTCACGATGGCGGATGCGACCACGCTGACCGAAGCCGGTTACGTGGGCGAGGATGTGGAGAACATCATTCTCAAGCTGCTTCAGGCCTCGGAATACAACGTCGAGCGGGCGCAGCGCGGCATCGTCTATATCGACGAGGTCGACAAGATCACCCGCAAGTCGGACAACCCGTCTATAACGCGCGACGTGTCGGGCGAGGGTGTGCAGCAGGCGCTTCTGAAGATCATGGAAGGCACCGTGGCCTCCGTGCCGCCGCAGGGCGGGCGCAAGCATCCGCAGCAGGAATTCCTGCAGGTCGACACGACGAATATCCTATTCATCTGTGGCGGCGCCTTTGCGGGCCTCGACCGGATCATCGCGCAGCGCGGCAAGGGCTCAGCGATGGGCTTCGGAGCGGATGTTAAGGATAGCGAAGAGCGTAATATCGGCGAGCTGTTCAAGGAGCTTGAGCCCGAAGATCTGCTGAAATTCGGCCTGATCCCGGAATTCGTCGGTCGTCTGCCGGTCATCGCGACGCTCACCGATCTCGATGCCGAGGCGCTGGTGACCATCCTGACCGAGCCGAAGAACGCGCTGGTGAAACAGTATCAGCGTCTCTTCGAGATCGAGGGCGTATCGCTGACCTTCACCGACGATGCGCTGACCGCGATCGCCAAGAAGGCGATCGAGCGGAAGACCGGTGCACGTGGCCTGCGGTCGATCATGGAAGACATCCTGCTCGACACGATGTTCGAACTGCCGGGCATGGAAGAGGTCGAAGAGGTCGTAGTGAACGAAGAGGCCGTGACCCAGAGCGACGCCAAGCCGCTGCTGATCTATGCCGAAGCCAAGAAAGAAGGCAAATCGGCGAGCTGATCGCGGTGCTGCCAAGAATTAGGCAAGGGGCGAGCTTCGGCTCGCCCTTTTGTTTTTGTCATGTGCCTCACGTAGGCCGTGTTGCTGTGAAAAGGCTTCGCTAAACCTTCCACAGACAGGCGTGCGGGGGCGAATGGCTCGTTGTGGACGGCCGCTCGACGATGCGATTTTTGCACCGTGCTGTGCTGGAGGTACCAAATTCCGCTTCGCAGGCGCCCTGATCCCCGCACGGGCACTGGACCTCGACGCCCCAGCGGATATAACAGGCGAGACGCATTGCGGAGGTTGCCCCATGAAGTTTCTGCTTCGAATTCTCACCTGGTGGAACGGCTCGACCGTCGGCACGCAGCTTTTCACCGCGCGTAAGGGCGTGAAAGTTGGCGAGGACGAGCAAGGCAACATCTATTACCGCACCAAGGACGCCAAGCGCCGCTGGGTGATCTATAATGGCGAAAGCGAAGCGAGCCGCATCCCGCCGGACTGGCATGGCTGGATGCACTTCACCTATGACGAGCCGCCGACCGACAAGCCGCTGGCCCATAAGCCTTGGGAAAAGCCGCATGAGGCAAACCACACCGGCACCGAAGCGGCCTATGTGCCGCCGGGGTCGATTCGCCTCGCGCATCCGGTCGAGCGCCGCGATTACGAGGCTTGGCAGCCCGAGTAAGGCCAACCCGCTATGAGCGAAAACCGCACCGAGATCATCACCGGCGCGATCGTGCTGGTCGTGGCCCTGGGCTTTCTGGTCTGGGCAGGGCGCGGCATGGGCATTGGCGCCGATGGCGGCTCTTACCCGCTGCATGCGTCGTTCCGGTCGATCGGGGGCGTCGTGCCCGGCACGGATGTGCGGCTTGCGGGCGTGAAGGTCGGGACGGTGACGAACGTCGCGCTCAACCCGAAAACTTTCTTCGCCGATACCACGATTTCGGTGAAAAACGGCGTCGCGCTGCCTGAGGATACGGTGATTGCCGTGACGCAAGACGGGCTCCTGGGCTCGAATTATATCGACTTGATCCCGGGCGGGGCGATCGACGACCTCAAGCCCGGCGATGAAATTCTCGACACGCAAAGCGCGGTCTCGATGCTGAATCTGATGTTGAAATTCGCAGGTGGCGGCAGTGGCGACGGCGCAGGGGAGGGGGCGCAATGATCCGCGCTTTGGTTTTGATCGCGGCGCTCGTTCCCGGGCTCGCTGCGGCGCAGGACTTCACGCAAACGACGCCGGACGACCAGATTCCGCAGGATGAGCCCGCGAAAGGGCTGGCCGACGGTACGGGCGCGATGCTCCGCGGGCTCGACAAGGTGTCGGGCATCGCCTCGGACATCAATCTGAATGTCGGGCAGAGCGTGAAATACGGGTTCATCAAGGTGACGCTGCGCGAATGCCGTTACCCGGCCGACGATCCCTCCTCGGATGCCTATGCCTATGTGACGGTGACCGAAGAGGACAAGCCGCAGCCTGATTTCTCAGGTTGGATGATCGCTTCCAGTCCCGCGCTGTCGGCGCTCGATCACCCGCGTTACGACGTCTGGGTCATCCGCTGTAAAAGCGACTGAGGCGCAGGGGGCACGCCTGAGGTGAAGTCGCATTCCCGCGTCAGCGCCTGAGCCAGACGCGCGCGATATTCGATCCGGGTCACTTCGATCGCGCCCATCGAGGCCAGATGCGGTGTGATGTATTGCGTGTCGAGTAAGGTGAAACCGGTCTGGCGCAGCCGGTCCACCAGATAGGTCAGCGCCACTTTGGAGGCATTGGGACGGCGCGAGAACATGCTTTCGCCGAAGAACGCGCCGCCCAATGTGATCCCGAAAATGCCACCCGCGAGGTCACCGTCCTGCCAGACCTCCAGACTATGCGCGAAGCCCGCCGCATGGAGCTGATCGTAGAGCGTGAAGAGCGGGCCGTTTATCCACGTCTCGTCACGATCCGCGCAGCCTTCGACCACGCCCCGAAACGCCGCATTTGTTGAAATGTTGTAATCCCCGCGCCGGATTACCTTCGCCAGAGAGCGCGAAATGTGGAATTTGTCCAAGGGCACGATCCCGCGCAAAGCCGGGTCGAACCAATGCAATTGCGGATTGTCGCGGCTTTCGGCCATCGGAAAGATGCCCTGCGCATAGCCCGCCAAAAGTAGTTCCGCGCTCAACCTGTCCGTCATTATCTTGCCCGGTTTTCCCGTTACGCCTAGGCTCGCCAACAAGATGAACCAGAGCGGGGCCGAGCGCAAATATGGGTTTCTACGATTTCCTCCCCGAGATCGACCGATACGCCGAAGATCCCGGCACGGTGGAGCGGATGAACCTGCGCCACAAGATGATCATCAAGCCGCTGGAGCAGGAGATCGCGGGCAAGCGCGTGCTCGATCTGGCGGCGCATGATGGCCGCTGGGCCTATGCCTTCGCGGCGGCGGGCGCGTCGGAAGTGGTGGGAATCGAAGGGCGGCAGGAGCTGATCGACCGCTTCGACCAATTTCCCCGCGCGCATCTGCGCGAGAAGGTGAAGCTGATCTGCGACGACATCTTCGACGGGATGCAGAAGCTGATCGACGCGGGCGAGCGCTTCGACGTCGTGGGCGTCCTCGGTATCCTCTACCATGTCATGGACCATTTCCGGCTATTCCAGCTGGTGCGCCAACTGGGGCCGGAACTGGTGATCGTGGACAGCGAATTCGCGCAGCGACCTGGTCCGGTGATCCTGCTGATGCGCGAGCGTACCGATAACGAGCTGAACTCGATTCCGCAGATCGAGGGGCAGGAAAAGGCGCTGATCGGCGTCCCCTCTTTCCCGGCGATGAGTGCGATGGCCGATGTGCTCGATTACGACTGCCACTGGCTGGACTGGGAGCAGATCGGGAATGGCCAGCGGCAGCATATCGGGGATTACTATCGCCCTAAGGACAAAGAGAAAAAGCGCGGCACCTGCCTGCTGACCCCGAAATGAAAAACGCCCCCGAAACCGGGGGCGTTTTCGCAAATTTCGAACCGATCAGAGGTTCTTTTCGAGCCACCGTTCCAGCCAGTGGATCGAGTAGTTGCCGCTCTGGATATCGGGCTCCTGCAGGAGCGCGTTGAACAGCGGCACGGTGGTGTCCACCCCGTCCACAATCAGCTCGCCAAGCGCGCGATGCAGGCGCTGCAGCGCCTCGTGGCGGTCGCGGCCATGCACGATCAGCTTGCCGATGAGGCTGTCGTAATAGGGCGGGATCGAATAGCCGTCATAGAGCGCGCTATCCATCCGCACGCCAAGGCCACCCGGCGCGTGATAGTGGGTGATCTTGCCGGGGCAGGGCGCGAAATTCGGCAGCTTCTCGGCATTGATCCGCACCTCGATCGCGTGACCGCGGATCGAGAGCGTGTCCTGATCGAATTCCATCGGCTCGCCGGCTGCGACTTTGATCTGCTGGCGCACCAGATCGACGCCGAAGATCGCCTCGGTCACCGGATGTTCGACCTGAAGACGGGTGTTCATCTCGATGAAATAGAACTCGCCATCCTCGTAGAGAAACTCGATCGTGCCCGCACCGGAATAGCCCATCTCACCGATCGCGTCGGCGCAGATGCCGCCGATGCGCGCGCGCTCTTCGGGTGTGATCGAGGGGCCGGGGGCCTCTTCGAGCACCTTCTGGTGGCGGCGCTGGAGCGAGCAGTCGCGCTCGCCCAAATGGACGCCGCGGCCCTTGCCGTCGCCGAAGACCTGCACCTCGATATGGCGCGGCTTCTGCAGGTATTTCTCGATATAGACTTCGTCGTTGCCGAAGGCGGCTTTCGCCTCGGAGCGCGCGGTGCGGAAGGCAACCTCGAGCTCTTCTTCGGATTTCGCGACCTTCATCCCGCGACCGCCGCCGCCGGCGGTGGCCTTGATGATGACGGGGTAGCCCATATCGCCGGCGATCTGCTTTGCGGCCTCGGTATCGGGCACACCGCCCGCAGAGCCCGGAACGACCGGAATGCCAAGGTTCTTCGCGGTTTCCTTCGCGGTGATCTTGTCGCCCATGATGCGGATATGGGCGGCCGACGGGCCGATGAAGGTGATGCCGTGATCCTCGAGCACCTGCACGAAGGCGGCATTCTCGGACAGGAACCCGTAGCCCGGGTGAATCGCCTGCGCGCCCGTGATCTCGCAGGCCGCGACGATGGCGGGGACCGAGAGGTAGGATTGCGTCGAGGAATTCGGGCCGATGCAGACCGATTCATCGGCCATGCGCACATGCATCGCGTCCGAATCCGCCGTCGAATGGACCGCGACCGAGGCGATCCCCATCTCGCGGCAGGCACGGATCACGCGCAGCGCGATCTCGCCCCGGTTGGCGATCAGGATCTTGTCGAACATACCGGCCCCCTTATTCGACGATCATCAGGGTCGAACCGTATTCGACCGGCTGACCGTCATCGACGAGGATGCGCTTGACCGTGCCCGATTTCGGGGCGGGGATGTGGTTCATTGTTTTCATCGCTTCGACGATCATCAGCGTCTGGCCTTCCTTGACCTGATCGCCGACCTTCACGAAGGCCGATGCGCCCGGCTCGGGCGAGAGATAGGCGGTGCCCACCATGGGCGAGGCCACGGCGCCGGGGTGATCGGCGGGGTCTTCGACGGGGGCGGCTTGCTCGGAGGCTGCGGATTGCGCCGCCGGGGCCGCTGCGGGCGCCGGAGCGGGGGCAGCTGCGGGCGCAGGCGCGGCTGCCTGCACAATATTGGTCTGTTTCGACACCCGCACTTTCAGGCTGTCATCTTGCGCGTAATCGCGCGTCACGGCGATTTCCGTCAGCTCGTTCGAATTGAGCAGTTCGGCAAGGGCCTGAATGAAGGCCACGTCGTTGTCACGGGTATTTTTGGTCATGCGGTCCTCGAAGGGTGCTTTGAAATGGAGCCCATTCTGCGGGGCTCTTTGGTGCTGGAGGCGGTTATACGCGAGGTAACGCGCGGTGAAAAGCCGCATCGGCCGTCCTCGTGTCAGGGTTTCGCGATCTCGTGATTGCCCGATAATTGAGCAAGGGTGGGGTAGGGGGCGCTGAACTACCGGGCAATCGGGCGGGAATTGGCGACCCGCCGAGCTGCGGCATATTTTACCACTTGATAAAATTCAATCCTGTGCGAGCGTAGGGAATAAGAAAAACTGACAGGGAGCCCGCAAGTGTCCAATAGCCAGCTCACCGAAGGGATCGCGCCAGCACGGCTCGACCCGGAAAGCTACTGCACCAATTTCGCCGATCACGCGCCGCCGCTGGGGACGCAAGAAGCCCGCATCGCGGCCGATCGCTGCTATTTCTGCTATGATGCGCCATGCATGGAAGCGTGCCCGACCGCGATCGATATTCCGCTCTTCATCCGGCAAATCTCGACCGGAACGCCGGAAGCCGCAGCGAAGACGATCTTCGATCAGAACATCATGGGCGGCATGTGCGCCCGTGTCTGTCCGACCGAGAACCTCTGCGAAGGCTCCTGTGTCCGCATGGATTCGGAAGGCGAGCCGGTCGAGATCGGCGCGCTGCAGCGTTTCGCGACCGATACGCTGATGGCCAAGCAGAGCCATCCCTACACCCGCGCCGAGCGCACCGGGAAATCGGTGGCGGTCGTTGGGGCCGGGCCTGCGGGTCTCGCCTGCGCGCACCGTCTCGCGATGAAGGGCCACGAGGTCACCGTTTACGATGCGCGCTCGAAGCCGGGCGGGCTCAACGAATACGGTATCGCCAGCTACAAGACGCCGGGCGGTTTCGCGCAGGCGGAAGTCGACTGGCTGATGCAGATCGGTGGTATCACCATCGTCGAGAACTGGCAGTTGGGCCGCGTCGGGGATGGCGATCTGGCCGAGCTGCTGGGAGATTACGATGCGGTCTTCCTCGGGATGGGGCTGTCGGGCGTGAACGCACTGCGCCTCGAGGGAGAGGACAAGGACGGCATCCGCCCCGCGACCGAGTTCATCGCGGAGCTGCGTCAGGCCTCCGATCTGGCCGAACTGCCGATCGGGCGCGACGTGGTCGTGATCGGCGGCGGCATGACGGCGGTCGACGCTGCCGTGCAGTCGAAACTGCTGGGCGCGCTCAACGTGACCCTCGTTTATCGCCGCTCGCGCGCCGAGATGCCCGCCAGCACGGTCGAGCAGGAGCACGCGCTGACCCATGGCGTGAACATCATCGAGAACGCCGCCCCCATCGCCATCCATGGCAACGGCGCGGTGCGTCAGGTCGAATTCGCCTACACGAAGAAGGGCCCCGACGGTCTGGAAATGACCGACGCGACCTTCAAACTATCCGCCGATCAGGTCTTCAAGGCGATCGGTCAGACGCTGGGCGACATGCCTCCGAAGGTCGAAGTCGCGGGCGGCAAGATCAAGGTGGACGGCGCAGGCCGCACCTCGGTCGAACGGGTCTGGGCGGGGGGCGATTGCACCCATGCCGGCGAAGACCTGACCGTGACGGCGGTCGCGCAGGGGCGCGATGCGGCTGAAGAAATCCACCAATTCCTGATGGAGGGCTAAGAGATGGCCGATCTGACTTCTGAATTCATCGGTATCAAATCCCCCAACCCGTTCTGGCTCGCCTCCGCGCCGCCGACGGACAAGGAATACAATGTCCGCCGCGCGTTTGAAGCCGGTTGGGGTGGGGTCGTGTGGAAGACGCTGGGCTCGGAAGGTCCACCCGTCGTCAACGTCAACGGCCCGCGGTACGGCGCGATCTATGGCGCGGATCGCCGTCTGCTCGGTCTCAACAATATCGAGCTGATCACCGACCGTCCGCTGCAGACCAACCTGCGCGAGATCAAGGCGGTCAAGCAGGACTACCCGGACCGCGCGATCATCGTCTCGCTGATGGTGCCCTGTGACGAGGAGAGCTGGAAAGCGATCCTGCCGCTGGTCGAGGAAACCGGTGCCGACGGGATCGAGCTGAACTTCGGCTGCCCGCACGGTATGGCCGAGCGTGGCATGGGCTCTGCGGTCGGGCAGGTGCCCGAATATATCGAGATGGTCACTCGCTGGTGTAAGCAATATTGCAGCCTGCCTGTGATCGTGAAGCTCACGCCCAACATCACCGACATCCGCCGCCCGGCGGAGGCCGCCAAGCGCGGCGGTGCGGATGCGGTCTCGCTGATCAACACGATCAACTCGATCACCTCGGTCGATCTGGACGATTTCGCGCCGGAGCCGACGATCGACGGCAAGGGCACTCATGGCGGCTATTGCGGTCCGGCGGTGAAGCCGATCGCGCTGAACATGGTGGCCGAGATCGCGCGCGATCCCGAAACGGCGGGCCTGCCGATCTCGGGCATCGGTGGTGTGACCACCTGGCGCGATGCGGCAGAGTTCATGGCGCTCGGGGCTGGCAATGTGCAGGTCTGCACGGCGGCGATGACCTATGGCTTCAAGGTCGTGCAGGAAATGATCTCGGGCCTCAGCGATTACATGGATCGCAAGGGCTTCACCTCGACCTCCGAACTGGTGGGGCGCGCGGTGCCGAACGTGACCGATTGGCAGTATCTGAACCTCAACTACGTCACCAAGGCCGAGATCAATCAGGACGATTGCATCAAATGCGGTCGCTGCTATGCCGCTTGCGAGGACACCTCGCACCAGGCGATCGCGGTGACCGAAGATCGCGTCTACTCGGTCAAGGACGAGGAATGCGTGGCCTGTAACCTCTGCGTCGAAGTCTGCCCGGTCGAGTGCATCACGATGCGCAAGATGGACAAGGGCGAGGTGGATCCGCGCACTGGCGAGACGGTCGGCGATTACGCCAACTGGACGAGCCATCCCAACAACCCCTCGGCTGCGACGGCAGCCGAGTAAGGGCAGGGGCCTAGCGGGTCACGTCGAGGTTCGGCGCGACCTGCGGGGCAACCTGAGACCATCCCTCCTGCGACGCGCCGCTCCGATGATCTGAGGGCGCGTCGTTTTTCTCTTCCGCCTGCGGCGCAGGCTCGGCACGCGACTCCTTGGCGGTGTCGGGCGGTTTGACCTCCGCGCGCTCCTCCGCCGATGTGTCGGTGGTCTGGATCGTGTCGGCGGGCTGCACGGGCTCCGGGACGGAAGTGTCCGAAGATTCCACGAGGTCCGGCGCTGCCCAGAGCGCGGCGGCCTGAGCCTCGAGCGGCGTGACCTCGAATGTCGGGATCGGGCCGGTCAAGGCATCGGGATCGGGGCGTGCACCCCCATCGCGTCTGCCAGTTGAACGGGACGGTTGGCTTGCATCCTCCGTGCCGCGATCCTGCCCTTCCTCCTTCAGCGCGCTGGCGCCGCGTGCCGCGCGCGCTTCCAGGGCACGCACCTGCTGCGCGCGATCCTGCGACGTTTGGGTGTCTACATTCGCGCCGAGGCCGCCGTTGGTATTGGCCGCATTCGCCGCCGCCTCCACCGTGCTGGCAGGCGCTGTCTTCGGGGCCGCCACCGTCAACAGAGGCGACCACCCGACCTGAGGCATCAACCCCGAAATCCGGTCCATCCCGAGCTCCATATTCCTGCGCCCCCACGCAACTTCAGACTGCGCCGGGGGCGTTACCGAACCGTTAAGATCAGGCAGAAACTTCGGTGATAGTTACGGAAGGCTTAACCGCTTACGGGGCGAGCAGCCGCGCGAATAGCATGTCGAGGAACGGCGCGGCCCCTTCGATCGGGTCCTTGCCCGGGCCGAGCACCGCACGCACCTGCGTATCGAAATCGGCGTAATGCTGCGTGAGCGCCCAGATCGAGAAGATCAGATGATGCGGATCGACCGGCGCAAGGCGCCCCTCGGCGATCCAGCCCTCGATCACCTTGGCTTTCTCGTCCACCAAGGTCTTGAGATCGGTGGACAATCCCGCGCCCATCCGGGGGGCGCCCTGCAAGACCTCGTTGGCAAACAGGCGGCTCTCACGCGGCATCTCGCGGCTCATCTCGAGCTTACGGCGCATGTAGCGCATGATTTCCTCGCGCGGCTCACCCGCGGGGTCAATCGCGCGCAGCGGCGCAAGCCAGATATCGAGAAGACCTTCGAGCAGCGCCGCGTGGATCGCCTCTTTCGAGGGGAAGTAATAGAGCACGTTCGGCTTGCTCAGCCCGGCTTCCGCCGCGATCTGGTCGAGCGTCGCGCCGCGGAACCCATGCGCGGAGAACACGTCCAGCGCCGCCTCGAGAATCTTGCCGCGATTGACCTTTTGTATGCGGGTCAGCGGGCGCTTGCCGTCGTCGTCGCTGGTGAAGTCGCGCGGGTCGAGGTCGTCTGCCAAATATTTGTCTCCCAGTTCGTGTTTTATGTTAACCGAAGCGTTGCTGCGGGATCAATCGCTACGGGGAAGCAGAGTGCGCTTTTAGAGCGCATTGAAGGCCGCTTGACTGGTTCCTAAGCTGTGCTAGCGTGAGTCTGACCGTTCGGTCAAACTAGACAATCCGGCCGTGTCTCGACCCGGCCGCCCGACCGGAGTTTTTCCATGGCGCTCGACCGCAAGTCCCCCAACGATCTCAACGCTTTCTGGATGCCCTTCACGGCGAACCGCCAGTTCAAGAAGAACCCGCGCATGTTCGTGGGCGCGAAGGATATGCATTATACCACCTCGGACGGGCGTCAGGTGCTCGACGGCACGGCCGGTCTGTGGTGCTGCAACGCGGGCCATTGCCGTCCGAAGATCACCGAGTCGATCCAGAAACAGGCGGCCGAGCTCGATTACGCGCCCGCCTTCCAGATGGGCCACCCGATCGCGTTCGAGCTTGCGAACCGCATCCTCGACATCGCGCCCGACGAGATGGCGCATGTCTTCTACACCAATTCCGGCTCGGAATCGGTCGAGACAGCGTTGAAACTCGCGATTGCCTATCACCGTGCGCGCGGCGACGGCGCTCGCACCCGTCTGATCGGACGCGAGCGCGGCTATCACGGCGTGAACTTCGGCGGCATCTCGGTCGGTGGTATCGTCACCAACCGCAAGGTTTTCGGTCCGCTCGTGCCGGGAGTCGATCACCTGCCGCACACCCATCTGCCCGAGGAAAACCGCTGGTCGAAAGGCTGTCCCGAGCATGGTGCGCATCTGGCCGACGATCTCGAGCGCATCATCGCGCTGCATGGCGCCGAGACTATCGCCGCCGTCATCGTGGAACCGGTCGCGGGGTCGACCGGCGTGCTGCTGCCGCCGAAAGGCTACCTGCAGAAGCTGCGCGACATCACCAAGAAGCACGGCATCCTGCTGATCTTCGACGAGGTGATCACCGGTTTCGGACGCACGGGCGCGGCCTTCGCCGCCGAGAAATACGGTGTCGTGCCGGATATGATGACCACCGCGAAGGGTCTCACCAACGGGGTGATCCCGATGGGCGCGGTGCTGGCGACGGCTGAGGTTCACGACGCCTTCATGAACGGCCCCGAGCACATGATCGAGCTGTTCCACGGCTACACCTATTCGGGCAACCCGATCGCCGCCGCCGCCGGGATCGCGACGATCGAGACCTATCGCGAAGAGGGCCTGTTCGAGCGGGCCGCCGAGCTTGCCCCCTATTGGGAAGAGGCGCTGCATTCGCTCAAGGGCGTGCGCAACGTGATCGACATCCGCAACGAGGGTCTGATCGGCGCGGTCGAGCTGGAGCCGATCGCGGGCGAACCCACGAAGCGCGCCTTCTCGGCCTTCCTGAAGGCCTACGACAAAGGCATCCTGATCCGCACCACCGGCGACATCATTGCGATGAGCCCGCCGCTGATCATCTCGAAAGAGCAGATCGACGAGCTGGTCGGCACGCTCAAAGAGGTACTCGAAGAGGTCGAGTGATCGGGCTCAAGCCGAGATGACAAGACGGCCGCGCAGGGTTGCGCGGCCGTTTTTTTGTTGCGGCGTGGTGCTTGAGGGCGCGGGGCGACCAGCCCCGGGCCGCGCCCGACCTCCCCCCCGGGAGGGCGCATTGGCGATGTCGTCGCGGGTATAGCCGACATGCGGGCTTGCGAGATTAAGTGCCTGGCCACAGGTGACGCGACCGCCCACCCGAGGTCGGGCGCGGCCCTCACTGCGCCGCCCCAATATGGGTACCTCAATACGGGTTCTTCGCCCCGCGATCCTCGCTCAGCGATTGCTGCGAGCGCTCCACGATCATCTCGATCGCATCGGCCAGATGTTCCCCACCGATCGCCTTGTCGCCGCGGGCCACGCGGATGCGATGCGCTTCGATCATCACCTCGGCATGGGACGATCCGCGCGGCGGCTCGAACTTGTAGGTGGCCAGTTCGATCAGCAGCCCCAGCGGATCCTTGAAATAGATCGAATCCATGAAGCCGCGATCCTTCACGCCCGAATGCGCGATCCCGCGCGCATCGAGCCGCGCCACGACCTGCCGATGCGTCGCCATTGAGACGTTGAAGGCGATGTGATGCACGCAGCCCGGATCGGTGGGCGTGCGGTCATGGACAGGCTTGCGGCTCTCATTCGTAAAAACGGTGATCAGCCGCCCGTCGCCCGGGTCGAAATAGAGATGGCCCTCGTCGGCATTGTCCAGATTGGGTTGGTCGAAGATGAACGGCATCCCGAGCAGCCCTTCCCAGAAATCGATCGAGCTCTGCCGGTCCGCCCCGGTCAGCGTGATGTGATGGACGCCCTGCACCTGCATCTTGCGCATGTCTTTCTCCCTATCTCTCTTGCAACCAAGTTAACCCAAGCTGGGCGCAGGTCTAGAAACAGGATCTGTGCGGTGCCGCGCGAAACCCCGCCGAGCACCGTTTCGCCAAATTGCGCGACCTTGTGGCGGCGGAGGCGGGGGCTATGTTGCGCAATGATGCTTGGAGACTCGCGATGCTGCGCCTGACCTTTGTCCTTGCCCTGATCTGCCCGCTGCCTGCCATGGCAGAACTGGTCCCGTGCGAGACCTCCATTCGCGGCAAGACCTATTCCTACGTCTACGATGCGGATAACGCGGCGCTGAAGGAAAGCCGCTCGCTGCGCGAGAAGCTGTTTGGCGAGAAGGGGGAGGTGACCTGCCCGGCGCTGGTCACTCTGCGCGCCCTGACACCCGAGATGGATGACGAAAGCCGCGCCCCGTTCTGTCTGCAATGGAACAAGGAGGCCGAGACCTATCTGGGCTATGACCGGGGCGAGCGCGACGCCTACGGGCTCTGCCGCAAACCGTCGAAGAGCATCTGCGAACGTATCAAGGGCACCGCAAAGGCCGCTGGCGATCTGCGCGATGAGGCCGAAAGCGCCGTGGGCGATGCGGCGAGCAAGGTTCTGGGCAAGAAAATCGGCGGCATGATCGTCTCCGATCAGGCCGGAAACCTGCAAAAGAAGCTGCGCGATGCCGGGCTTGGCGTGCTGGCGGGGGCCTCGACCCCTGCGCTCGCGGCCACGGCGGTGGTCGTGGGCGGTGCGATTTACGTGTGTTCGGATACCGGCGCGGAGGCGGTGGGCCTGGAGGCCGATCCGGTCGAGCCGATCTCGGACGGAAAGGAGCTTCTGGGCGCGAAACTGCCCGACACGCATCTGCCCGCGGGCGTGGCCGGGGCACCGATGCGCCCGGTCGAGACCGAGACGCTGCCGGAAGAGTCGGAGGCATCGGAGGCGGCTTCGCAAGCCCCGGCGGCGGATGCAAAATCGGATGTCGCCCCCGTCGGCGCGCCGAATATCACCGCCGACCCAGCGGCGAATTGAGCAATCAGCTCACGCCGATCCCGCGCAGCACGATGCTTTTCACGCAGCTCTTCGCCTCCTCCCACTGAGCGTCGCTCAGCGGCGCGCCGCCGTTCAGCGTCTCGATCTGATGCGAGAAATCGGCGTAGTGCTGGGTGGTCGCCCAGAGCATGTAGAGCAGGTGATGCGGGTCGACCTCGGCCATTTTGCCTTCCGCGATCCAGCGTCGGATGATCACCGCGCGGCCCTCGGTCCAGTCGCGCAGCGTCGTCTCGAGGTAATCCTGAATCACCGGCGCGCCGTGCATCACCTCTGACGCCCAGACCTTCGAGCCGTTCGGGTGATTGCGCGAAATCTCCATTTTGGCGTCGATATAGGCGCCGATCCCTTCGGCCGGTCCGCTTGCCTCGTCGAACACATCGGCCGCCTCCAGCCAGATGTTGAAAATGCGCTCTACGACCCGGCGATAGAGCGACTCTTTCGTCTCGAAATAGTAATGCAGATTGGCTTTCGGGAGCCCCGCGACATCCGCGATCAACTGCATCGTGGCACCGCCGAATCCGGCCTCGGCGAAGACCCTCTCGGCGGCTTTCAGGATCGCCTCTTCGGTGGCGCGCCGCGCCTCGGCGCGGCTTCCCCGGCTGGCTTGCCCATTTTTTGTGCGCTTGCCGCTCTCATCATCTTTCATTCAAAATACGTCCTGATTTTTGTTGACCGAATGGTCAGACCGTGGCCCACTCAACCTGACCATACGGTCAGAAAAAGATTCGTCGCAAGAGGGGATAACCCCCACGCAGCCGACAGGGAGTTATGAAATGTCAGCACCCGGAGAAAACCTCCGCATCAATCCCGATCGCCTTTGGGACAGTCTCATGGAGATGGCCAAGATCGGTCCCGGCGTCGCCGGGGGCAATAATCGCCAGACCCTCACCGATGCGGATGCCGAAGGCCGCGCGCTGTTCCAGAAATGGTGCGAAGATGCCGGCATGACGATGGGCGTCGACACGATGGGCAACATGTTCGCGACCCGCGCGGGCGAAGACCCCGATGCGCTGCCGGTCTATATGGGCAGCCACCTCGACACGCAGCCCACGGGCGGCAAATACGATGGTGTCCTCGGTGTGCTCGGCGCGCTGGAGGCGGTGCGCTCGATGAACGATCTCGGGATCAAGACCAAGCACCCGATCGTCGTGACCAACTGGACCAACGAAGAGGGCACGCGCTTCGCCCCGGCGATGCTGGCCTCGGGCGTGTTCGCGGGCATCCACACGCAGGACTGGGCCTATGATCGCGAAGATGCGGAAGGCAAGAAGTTCGGCGACGAGCTGAAGCGTGTCGGCTGGGTCGGCGACGAAGAGGTCGGTGCACGCAAGATGCATGCGATGTTCGAACTGCATATCGAGCAGGGCCCGATCCTCGAGGCCGAGGGCAAGGATATCGGCGTCGTCACCCACGGGCAGGGCCTCAGCTGGACCCAGGTGACGATCACCGGCAAGGATGCGCATACCGGCTCCACCCCGATGCCGATGCGCAAGAATGCGGGCCTCGGCATGGCGCGCGTGCTGGAACTGGTCGACGAAATCGCCTGGTCGCACAAGCCCCATGCGGTGGGCGCGGCTGGCCATATCGACATCTACCCGAATTCGCGTAACGTGATCCCCGGCAAAGCCGTGTTCACCGTCGATTTCCGCTCGCCCGATCTGAGCGTGATCGAGGATATGGAAAAGCGACTGCGCGAGGGAGCGAAGAAAATCTGCGACGAGATGGGCCTTGAGGTGGAGTTCGAGAAGACCGGCGGGTTCGACCCGGTCACCTTCGATCCGACCTGCGTGAGCGCCGTGCGCAGCGCCGCCGAGCGTCTGGGCTATTCGCATCGCGACATCATCTCAGGCGCGGGCCACGATGCCTGCTGGATCAACGCGGTCGCGCCGACGGCGATGGTGATGTGCCCCTGCGTCGACGGGCTGAGCCATAACGAGGCCGAGGATATCTCCAAGGACTGGGCAGGCGCGGGCGCCGATGTGCTGTTCCACGCCGTGCTGGAGGCCGCGGAAATCGTAAGCTGAGACGGGCGGAGGAGGGGGCGCTGCCCCCTCGGCGGGCGCTATGCGCCTCACCCCCGGGATATTTGAACCAAATCGAAGGCGGAAGACCTTCGTGGGAGGTAAACAATGACCAAAGTCATCAAGAACGGAACCATCGTCACCGCCGATCTGACCTACAAGGCGGATGTGCTGATCGACAGCGGCAAGATCATCGAGATCGGCCCGAACCTGAAAGGCGACGAAGAGATCGACGCGACCGGCTGCTATGTGATGCCGGGCGGGATCGACCCGCATACCCATCTCGAGATGCCCTTCATGGGCACCTATTCGAGCGACGATTTCGAATCCGGCACCCGTGCCGCGCTGGCGGGCGGCACCACGATGGTCGTCGATTTCGCGCTGCCTGCGCCGGGCGAGGGCCTGCTGGAAGCGCTCAAGCGCTGGGACAACAAGTCGACCCGCGCGCATTGCGACTACTCCTTCCACATGGCGATCACCTGGTGGAGCGAGCAGGTCTTCAACGAGATGAAGCAAGTGACCGAGCGCGGCATCAACACCTTCAAGCACTTCATGGCCTATAAGGGCGCGCTGATGGTGAACGATGACGAGCTCTATTCGAGCTTCAAGCGCTGCGCCGAGTTGGGCGCGATCCCGCTGGTCCATGCCGAGAATGGCGATGTCGTGGCGGAGCTGTCCGCGAAACTGCTGGCCGATGGCAATAACGGCCCCGAGGGGCACGCTTATTCCCGCCCGCCGCAGGTCGAGGGCGAGGCCACCAACCGCGCGATCATGATCGCCGATATGGCAGGCGTGCCGCTTTATGTCGTGCACACCTCCTGCGAGGAGAGCCACGAGGCGATCCGCCGCGCCAAGATGCAGGGCAAGCGCGTCTGGGGCGAGCCGCTCATCCAGCACCTGACGCTCGACGAGAGCGAGTATTTCGACAAGGATTGGGATCACGCCGCACGCCGCGTGATGTCGCCGCCCTTCCGCAACAAGCAGCATCAGGATAGCCTCTGGGCGGGTCTGGCGTCGGGCTCGCTCTCGGTGGTCGCGACCGATCACTGCGCCTTCTCGACGGAGCAGAAGCGCTATGGCGTGGGCGATTTCACCAAAATCCCGAACGGCACCGGCGGTTTGGAAGACCGGATGCCGATGCTCTGGACCTATGGGGTCGAGACCGGCCGGATCACGATGAACGAATTCGTGGCCGTCACCTCGACCAACATCGCGAAGATCCTCAACGTCTATCCGAAGAAGGGTGCGGTTCTGGTCGGCGCGGATGCCGATCTCGTGGTCTGGGATCCGGAAGCGACCAAGACGATCTCGGCCGAGACGCAGCAATCTGCCATCGATTACAACGTCTTCGAGGGCAAAGAGGTCAAAGGTCTGCCGCGCTACACGCTCAGCCGCGGTGTCGTCGCTTGGGCCGATGGCAAGATCCAGACGCCCGAGGGCCACGGCGAATTCGTTGCCCGCGATCCGGGCATGCCAGTGACCAAGGCTCTGTCCACCTGGAAAGAGCTCACCGCCCCGCGTCCGGTCGAACGCAGCGGTATCCCGGCGACCGGGGTATAAGGCGCAATGGCGGCCCCGGTCAGTTCCGGCGTTTTGGAGGCTGCGGTCTACGTCGAGGATCTCGACGCGACCGAAGCCTTCTACGGCGGGCTGCTGGGGCTCGAGCGGCTAACCCGTCGCGACGGGCGGCATGTTTTTTTCCGCTGTGGCGACAGCGTGATCCTGACCTTCATCGCTCAGGCCACGCAGCAGCCACCCGACCCGGAGGCGGCGCTGCCCGTTCCACCGCATGGCGCGGTTGGACCGGGGCATGTATGCCTCGCGGCGGACGCGGATCAACTCAACGAATGGGAACGACATTTGAGGGACAACAACGTAGAGATTGAGGCCGACTTCTATTGGCCGAACGGGGCGCGGTCGATCTACCTGCGCGACCCGGCGGGCAACAGCGTCGAGATTGCGGATAAAACCCTGTGGAGGCGCGGATGACGGCAGCACCGGTAATTCAGGCCCGCGGGCTCAATCTGACTTTCCAGACGGGGGACGGTTCGGTTCACGCGCTGAAAGATATCGATCTCGATATCGAGAAGGGCGAATTCGTGAGCTTCATCGGCCCCTCGGGCTGCGGCAAGACGACCTTCCTGCGGTGCATCGCGGCACTGGAGACGCCCACGGGCGGCTCGCTGACCGTGAACGGCATCTCGCCGGAAGAAGCCCGCAAGGCGCGAAGCTACGGCTATGTGTTTCAGGCGGCAGGTCTTTACCCTTGGCGCACGATTGCGGGAAATGTGAAACTTCCGCTGGAAATCATGGGTTATTCCAAGGCGCAGCAGCAAGAGCGTGTTGAAAAAGTGCTTTCGCTGGTCGACCTCGAAGGCTTCGGGAAGAAGTTCCCCTGGCAGCTTTCGGGCGGCATGCAGCAGCGCGCCTCGATCGCGCGGGCGCTGGCCTTCGACGCCGAGATCCTGCTGATGGACGAACCTTTCGGCGCGCTCGACGAGATCGTGCGCGACAAGCTCAACGAAGAGCTTCTCAAGCTCTGGTCGGCCACCAACAAGACGATCGGCTTCGTGACCCACTCGATCCCGGAAGCGGTCTATCTGTCGACCAAGATCGTGGTGATGTCGCCCCGTCCGGGCCGCATCCACGAGGTGATCGAGAGCACGTTGCCGAAAGGGCCGCGTCCGCTCGACATCCGCGACAGCGAGGAATTCCTGCAAATCGCGCACCGGGTGCGCGAGGGGCTTCGGGCGGGGCATGCCTATGATGAATGACGCGATGACCTCTACCGCGAGCGGGGGGGTGTCCGCCCCCCTCTGGCTGCGCCATTCACCCCCCGAGGATATTTCGGCCAAGCCGAAGGGGAGGGCGGTCTCATGAAGATGATCGCACCCGTTCTGACGGTTCTGGCCGCGATCTTGCTGCTTTGGTACGCAGCGACCGTCTGGATGAACTCGCAATGGACCTACGATCAGGCGGCACGCGCCGGTGAAGAGGTCACGTTCTCCGAGCTTGTCACCGACACGCTGACCCAGAAACGCCCCGTCCTGCCCGCCCCGCATCAGGTGGCTGTCGGGCTTTGGGAAGGTGTGGCCGGGCAGAAGATCACCTCCAAGCGCAGCCTTGTCTTCCACGGCTGGATCACGCTGTCGGCGACGCTTGCGGGCTTCGCGCTGGGCACCGGTCTGGGCATCCTGCTGGCGGTGGGGATCACCCATAGCCGAGCGATGGATCTGAGCGTGATGCCTTGGGCAATCGCGAGCCAGACGATCCCGATCCTCGCCATCGCGCCGATGGTGATCGTGGTGCTGGCGAGCCTCGGGATCACCGGGCTGCTGCCCAAGGCGATCATCGCGGCGTACCTGAGCTTCTTCCCCGTGCTCGTCGGCATGGTGAAGGGGCTGCGCGCGCCCGATCACATGCAGCTCGATCTGCTGAAGACCTATAATGCGAGCCAGGGCGCGACCTTCTGGAAGCTGCGGTTGCCGTCGTCGATGCCGTATCTCTTCGCCTCGCTGAAAGTGGGTGTGGCGGCGAGCCTCGTCGGCACGATCGTTGCCGAACTGCCCGCAGGCGCGACCCGCGGGCTTGGCGCGCGGCTTCTGTCGGGCAGCTATTACGGGCAGACGGTGCAGATCTGGTCCGCTCTGTTCGCAGCGGCAGCGCTCGCGGCGATCCTCGTGGTGGTGGTCGGCATCATCGAACAAATCACCCTCAAGCGGATGGGGATGGTGCAATGAGCTGGCTTATTTTCGCAATCGTCTTCTGGCTGGCGGCCTGGGCCCTCAATACCTGGCTCGCGCGCCATCATGGCTCGGAGCGTTGGGCGCGTTTCCTGATCCCGGCCTTGTTCGGCATCACTCTCCTGCTTCTGTGGGAAGGTCTGGTGCGCGGGCTGAATATCAGCCCGGTGATCCTGCCCGCCCCGAGCCAGATCGCGGCGAGCCTGATGGCCTCGACCGATGTGCTGCGCGAGGATTTCGTGCAGACGATCCTGAAAGGCGCGCTGTCGGGCTATATCATCGGCTGTGGTGCTGCAGTGGTGGTGGCGATCCTGATCGACCGCTCGCCCTTCCTGCAACGCGGGCTGCTGCCGATCGGAAACTTCGTCGCGGCCCTGCCGATCGTCGGGATCGCGCCGATCCTCGTGATGTGGTTCGGCTTCGACTGGCAGTCGAAAGCGGCGGTCGTCGTGGTCATGGTCTTCTTCCCCGTCCTCGTGAACATGGTGGCGGGTCTGGCGGCCACGAATGCGCTGCAGCGCGACCTGATGGCGACCTATTCCGCAAGCTATTGGCAGGGGCTTTTCAAGATGCGCCTGCCTGCGGCGATGCCGTTTCTCTTCAATGGGTTGAAGATCGCGACGACACTGGCTTTGATCGGTGCGATCGTTGCCGAATTTTTCGGCAGCCCGACGAAAGGAATGGGCTTTCGCATCTCGACCGCGGTGGGGCAGCTTGATCTGCCGCTCGTGTGGTCGGAAATTACCGTTGCGGCCCTCGCGGGCTCGGGCTTCTATGGGCTTGTCGCCCTGATCGAGAAGCTGGTGACTTTCTGGCACCCGTCGCAACGGGCCCGGACGTAAGGGCAAGGAAGAGCCTGAGAAAAACCTAAAATCCCGGGCGTAAAGATCCGGGGCCAACAGTGGAGTGAAAGATGAAGAAACTGATCGCAGGGGTGGCCGCAAGCCTCACCATGGCGGGGGCCGCTTGGGCCAACGAGGACGTGACGCTGCAGCTGAAATGGGTCACGCAGGCCCAGTTCGCGGGCTACTATGTCGCGCTCGACAAGGGCTTCTACGAGGATGCGGGCCTCGACGTGACCATCAAGCCGGGCGGCCCCGATATCGGGCCCGAGCAGGTGATCGCAGGCGGTGGCGCCGATGTCATCGTCGACTGGATGCCGGCGGCGCTGGCAGCCCGCGAGAAGGGGCTGCCGCTCGTGAACATCGCCCAGCCCTTCAAGAAGTCGGGCATGATGCTGACCTGCCTCAAGGAAAGCGGCATCAAGACCCCCGAGGACTTCCCCGGTCATACGCTGGGCGTGTGGTTCTTCGGCAATGAATACCCCTTCCTGAGCTGGATGAACCATCTCGGCATCTCGACCGAGGGCGGCGACGATGGCGTGACCGTGCTCAAGCAGGGCTTCAACGTCGATCCGCTGCTGCAAAAGCAGGCGGCCTGTATCTCGACCATGACCTATAACGAGTATCTGCAGGTGCTCGAAGCGGGCATTCAGCCCGACCAGCTGGTGACCTTCAAGTATGAAGACGAAGGCGTCGCGACGCTCGAAGACGGTCTTTACGTGCTCGAAGAGAACCTCAAGGACCCGGCCTTCGTCGACAAGATGGCGAAGTTCGTGAAAGCCTCGATGGAAGGCTGGAAATACGCCGAGGAGCATCCCGACGAGGCCGCACAGATCATTCTCGACAATGACGAGACCGGTGCGCAGACGATGGAGCACCAAGTCGGCATGATGAAAGAAGTCTCCAAGCTGACCGCTGGCTCGAACGGCACGCTCGACCCCGCCGATTACGAGCGCACGGTCGACGTTCTGATGTCGGGCGGTTCGGACCCGGTCATCACCAAGAAGCCGGAAGGCGCTTGGACCCATGATGTGACCGACAAGGCTGGCCTCGAATAAGAGAGACCCTCTCGCGAAACACGAAGCCCTCCGGTGCGCCGGGGGGCTTTTTCATATTCGGGGTTTCTTAAGGGGAATCGGCTTTGCTGAGCGCCAGGAGGCACTCGCATGGCCGATCGATCAATGACCGCGCAGCGTGCGCGCGCCCGGGCACGGGCCCGCAAGCGCCAGCAGCGCACGCACCCGGCCCTGACCGCGTTCTACGCGGTCCTCGCGATCGGGGTCGCGGGCGGGTTGTTCTTCCTCGCCTGGAAAAGCCAGTTCGCCGCCCCGCCGAGCTACCTCTTCGACACGCCCACCCAGCCGATCGAGGCCGCCTATTGCCTTGCCGTGGTCCGTGCGCTCTCGGGCGGCGGAAGCGGGGGATATATCGGGCAGGCGCAGGATTTCTGGCTGAAGCGCCTGCTGACATTCAGCGGCGATGTCGCGGGCAATATCGCGAAGGGCGAAGATGCGCTCGGGCACCATCTGATCGGCAGACCTGTGCCCGATCGCCAATGGCTCGTGGATGCGATGGATAAGTGCTCCAACCGGGCGGTGAATTACGGGGCGCATTTCGGGGCCTTCGATTAGCGCCGGGATGCCGAGACTTCACGGAAGACGGATGGGGCAAGCACCTATGCGGGCGGCATCTCGCCGGATGCGGATTCACCGGAGGGCGTGCCGAGGAATGCCGCTTCCGCTGGCGACAGATCGGCCCGGGTGCGGGGCAGGGCATGCGGCATTTCGGCCTGAATCCACGCCACCAACTCCTCGCGAATATGGCAGCGCAGATCGTAGGTGCGCGGACCGTTGCGCGCGGAGGCGAGGATACGCACCTCCATCACCCGCTCGCGGAAATCGGTCACCTGCAGGGCGAAGACCTTGCCATCCCAGAGCGGATCGGCGCGAGTGATCTCTTCGGCCTTCGCGCGGATTGCGGCGACGTCGGCCGTGTGGTCGAGATAGATCATGACGGTGCCGATCAGATCGGCGCTTTCGCGGGTCCAGTTCTGGAAAGGCTGCTCGATGAAATAGCTCAAGGGCACCACGAGTCGCCGCCAATCCCAGATGCGGATGACAACGTAAGTGGATGTAATTTCTTCGACATTGCCCCATTCGCCCTCGACGATCAGCGCGTCGTCGATGCGGATCGGCTGGGTCAGGGCAAGCTGGATGCCTGCGAACAGGTTCTTGAGCACCGGCTGCAGCGCGAGACCCACGACGATACCCGCGGCCCCGCCAGCCGCCAGAAGCGACACGCCATATTGGCGCACGGCGGGGAAGGTCATCAGGGCGGCTGCGACCGCGAGGATCACGATCATCACCTTGGCCACGCGCATCAGGATGCGGGTCTGGGTGACGTGCTTGCGCGCCAGCAGGTTGTCTTCCGCGTCGAGCTTGAAACGCCGCAGGTGGATCGTCGTCCAGATGTAGAGCGCGGTATAGGCGATCCAGGCGAGGCACAGGATCAGCGCGACCAACAGAATATGGGTGATTGCACCGGTGACTGCGGCGCTGGCTGGCGCGAGCCCGTTCGCAAAGCCAAGCGCCGCGATCAGCAGGATCAACCGCATCGGTTGCGCCCCGCGGGCGACCAGCGAGCGCCAGAACAGATCGCGATCGGCCACCGCGCGGTTGAGCGCCGTGAACAACACCCTAAACAGCAGCAGCGCGATCAGCGCCGCCATCACATAGGCGATCAGCGCCACCGCCCAGTCCGGCAGGAATTTCTGCGCCGTATCGATGGCGCTGGCCAGTTCGGTCTCGATCGTCTCGGGCTCCATCCGGGTCTCCGCGAATTGCCGCGCGCTATGCTGCGCTGCCGCATTGATGATGGCGCATCGGGCGGAGCTGTCAAATCGGGCCGGGAATTGACGTCGATCATAGAGCGAACAGGCCGGCAATGTAGAATGACATATGGGGAAATCGTCCCATGCCGAGAATTGGAGAGAGCCATGAAAAACCGCTTTTTCGCAACCGCCGCACAGCTTGCCGCGCTCGTCGCGTTGGTCGCGTTTGCAGGCTGTACGCAGCTTGAACGCGATATCGGGGAATGCGAGCCGGGTGTCGGGGGCATATCGGGCATGGCCACGGTCGCGCCCTCTGGAACGGGATCCTGCTGAGGTCCTGTAAACCGTTGTAAAACTATTTTCTTCTTCTGCACTTGTTTGTAAAAACGGGTGCAGGAGGAGTTTACATGGCCCGTTCCCCGCTGACCGGCACCCGCATCCGCGAGCGGCGCAATGCGCTTGGCTTGAAACAGGCCGAACTGGCGCGGGCCTCCAGGATTTCGGCCGCCTATCTCAACCTGATCGAACACAACCGCCGCCGGGTCAGCGATGCCCTGATCGAGCGGATCGCAGGCGCGATGGGCGTCGATCCGGTCACGCTGGGCGAGGGGGCGGAAGGCGCGCTGTTCGCCGGGCTGCGCGAAGCGGTCGCGTCGCTGGAACTGGCCGAGACAGGCGGCGGCAATAGCGCGGGCAGTGCCAGTCAGGCCGCGCCCGATCTCGAGCGGATCGAGGAATTCGTCGGTCGCTTTCCCGCATGGGCCGCGCTTCTGGTGAACCGTCAGGCGCGGCTGGCCGAGCTGGAGCGCGTGGTCGAAACCTATGCCGAGCGGATGGCGCAGGACCCGTTCCTGCTGACCTCGCTGCATGAGGTGCTCTCGGCGGTGACCTCGCTGCGCTCCACCGCCGCGATCCTTGTCGAGACCGAGGATATCGAGCCGGAATGGCGCGCGCGGTTTCTCAACACGATCCAGGAGGAAAGCCTGCGCCTATCGGGAACGGCGGAGGCTCTGGTCGGCTATCTCGACGAGATGGAAACCGCCGAGACCGGCCTGTCCTCGCCGCAGGAGCAGTTGGAGGCGTGGCTCGAGGCGCGCGGCTGGCATTTCCCGGAACTGGAGGGAGGCGGGACCGATCCGGCCGAGCTGATCGCGGGCGCGCCGGAATTGGCGTCCTCGGCGGCCCGGGAACTGGCGCGCGGCCATCTGCAG
The DNA here is from genome assembly GCF_002085925.2 of Thioclava electrotropha. Classification (NCBI taxonomy): domain Bacteria; kingdom Pseudomonadati; phylum Pseudomonadota; class Alphaproteobacteria; order Rhodobacterales; family Paracoccaceae; genus Thioclava; species Thioclava sediminum. Next base: position 1,392,696 of record NZ_CP053562.1, read on the forward strand.
AGGCAGGCGGAGGATGCGCGCGCCTTGCCGCTGGACCCGGTGCTGGCGGCTCTGGCCGAGCTCGGCCCCGATCCGGGCGCGCTGGCTGCGCGCTTCGCCGTGCCGCTCGCGCAGGTGTTGCGGCGGCTCGCGGCGCTGCCTGCGGGCGCGCCGGGTCTGGGGCAACCGGGGCTGGTGGTCTGCGACGGCTCGGGCACGCTGACCTTCCGCCGCGCAGCCCCCGGTTTCCTGCTGCCGCGCTTCGCAGCCGCCTGTCCGCTCTGGCCGCTCTATGAGGCGCTCGCGCGGCCGATGCAGCCGATCCGGGCGCTGGTCGATATGGCGGGGCGCTTGCCGCAACGCTTCCTGACCTATGCCGTCTCCGAGCCGCGCCCGACGGGGTTCGACGGTCCGGTGCTGATGCGCGCCACCATGCTGATCCTGCCGGCGCCCGCGCAGAGCGCTGATGCGCCAGCGCGTCCGATCGGCGCGTCGTGCCGGATCTGTCCGCGTGGCGAGTGTCCTGGGCGGCGCGAGCCTTCGATCGTCGCGGATGCGTCGGCGGGGAGGGCGTGAGGGTTTGACAGGGCGCGACACGGTGGCGATAGTCGGGTGAGGGGGATGGCTATGGCGCAAAGACAGGTGCTGTTGATCGAGGACGAGCCGCATATCGCGGAAGCGATCCGGTTCATCCTGACGCGTGCGGGCTGGACGGTGTCGGTGCTCGAAGACGGTGCGCGGGCAATGGCGCGCATCATTGGCGATCCGCCCGATGCAATCATCCTCGATCTGATGCTGCCGGGGCGCTCCGGTCTCGAAATCCTTGCCGATATGCGCGCGGATGCCGCGCTGCGCGATTTGCCCGTTCTGATGCTCAGCGCGCGCGGGCAGGGGCGCGACCGCGATGCCGCGACCCGCGCCGGGGCGACGGCCTTCCTCGCCAAGCCATTTGCCAATGGCGACGTGCTCGACCAGCTCGAAGCGATCACCGGCGGGGGCGCTGCGCGCCGGGAGCCCGCCTGATGCCGCAGACGGGCCAGCCGCTCTTTCTTGCCCGCCGTTCCTATCGCCGCCGCCGCCTAATGGATGCGGCGCGGCTATTGCCGATTGTCGGACTGGTGCTGATCATGATGCCGGGTCTGTGGCATCCTGCGCAGACCCCGGTGCCCGATACCGGGCGCGGCGGGCTCTACCTTTTCGCGGTCTGGATCGTACTGATCGTCGCGGCTTTCGCCATTTCCCGCGGGCTTGGCCCGGTGCTCAACGCAGAGGACGTGCCAGAAGGCAATGGCGAGGCCGAGGCCCCGACCGCCGCCGCACCCACTGACCGCGCGTCGGACGCGCCGCCGCCGGAGGGCTGAGATGCCCTTCAATAATCTCGTCGCGGTCTGCCTCACCTATGTGATCGTGCTCTTCTCGGTGGCGTTCGTGGCCGAACGCCGCGCGCAGCGCCGCCGCCTGCGCTTCCTGCGCTCGCCGGTGATCTACACGCTGTCGCTGTCGATCTATTGCACCGCCTGGACCTTCTACGGCGCGGTCGGCTACGCGGCGCGCTCGGGGCTGGAATTCCTGACGATCTATCTTGGCCCGACGCTGGTCTTCGTCGGCTGGTGGTGGGTGCTGCGCAAGCTGGTGCGGATCGGGCGCACCCATCGCGTGACCTCTATCGCGGACCTGATTTCCAGCCGCTACGGCAAGTCGAATACGCTGGGCGTCATCGTCACGCTGATGTCGGTCGCCGCCGCCACGCCCTACATCGCGCTGCAACTGCAATCGGTGACGCTGAGCTTCGGCGTCTTCGCGGCTGGCACGCCCGAGGGCTGGGCGCTGCCCGACCAAGGGGCGACGGCGCTGTGGATCGCGGGCGGGCTTGCGATCTTCACCATCCTCTTCGGCACCCGCAACCTCGACGCCAACGAGCGGCACCACGGCGTCGTCACCGCGATTGCGCTGGAGGCGGTGGTCAAGCTGGTCGCGCTTGTCGCGGTGGGCGTCTTCGTCGTCTGGGGGCTGGGTGGCGGGCCTATGGACATGCTCTCGCGGATCGACGCTTCGAAGATCGCGGAATGGGATCTCCATCCGGGACGTTTCGCGGGGCTGACCTTCGTCTCCGCGGCCGCGATCTTGACCTTGCCGCGCATGTTTCAGGTGCTGGTCGTCGAGAATGTCGACGAGCGGCACCTCGCGACCGCAAGCTGGGCGTTTCCGGCCTATCTGATGCTGATGAGCCTCTTCGTCGTGCCGATCGCGGTGATGGGGCTGGAGCGGATGCCCGAGGGCGCGAACCCCGATCTGTTCGTGCTGACGTTGCCGCTGTCGGAGGGGCAGGGGAAGCTGGCGCTGCTGGCCTTCCTCGGCGGGTTTTCCTCGGCCACCTCGATGGTGATCGTCGCCGCGATTGCGCTCGCGACGATGGTCTCGAACCATATCGTAACGCCGCTGTGGCTGGCTCTGCGCCGGGAGGGGCCGCGCGCTCAGGGTGATGTGCGTGGGCTGGTTCTGATGTCGCGCCGGGTCTCGATCATCGCGGTGCTCGCGATGGGCTATGCCTATTACCGGATGTCGGGCGGCTCCGAGGCGCTGGCGGCGATCGGCCTGATCGCCTTCGTGGGCGCGGCTCAAGTGCTTCCCGCGCTGATTGGCGGCATCTTCTGGCGCGGCGCGACCCATGTGGGGGCGGCGGCGGGGCTGGTGATCGGCTTCGCGCTCTGGGCCTATACGCTCTTTCTGCCCTCGGTGGGCGATGCCGGGCTGATACCGCAGATTGTTCTGGATCACGGGCTGTTCGGGTTCGAATGGCTGCGCCCGCATGCGCTGTTCGGGATCGCGGGGCTTGATCCGCTGCTGCATGCGCTGTTCTGGTCGCTGCTGTTCAACACGCTGGCCTTTCTAGTCTTCTCGATGCTGTCCTTCCCCGGCCCGATGGAGCGGCTGCAGGGCGTGGCCTTCGTCAATATCTACGATCAAAGCCCCGCCGCGCGCTCTTGGGTGCAAGGCGGTGCCGAGGCCGAGGATCTGCTGTCGATGTCCCAGCGTATTCTGGGCGCCGAGCCTGCGCAGCATTTCTTTCAGGCGCAGGCGGCGGGGCAGGGCAAGGCCGGGTTCCTGCCCGACACCACGCCCGATTTTCTCGCCCGGCTGGAGCGGAAACTGGCGGGCTCGGTCGGGGCGTCGACGGCGCATGCGATGATCGCGCAACTGACCGGGGGCACCTCGGTGTCGATGCAGGACCTGATCGCCGTGGCGGGCGAGACGGCGGAGGCCAAGGAATACACCGCGCGGCTCGAGGCGAAGTCCGAGGAACTGGCCCGGGTGGCGCGGGCGCTGCGCGAGGCCAATGACAAGCTGCAGGACCTGTCGGTGCAGAAGGACAGCTTCCTCAGCCAGATCAGCCACGAGCTGCGCACGCCGATGACCTCGATCCGCGCCTTCTCGGAAATCCTGATGGAGCCAGATCTGCCGGACTCGATGCGCGCGCAATATGCCGAGATCATCCATGAGGAAGCGCGCCGCCTGACGCGTCTGCTCGACGATCTGCTCGATCTCTCCGTGCTGGAAAACCGCCGCGCGCAGCTCAATGTCTCGGTCGCCAATCTTCACGATCTGATCAATCGCGCGGTGCAATCGGCCTCCTCGACCCAGCCCGAGCGCGCCTTCCGCATCGAGCGCGATTTCCCGACCGAGCATATGCCGATCTTCACCGATGCCGATCGGCTGGTGCAGGTGATGATCAACCTCATCTCGAACGCGCGGAAGTATTGCGATGCCGAGAAGGCGGTGCTGCGGATCGAGGTGAAGCGCCGGGGCAAGCGCGTGCAGATCGACTTCATCGACAACGGCGCGGGCATTCCGAAGAAGAGCCAGAAGCTGATCTTCGAGAAATTCGCCCGCCTGACCGATCAAAGCCGCGCCGGCAGCGCGGGCCTCGGCCTCGCGATCTGCCGCGAGATCATGACCAATCTCGGCGGCACGATCGATTACGTGCCCGGGCAGGGCGGGGCCGCATTCCGTATCAGTCTGCCGCTGAGGCGCAGCGATCAGCACGCGCCCTCCGATCAGCCGCCCGAGAGCGCGGCCCTTTCTCGCTAAGCCGCGAAACTCGGGGCATTTTCAACGTTTTGTAAACCTCGATCTGCCAAAGCTGAGCCATGAGACCCCGAAGGCGGGTGGATGGAGGCCATGGTTCACGAGCGCGAGACATCGGTGCTGCGGCGTAAGACCGAGGCGGCGAAGGCGGTTGCGGGCGCGGCCCCGATTACGCCTGCGCGCGCGATCACGCTCGCGCTGTCCAAGGTCGCGCAGGATATGCTCGAACTGCCGCTGCAGGTCGCCTCGATCGAGGAGGCGACGCGGTCACTCGCCGATCTGCCCGAGATGCTCGAAGATCTGTCGCTGCTTGCGATGATCGAAGGGCCGGGGGAGGCGCTTGGCGTGCTAGCCTTGCCGCCTGCCACCTTGGCCACGCTGATCGAGATGCAGACGATGGGGCGGTTCGGCAAGACCATGCCTGCTCCGCGCAAACCCACCCGGATCGATGCCGCCATCGCCGCCGATTTCGTCGATGCGGTGCTGGCCGAGATCGAGGAGGGTTTGATCAGTGACCCGGCGATTTCCTGGGCTGGGGGCTTCCGTTTCGCCTCGCATCTCGACGATCCCCGGCCGCTTGGTCTACTGCTGGAAGATGTCAGCTACCGCGTCTGGACGGCGCAGCTTGGCTTCGGCACTGGGGGCGAACGCAGCGGCGGCTTCCTTTGGGCGGTTCCGCGCGAAGGGCGGGGCGCCGCGATGCGCCGCACGGCGTCTGCGGCGGCCGAGAATGTGGTGGGCGGTGCGGGGCCGCAGGCGGAAAGCTTCATCCCCGAAGACCCCGCGCGGGACTGGTCCGACACGTTCGAACGCTCCATTTTGGCGGCCTCCGCGCAGCTCGAAGCGGTCCTGCACCGCGTCACGCTGCCGCTTTCTGCCGTGCTGACACTGCGCCCCGGCACCGAGATCCCGATCCCGGAGGACGCGTTGGAGAAAATCACGCTCGAGGCGCAGGGACGGCGCAAGCTCTCGCTCGCCCGTCTCGGCCAGAGCCACGGGCTACGTGCGCTGCGCCTGCGCGAGGAAGACGAGGCGGCAAATGGCGTTGGCCGGGGGGCGGACGTTTTCGATGCCGGGGCGCCGCCCTATGCGGAGGCCCCGACGCTCGACGCGGTGCCGGGCCTGTCCAGCCTCGGCGACCCGCTCGATCCGGCCTATAATCCGGAGGAGGGCGTCGATGCCGCCCAGGCGCCCGAGCCGCGCGGGTTGGACGGGCTTGAGCCCGACATGGATTTTGGCGAGCCACTCGATCTTGATGCGCTCTCCTCGACGGAAGACGACGCGCTGCCGCCGCTCAAGATCCAATCGGGCATGTGATCGCACCCCAGCCCAAGGGAGCGCGAATGCGGTCTGCGGCGGCGGCTTATGCGCCGCGCGTCGCCGAGGTCGCGGGCGTCTCTTTGGTCCCGTTCTCGCAGGGCGGCACTTCCAGCGTGCTGCGATCCAACAGGCTCAGCCACGCTTTCGCCCGCGGTGCGAGCGCCATCCCGACCCCCATGGCGATCAGGAACAGCCAGCCTTCCCAGCCATTGAAGGACAGCGAGCCCATCGCGGGGCCGGGGCACAGCCCCGCAAGGCCCCAACCCGCGCCGAACAGAAGCGAGCCGAGCACGAGATTGCGGTCCACGAGCCTCGGAAATGGCCCCGGCATCGGCGAGCCCAGCATCGAGGTTTCGCGGCGCTTCGCGAAGATCCAGACGAAGAACATCACGCTCACCGCGCCGCCCATCACGAAGGCCAGCGTCGGATCCCAATCGCCGAATACGTCGAGCCAGCCTTGCACCTTTTTCGTGTCGACCATGCCCGCCACGAGAAGCCCCGCGCCGAACAGCCCTCCCGAGAGGAATGCGAAGAAATTGCGCATCAGATCACTCCCAGAAAATGCCGGAAGATCACGAGGACCAGCGCACCGCCGAGCAGGTAGAAGGCGGTGGCGACGATCCCGCGCAGCGAAAATCGCGAGATGCCGCAGACGCCATGGCCCGAGGTGCAGCCATTCGCGATCCGCGTGCCCAGGCCCACCATCAGGCCTGCGGCTACGATCACCCAGACTGAACTGGTCATATGGGTGTCGACTGTTGTGTAAAGCGGCACGAGAAGCGGTGGCACCGCGATCAGCCCGCCGAGGAAGGCCACGCGCTCGGACACGGTCTCGCGGCCCGAGCCGTCGACCAGCCCGCCGATAATGCCGCTTGCGCCCATGATCCGTCCGTTGACCAGCAGAAACAGGCCCGCGCCCGCGCCAATCATCAGGCCTCCGACGAGGCCCCAAATCCAATCTTGATGCATGAGCTCTCCCTGTGCTCAATTGCGTGTCGAACGGGCTCTCCCGGACCCGTCAGAGTTGTAATGCTAGACCTCACGCCCGTGAGAGTGCAAGCAATTTGATATCTGCATATGTGCGTGAGTGCGACCGGTTGATTTGCGTCAAGGCGGATAAATGCTTGCCTGTTTAGGTGGTTGTATCGATCAAGGAGGACAGGATGAAGTCGATTGAAACGCGCAAGAGCGAACTCGAAACCCGCCGGGCGCAACTCTCGGAGCGGATGGCGCAGGTCGAATCCGAGCTTGAGAGCCACGAAGAAAAAGATTGGGACGACGCCGCGATCGAGCATGAGAGCGACGAGGTTCTCGAAGACCTCGGCCAGTCGGCGCAGTCCGAGATTCGCGCGATCGACGCGGCCTTGGCCCGGATCGAGGCGGACGAATACGGCTATTGCGTCACCTGCGGTGAGCGTATCGACGAGGCGCGGCTCGATCTGCTGCCCGCAACGCCGTTTTGCCGGGCGCATGCACCGGGCGCGAAGGCGACCCGCCAGTAACCTCTGGCCTATCGTTTCAAAGGGGCAGGGGCAGTCGTTTGCCCCTGCGCGCCTCCCTCGGGGTTGCGCGATTTCCCTTTTGTTTTGAACCTGCTTCGCTTTAAACTTCGCGCGGCGGTGGCTCGCACGGAATGCCCCGCCACAAGTGGGGGACGATGGCGAACCGGGTGAAATTTCGCACACAGGACGGGCTGGCCTGGCTGACGCTCGCGGCGCTTGACGATCAGGGCGCGCGGGCCGGTATCACGGCCCAGATGCGCCGCGCGATCGGCGGCGTGCTCGACCGGGTCGAAGGCGACGCGAGCCTGCGCGGTCTGGTCCTGCAGGGCGGGGCTTCGGGCTGGCCCTGCGCGCCCGATCCGCTGGAAGATTTCGACGCGATCACGCCGCGCCCGGCGAAGGGCGAAGAGGTGCCGAGCCTGTCGGAGCTTTGCCGACGACTCGGGGCGCTCGACCTGCCGGTGCTTGCGCGGCTCTCCGGGCGGATCGCGGGCGGCTCGATGGCGCTGGCGCAGGCCGCCGATCTGCGCATCGCCGATCCCGATACCTGTTTCGCCGCACCGGAATTCGCGCTTGGCGGTTTCGTCGGGGCAGGCGGCCTCGTGCGGCTCGCGCGGCGGATCGGCGGCGCGCGGGCGCTTGCGATTGTTGCCGCCGGTGAGGAGGTCGAGGCCGAGCCCGCCCGGGGACAGGGCCAATGCGATCTTGTGCTGGGCGCGACCGATCGCAGCCAGATTGCCGCCGCTCTCGATATGCTGATCGCCGAGGGTGTACCGCGCACCGATACCGCGCTCGACGATCCCGCAACCTATCTCAACGATCTCGCGCCGCTGCGGGCACAGCTGGGAAAGGGCGCGCTTGCGCCGGTCGGCGCGCGCCTGTTCGAAGTGGTCGAAGGCGCGCTGTTGCTGCCGCTCGACGAGGCGCTCGATGTCGAGGCGGTCGCCTTGCAGGAATTGCTCGAGGCGCCGCTGTCACAGGCGTTGCGCCACGCCGCACGGGCCACGCGCCGCGCCGCGCATCTGCCCGGCGAGGGCACGCCTACCGCGCCCGCGCCGCTGCGCATCGGCCTTTGGGATCAGCCCGCCGCGATGGCCGGAGGCTTGCTTGCCGCCGGGCACGAAGTCGTGTTCGGCGCAAGCGACCCCGCCGCGATCGAGACGGCTTTTGCCGATATCGCGCGCAAGCAGGAGATCGCGGTGCAGTCCGGCGCTCTGTCACCCGACATTCGCGAGGCCGATTGGGCGCGGCTTGGCGCGGCGATGACCCGCGAGGGGCTGTCGGGCTCGGATGCGCTGATCGCCTCGGGCAAAGGAAATTTCCCGCCCGCGCCGCTGAGCGCGCGCAACGCCGATGATCTGGCTGACGGCGCGGAGGACTTCGGGCTGCGCTGCACCGGCGATCTGTGTGAGCTCGTGCCGCCCGAGGGCGCGCTGCCTGCCGATCTCTACGCGATGGCTGGGCTGCTCCGGCAGGGTGGGGCGCAGGTATTGCGCAGTGGCCCGGGCGCGGGCGGCATCGCCGATCATCTGCGCGTCGCCTATATCGCCGCGGCAGAGCGCGCGGTGCTGGCTGGGGCTTCGGTCGCGCAGGTCGATGCGGCGGTCCGCGAGGCAGGCGGCACGCGCCCGCCGCTGGAACTGGCCGACCGGTTGGGCGTCGACGCCGTGCTGGAGGATTTCGTGCGGCTGCATCGTCCGTTCGGCCCGCTTCTGAGCTTGCTCGCGCTCGATGCCGCGGCGACCGGCGCGCGGCGACAGGGCTTTTACGATTGGTCCGAGGGCACGCCGCGCCCGGTGCCCGATCAGGCCGAGGCGCTGGCGGCTTTGCGCGACGAGGCCGGGATCGTGCCGCGCCGTCTGTCTAATGCGCACATCCGCGCCCGGATTCTGGCCGAGCTTGCCAATTGCGGCGCGGGGCTCTTGCAGCACGCGCAGGCGCATCGGGCGGGCGATATCGACGTCGCGGCGCTCCATGTGCTGGGCTTTGCACCGCAGATGGGTGGCGTGATGTTCGCCGCCGACCGCGCGGGCCTTCTTGGGACGCGAAAGCTGCTGCGCGAGCTGGCCGAAGAGGGCGCGCCCGAGCCGGTCACGCTCTGGGATGTGTTGATCCGCAACGGGAAATGCTTCGCCGATCTCGACGACGCCTGAGGGGCGTGGGTGTTGGGGGCAGGGCCGCCTCAGCCGAGGAAGATGCCCAGCACCACCATCATCAGCCCGATCACCGACACGAACAGCGCGCCCATATTGATCGCGATGATCTTTTGCAGCCGTGCGCGCAGCTCTTCATCGGGCAGGCCGGCGCGTTTGGCGTTGGCCACTTTGACGATGCAATACAGGATGCCGAACAGCCCGATCACCGAGACGACGGCCCCTGCCCAGATCAGATTTTCCATTGCGGCCTCCGAAAGTTGCGCGCGCCTGCCTAGCCCGTCGCGGGGGGTATGGCAAGAAAAACGCAGGCGCCCGTGATCTTGCGGGAATAAGCGGGAGGGGCGGGTGCCCTTCCATAACCCGCCGATCCGCGCGCGCCGCCTCTTGATGCGCGCAGACGCTCGGGCTAGTCAGAGCGCCGACCCCCGTTCGCAAGCAGGAGAGGCCCATGCCCAACGATGCCGCCTACAATGTCACCGCCGATGAGCTGCGCCAGTTTGTCGAGCAGTTCGAGAGCCTCGAAGCCGAGAAGAAAGACATCGCCGAGCAGCAGAAGGACATCATGTCCGAGGCCAAGGCCCGCGGCTACGACACCAAGGTGTTGAAGAAGATCGTCGCCCTGCGCAAACGCGACAAGGATGACGTGGCCGAGGAAGAGGCGATTCTCGACCTCTACAAATCCGCGCTGGGGATGGGCTGAGCGCCATTGCGCGCCGGACGATCATCCGGCGCGAACCGCGCCCTTTGCTTAGGGGGCGATGAATTCCACACCGGGCATCCGCGCGATTGCGGCGACGTCGGCATCGTATTGCGCGGTGATTTCGTCGACCAGCTCATCGGTCCAGCCCGGCAGCGGTGCCTCGATCTCGAGCGCCTCGGGCTGGGCGTATTTGTCGAGGAAGGCCGCCACGATCTTGCGCCGGTGCAGCACCGATTTCGGCGGGTTCGCGTCGAAATAGCTGCGCAGCCGTTCGATCCCCTCCTCGGGCATGATCTGACGCAGCACCATCATGTCGCCCTTGAGCGCCTGATCCTCCGGCAGCCCGCCGACCGAACGCAGCACTTCGGGCCAGATCAGCGGCAAATCCTCGTTGCACCAGATCACGAAGCGCCGCCCGCCCGCGGCTTCCACCATCTGACGGATCAGCGGCTCCCAGCGCAGCTCGCGCGGGTCGTGGCCTTCCATGATCTGCTCGTAACTGCGCTTGGGCAGCCGCGCGACGAGTTGCGGGATCAGGCTCGCGGGGTTGATCAGCGCGAGATGGAACTCGGTCTCCGCATCGGGAAAGAGGTTCGCCAGCGGCGCGAGCTTGCCCGGTGCCATCGCGTAGAAGCCGCGCTTGGTGATCACCCGCTCGGGGATGCACAGGAAAAACGCGTGGCTGAACACCAGCCGATCCAGCACCGGCGCCTCGGTGCTCGCCTCGATGATCGCGTCCTGCACATCCTGCGGCGCAGGGCCGCCTTTCAGCGAGACCAGCGCATCGCGCAGCACCATCCGATAGCTGCGGGGCGCGGGCACGGCGATGCGGTGAGACTCGAGGAGCCGGTCATTGCTCGAAAGCGCGCCCACGATGCGATCTTCATCGGTCGAATGCGCTCCGAGATGGAAAACGACTTTCATTCTGCGCGCCTCAATATCGTCTGGCCGGTCAAGCCCTTATTGTTGCCGCTCACTCTAGCCGCTCCGTTCTGGACAGGCAAATGTGTTTCGGGGTAGGAGGGGCGAGACAATTCCGACAAAACTGATCGGGAAAGCCCGTGCCCAAATCCGCCCAATCCCTCTCGGTCCGCCCTGCGCCTGCCCTGCGCGGACGCTTGCGTGCGGCGGGCGGGCTCTGGTCGCTCGGGGCCGTGGTGATCGCGGTGCTGGTGCTTGCGCCGATCCTGGCTGTCGGGTGGATGGCGCTCGATCCGCGCGACAATATCTGGCCGCATCTGATCGCAACGGTGCTGCCGCGCTACCTGATCAACACCGCGGTGCTGACGGGCGGCGTGGGGCTTCTGGCCTCGGCCATCGGGGCGGGGGCTGCGTGGCTCGTGGTGATGTATCGCTTCCCGGGGCATCGCATCTTGCAATGGTTGTTGCTTCTGCCGCTCGCGATCCCGGCCTATGTCGGCGCTTACGCTCTCACCGATTTCCTCGACTATTCCGGCCCGGTGCAGACCGCGATGCGCGGCGCTTTCGGCTGGGCCTCGGCGCGTGATTACTGGTTCCCCGAGATCCGCTCGCGCGAGGCGGCGGTGGTCGTGCTCTCGGCCGCGCTTTACCCCTATATCTACCTGATCACCCGCGCGGCCCTGCGCGAGCAATCCGGTGCCAGCTACGAGGTCGCCCGCGCCCTCGGCACCGGGCCTTGGGGGATGGTCTGGCGCGTGGGCCTGCCGCTTGCGCGTCCCGCCATCGCCGCGGGCGCCGCGATCGCGATGATGGAGACGGTGGCGGATTTCGGCGTCGTCGATCATTTCGGCGTGCAGACCCTGACGACGGGCATCTTCTCGACATGGCTTTCGGGCGGCAATGCGGGCGGGGCCGCGCAGCTCGCGCTGGTAATCCTCGGGATCGTCCTTGCGCTTCTTATGCTCGAGAAGCTCTCGCGCCGCCGCGTCCACTATTACCAAAGCGCGCGTCAGGCACGCCCGGTGCAGCCGCAGCGCCTGAAGGGTGCGGCTGGCTGGGTGGCGATGTTGGCCTGCGTCCTCCCGGTGGCTTTGGGCTTCGTGCTGCCGGTCGCGGTGATGGGCGGTCATGCGCTCGCCAATCCCGAGGCGTGGTTCGGCCGGGGCCTCGGGCTCGCGCTGTGGCACACGATCCTGACCGGGGGTGCGGCCGCCGTGATCACGGTGACGCTCGCTCTGTTCATGGTCTACGGGGTGCGCCTGTCGGGGCAGCGCCTGCCGCGCGCGGTGCTGCCGCTGACGACGCTGGGCTATGCCGCGCCGGGGGCGGTGCTGGCGGTCGGCATCCTGATCCCGCTCGCCGGTCTCGATCACATGCTGGCCGACACCGTGCTGGCAATCACCGGCCACGATCCCGGGCTGCTGCTGACAGGCTCGGCCTTTGCGATCATCCTCGCCTATGTGGTGCGATTCTTCGCCATCGCCCAAGGCGCGAGCGACGCCGCCTTCGGGCGCGTGCCGCCCTCGCTGCCGATGGCCGCGCGTTCGCTGGGGCGCACGCCGGGCGGCGTTCTGCGCAGCCTCTACCTGCCACTGATGCGCGGCTCGGTCGGCTCGGCGCTGCTTCTGGTCTTCGTCGATTGCGTGAAGGAGCTGCCCGCGACACTGCTGCTGCGCCCGTTCAATTTCGAGACGCTGGCCACGCGCACGCAGGAAAAGGCGAGCCTCGAGAACCTCGGCGATGCCTCGCCCGCCGCACTGCTGGTCTGCGCGGTGGGCCTTGTCGCGGTCGCGATCCTCGCTCGTGCGGATCAGGCCCGTGCCGATCTTGCCCGTTCCCGCTGAGCGGCGTCTTGCGCGAATTTCCAAGCCGCGCTATTGCGGGCCCGTCACGCCGGCGTAGCTCAGTTGGTAGAGCGTCTGATTTGTAATCAGGGGGTCGGGGGTTCGAGTCCCTCCGCCGGCACCACCTCACCGCGCCAGTGGGCGTGCATTGGAGGGCGCGATGGACGACACCGCTCAGATTTCCGGAGCTCTTCCGGGGCGCATGTTCGATGCGCTCGTGCTTGGAGGTCCGGCGATGTGGGCGATTGCGGCGCTGTCTGTGATCTCGCTCGCGGTGATTATCTGGAAAATCTGGGATTTGCTGGCCGCCGGCGCGTGGTCGGGCGGAGCGCATAGCCAGACGGCGATCGCGGCCTGGGCGGCAGGCGATCCCGACGGGGCCGAGGCGGCTTTGGCCGGGCGGCGCTCGTTGCGCGCGCAGCTGGCCCGAGCGGCGATGGCGAGCCTGCGTGATCCGCAGCTTGATCGGGCCGGGGCCGAGGCCGAGACCGGCCGCGTCGCGCGCGACCTGCTGGCACGGGCACGCTCGGGCCTTCGCGCACTGGAACTGGCTGTGGTGATCGGCCCGCTTCTGGGGCTTCTGGGCACGGTCGCGGGGATGATCGCGGCTTTCCGCGCGTTGCAGGAGGCGGGCGTTCAGGCCGATCCGGCGACGCTTGCAGGCGGCATCTGGGAGGCGCTTCTGACGACGGCGGCGGGCATGGCGGTGGCGATCCCGGCGCAGATCGCGCTGTCGGGCTTCGACGCGGTGGTGGACCGCTTGCGCCACGATATGGAAGACGCCGCGACCCGCATTTTCGCCCGCGCGCCCGCCACGCTCACCGAGCGGCCCCGCGCCGCCGCCGAGTGAGGCGCGCGCGATGTTCGCCTTCGGTCAACCGCGCCCCCGCCGTCGCCCGGCGCTGACGCCGATGATCGACGTGGTTTTCCTGCTTCTGGTGTTCTTCATGCTCGCCTCGCGCTTCGGGGTGGAGCGCACGCTCGACCTGACTTTGGGCGGCGGCACGTCTGGCGCGGAATGGTCCGGGCCGCCGCGTCTGGTCGATGTGGGCGAAGGCGGTACGGTCAGCCTGAACGGGCAGTCGGTCGCGCTCTCTGATCTGGCAGGCGCGCTGCAGCCGCTGATGGATCAACCCTCCGATCCGGTCGTGCTGCGTCCGAAAGAGGGCGATCTGAGCGCGTTGACCCAAGTGATCGAGGCGTTGCGGGGCGCGGGGTTGAGCAATCTGGTGCTGGTGCCATGAGGCTCTTCACCGATCCGCCGCGGCGCAGTCTTCCCGAGCCGCTTTTGCCGATGATCAACGTTGTCTTCCTGCTGCTGATCTTCTTCCTGCTGGCTGCGACGCTGGCCCAGCCGACACCCTTCGAAGTCACGCCACCCGAGGCTTCGGGTGAGGGCAAGGCCGATCCCGGCGCGCTGGTCCTGTTTGCGAATTCCGAAGGCGAGATCGCCTATGGAGAGGCGCGCGGCGATGTGGCGATTGCGGCGCTGGGGGCGGCTGCGCAGGATGCGCGCGCGGACTGCGGCGATTGCGCCGACAGCCTGACGCTGCGCGCGGACGGGCAGCTTCCCGGCGACGCGCTGGCGAAGCTGATGCCGCAGCTGGCGGGTCTCGGTTTCACCGATCTCAAACTCGTGGTGCGGGGCAAATGACGCTGCGCGGGTTGGCCTTCGCGGGCGCGCTCGGCGCGGCGTTGGCGGTCCATGCGGGCGTGCTGATGGTCTGGGAGCCTGCGCCTGCGGGCGGGGCGCAATCGGCAGGCGACGGGGGCGACGCGCTCGTCTCGCTTGCGCCGTCTTCGCCGTCCATGGCCGCGCGCGTGGCGGAGTGGGAGCGCCCGCCCGAGGTCGAGACGGAGGTCGCGGCGACACAGCCTGAGGCTCCAACCGCGCCCGAAGCGCCTCAACCCCCGACCGAGCCAACCGACCCCGCGCCGCGAACCGCGAATGCCCCCACGCTGACCGCGCCACCTGCGCCCGATGCGGCGCTGCCCGAACAGGCCGAGCCCGCACCACCCGACATGCCGCGACCCGAAGCCAAGCCCACGCCGCCGGTACCGAAACCAGCGAAGCCGAAACCCAAAGCACCCGCGAAGAAACAGGCCTCGCAGCCCGCCCCGGCCCGGCCGAAGCAGAAGGCGAAGGGGCAGGGCGACACAGGGGCGGCGGGCGACCGGCGCGCGGCCCCGGCGGCGACGCTCTCGGCGGGACAGATCCGGTCCCTGATGGGATCGTGGGGCGGAGAAATCCGCGCCCGGATCGAACGCGCCAAGCAAACGCCCTCCGGGGCAGGCGCGGGCCGCGTGGTGGTGGCGCTGAATATCGCGCGCGACGGGCGGCTCCTCGGCGCGTCGGTTGCACAAAGCTCGGGCGATGCGGCGCTCGACCGGGCGGCGCTCGACGCCGTGCGCCGGGCAGGCCGTTTCCCCGCAGCGCCGCAAGGCTTGGGCAAACCCAGCTACAGCTTCTCCTTGCCGATGGCCTTCCGCTGAGCGCGGCTTGCACCCGCCGGCAAGGCGAGGCAGGGTGCGCGCAACCAAGGAGCGAGCATGCCGATCAAGAACCGTTTTGCCGAAATGCACGCGGAAGCCACCGCATGGCGGCACGATTTTCACCGCAATCCCGAACTGCTCTACGATCTGCCGCGGACCTCCGCGCGCGTGGCCGAGCTGCTGCGCGAATTCGGCTGCGATGAGGTGGTCGAGGGGATCGGGCGCACGGGCGTCGTCGGCGTGATCGAGGGGCAGGGCTCGCGCCAGGGTGGGCTGCGCTGTGTCGGGCTGCGCGCGGATATGGATGCGCTGCCGATCCGCGAGAAAACCGGCGCTGAACATGCCTCCGAGGTCGAGGGCAAGATGCATGCCTGCGGCCATGACGGGCACACGTCGACCCTGCTCGCAGCGGCGAAATACCTCTGCGAGACGCGCGCTTTCGCGGGCCGTGCCGTGGTGATCTTCCAGCCCGCCGAAGAGGGCGGGGCCGGGGCCAAGGCGATGATCGAGGACGGTCTGATGGAGCGCTTCGGCATCGAGGAGGTCTACGCGCTGCACAACATGCCGGGGATGGAACCGGGCAGCTTCGGCATCCGGCCTGACGCGATGATGGCGGCGGCGGATTTCTTCGACATTGTGGTGACCGGCAAGGGCGGCCATGCCGCGAAACCTCAGGAAGTGATCGACCCGGTGCCGATCTCCGCCCACCTGATCCTCGCGCTACAAAGCATCGTGTCCCGCGCGACCGATCCGCTGGAGGAGATCGTGCTGTCGGTCACGACGCTGGAGACCGACTCGAAAGCGCTCAACGTGATTGGCAATTCGGTGAGCCTTGGTGGGACGGTGCGCACGATGAGCGCCGCGACCCGCGATTTGGCCGAGCGCCGACTGCGCGAGATTGCGCAGGGCGTGGCTGCGACCCATGAGGCGACGGCAGAGGTCGACTACCGGCGCGGCTATCCCGTCACCCGCAACGATGCGGCGGCGGCCGAGGTCGCAGCGCAGGTGGCCGAGGCCGTGGCAGGCACTTGCGATCGCAACGTCGATCCGATGATGGGGGCGGAGGATTTCGCCTATATGTTGGAGGTGCGCCCCGGGGCCTATGGCTTCATCGGCAACGGCCCCAGCGCGCCGCTCCATCACGCGGAATACGATTTCAACGACGCGATCCTGCCTGCGGGTGCAAGCTGGTTCGTCGGCATGATCGAGGCGCGTCTGCCTGCCGAGTGAGCCTCAGCGCATCACCATAGCCCGCGCTGGTCTCAGCGCATGACCATGACCGCGCATTTCGCATGGCGCACGACGCGCGAGGCGGTCGAGCCGATCAGGTAATCGCCAAATCCCGGACGGTGCGACGCGATCACGATGCAATCGGCCCCGATATTTTCCGCGTAGTCGAGAATTTCATGGCCGGGCTGACCTTCGACGATCGCCCAGGCGCCCGCGTCGAACTCCGCCGCGCGCGTGGCGAGGTCATGCTCCAGCGTCTCGCGCAATTCCTCCGCATAGCCCTCGGGCATGTAGTTGATCGCATAGGCGGGGACGTCTTCCATCACATGCAGCAAGGTGATGCGCGCCCCGTCGCCTGCCAGCGCCCGCGCGACATTGAGCGCGGCATCGGGGTTGTGATCTTCGTCGAAGGCGACGGGCACGAGAATGTTGGAATACATTGGTTTGGCTCCCTTTCTTTGTCGGGAGCCTGCCAGACGGTCTGGCCCTGCGCATTGATTTGAGTCACCCCGGAGGTGGGCAGCGCCACCAAATTCCCGTGAGTTGCCCGAGACCTGCGCCACGCGCGTAGCCGACGCAGGTTTGGTGAGGCTCAGCCGCCGGTATGGCTCATGTGGCGCGACATCTGGCCCGAGACGGTCTGGCGCGAATAGTCGAAATCATGGCCTTTAGGCTTGCGCGAGATCGCCTCGCGGATCGCGGCTTCCAGGGCTGCATCGTCCTCGCTGGCCCGCAGGGGCGCGCGCAGATCGGCGTTGTCCTCCTGGCCGAGGCACATGAACAGCTCGCCCGTGCAGGTCACCCGCACACGGTTGCAGTTCTCGCAGAAATTATGCGTGAGCGGCGTGATGAAGCCGACCTTCTGACCGCTTTCCTCAAGGCGCACGTAGCGCGCCGGGCCCCCGGTCGATTCCGCCAGATCGGTCAGGGTAAACCGCTCGGCCATTGCCTTGCGCACATCCGAGAGCGGCCAGTATTGATCGAGCCGCAGATCGTCGCCCATCTCGCCCATCGGCATCACTTCGATGAAGGTCAGGTCGAAGCCTTCCGCCGCGCACCAGTCGATGAGGGTGAACAGCTCGTCTTCGTTGAAGCCCTTCAGCGCGACGGTGTTGATCTTGACCTTGAGGCCCGCGCGTTTCGCGGCCTCGAGACCTTTGAGCACCTGTTCGAGCCGCCCCCAGCGCGTGATCTTCGCGAATTTGTCGGCATCGAGCGTGTCGAGCGAGACGTTGATCCGCTTCATGCCCAGTGCCGCGAGATCATCGGCGAATTTCGCAAGCTGCGAGCCATTGGTGGTCAGCGTCAACTCGCGCAGATCGCCGGTCTCCAGATGCCGCGAGATCGAGCGGAAGAAGGTCATGATATCGCGCCGCACCAGCGGCTCGCCCCCGGTGATCCGCAGCTTCTTCACGCCAAGGCGGGATGAAGGTCGAGCAGAGCCGGTCCAATTCTTCGAGCGTCAGCAGTTCCTTTTTCGGCAGGAACTGCATGTGCTCGGCCATGCAATAGGTGCAGCGAAAATCGCAGCGATCGGTGACCGACACCCGCAAGTAGTCGATAGGGCGGGCGAAGGGGTCGATGAGGGGCGTGTTATCCATGGTTCGGAAAGTAAGGCGCGGCGGGCGGGGCGGCAAGGGTCGTCGCGTGGATCACGTGCGGGCAGGGCGCAGAGCGGGGGGTGGCAGTCGCCTCGGACTGCGCATAGGCTCGACGAAATTTTAAGGAGATTTCGAATGCGCAAACCCCTCTCCCGCCCGATCTTGGCGCTCACGCTGATGATGCCGATGGCGGGCTGCGCCACGCTGGGACTCAACGGCCCAAACGCCGCGGGCCCGGCGACCACGGCAGCCCCCGACGCCGCCGCTCCGGTCGCAGCGCCGATCCCGAAGCCGAGTGCGAAAACCGCCGATTCCCTTGATACCACCACCGCGGAGCAGCGCGCGGAGGCGGCGAAGAAACCCGTGGGCGGCGAGACCAAGCTTGGCACCACCATCGCGAGCCTTGGCGATCCGGCCGATCCGGGCTTCTGGGTAAAGACCGGGCTGGTCAAAAGCGAAGCCCCCGGTCGGATCGAAGACCCGAAAACCGGCAAATCCGCGAAGGTCACGCTGATCCCGTCGGGCAAGGCGGCTGGCTCGGGCTCGGAAGTGTCGCTGCCGGCGCTGCGCCTGCTCGAGGTGCCGCTGACCGATCTGCCTGAACTCACCGTCTACAAACTGTAAGCAGCGCGATGAACCCTCTGCGCGAGATCGACATTCCGCCGCTCTGGCTGGTGCTCTTCGCGGCGCTGGTCTGGGCGCTGGGGCAGATCGTGCCGATGCCGTTTCGCTATGATCGCGCGCTCGGGATGATCGCGATCGCGCTTGGGCTCGCACTCATGCTGGCCGCGGTGTGGCAGATGCTGCTTCACCGCACCACCTTCATCCCGCGCCGTGACCCGTCGGACCTCGTGACCTCCGGCGTCTTCGCGCTGTCGCGCAACCCGATCTATCTCGGCGATGCGCTGGTGCTGGCGGGGCTGGCGCTGATCTGGCACGCGCCTTTGGGGCTGCTGCTGGTGCCGGTCTTTATGTGGTTCATCACGCGGCGCTACATTCTCGGCGAGGAAGCTAGGATCGCCGCGCATTTCGGCGAGGCTTTCGCCGCCTACCGCGCCCGGACCCGCCGCTGGCTCTGATCGAGCCGCGGCAAAGTGCTGCGCCCGTCAAAAAAGCTGATGACGGTGCAATCGGGTCGCAGCGTAAGAAAGTGCCGGTAAGGCTCGGATATAAAAAGAAAAAAAGCCCCAAAGTTCGGTATTCAATGGTATACACGAACCGGTGAGGCGCGCCGTGACCGATTAACAAGGTTTTACGGCCCATCGGTGCTTGTGAAACATTATTGCGCGATGCTAAGGAGTACGACGCAAGATTCCGGGTGCGCAGGCCATCGGCTAAACGCACCGCTATCCAAGGGGGAGTTAGAGTGAAAATCGGAGCTCCAAAGGAGATTTTCGAGGGCGAGGCGCGGGTCGCCATGACGCCCGACTCGGCTTTGCAGCTGCAAAAGCTGGGCCATGAGTGCTTCATCGAGACCGGAGCAGGCGTCCGGGCCGGCTTCACAGACGAGGCCTATGAGGCCGCGAACGTGACCGTCATCAAGACCGCCGCCGCGCTGTTCAAAGAGGTGGATTTCGTCATCAAGGTTCGGCCGCCGAACGATACAGAGGTCAAGCGCCTCAAGCCCGGCCAGACCCTGATCTCGTTCTTCTACCCGGCCCAGAACGAAGAGCTTCTGAAAGCCGCGGAGAAGACCGGTGCGAACGTGATCGCGATGGACATGGTCCCGCGGATTTCGCGCGCGCAGAAGATGGATGCGCTGTCGTCCATGGCCAATATCGCGGGCTACCGTGCGGTGCTCGAGGCAGGCAACAACTTTGGCCGTTTCTTCACCGGTCAGGTGACGGCGGCAGGTAAGGTTCCGCCGGCGAAAGTGCTCGTGGTGGGCGCAGGCGTCGCGGGTCTCGCCGCGATCGGCGCCTCGACCTCGCTGGGTGCGATCACCTACGCGTTCGACGTGCGTCCCGAAGTGGCCGAACAGATCGAGTCGATGGGCGCCGAGTTCGTCTATCTCGACTTTGAGGAGGCCGCGAAAGACGGCGCGGAGACGGGTGGCTATGCTGCGCCGTCCTCGCCGGAGTTCCGTGAAGCCCAGCTTGCCAAATTCCGCGAACTGGCGCCCGATATCGACATCGTCATCACCACCGCTCTGATCCCGGGCCGTGACGCCCCGGTGCTGTGGACCAAGGACATGGTCGAGGCAATGAAGCCGGGCTCCGTGATCGTGGACCTCGCCGCCGAGCGCGGCGGCAACTGCGAACTGACCGTGCCGGACCAGAAGATCGTGAGCGACAATGGCGTGACCATCGTCGGCTACACCGATTTCCCGAGCCGCATGGCGACGCAGAGCTCCGCGCTCTACTCGACCAACATCCGTCACATGATGACGGACCTGACGCCCGAGAAGGACGGTGTCGTCGTCCATGACATGGAAGACGACGTGATCCGCGGCGCGACCGTGGCCTATCAGGGCGAGATCACCTTCCCGCCGCCGAAACCCAAGGTGGCCGCGATCGCGGCGCAGAAGCCGAAGGAAAAGGCCAAGGAGCTGACGCCGGAAGAGAAGCGCGCCGCCGAGGTGGCCGAGTTCAAGAAGCAGACCCGCAATCAGGTGACGCTGCTCGCCGTGGGCGCGATCGTGCTTCTGGGCGTGGGCCTCGTCGCACCGGCCAGCTTCATGCAGCACTTCATCGTCTTCGTGCTCAGCTGTTTCGTGGGCTTCCAGGTGATCTGGAACGTTTCGCACTCGCTGCACACGCCGCTGATGGCTGTGACCAACGCGATCTCGTCGATCATCATCCTCGGCGCGCTGTTGCAGATCGGATCGGGCTCGTGGCTCGTGATCCTGCTCGCTGCGATGTCGGTGTTCATGGCCGGGATCAACATCTTCGGTGGCTTCATGGTCACCCGGCGCATGCTCGCCATGTTCCAGAAGTCGTAAGAGGGGGAGAGCGTAATGGAAAACGGATTCTCGACCGCCGCCTATGTCGTCGCGGCAGTTCTCTTCATCCTCTCGCTGGGCGGCCTTTCGGGGCAGGAAAGCGCGAAACGGGCCGTGTGGTATGGCATCGTCGGCATGGGCCTCGCGGTTCTGGCGACGCTGATCGGCCCCGGTTCGGGCCTCTGGCTTCTCTCGGTCATCCTGATCGCGGCCGGTGGCATCATCGGCTGGTTCGTCGCGAACCGGGTGCAGATGACGGAAATGCCGCAGCTTGTGGCGGCGATGCACTCGCTGGTCGGTCTCGCCGCCGTCTTCGTGGGCTACAACGCCTATATCGAGATGGCGCGCGTCGGCGCGATGGGCATGGAAGAACAGCACGCGCTGAAGGGCTTTGCCGCTCTGATCGCGCATAAGACGCCGGTCGAGCTGTCGATCCTGCGCGTCGAGCTGTTCCTTGGCGTCTTCATCGGGGCCGTGACCTTCACCGGCTCGGTCGTGGCCTTCGGCAAGCTCGCCGGCAAGGTGACCTCGAAGGCGACCAAGCTGCCGGGCGGGCACATCCTCAACGCAACAGCCGCGATCCTCTCGGTGATCCTGCTGATCGCCTTCCTGAACGGGGCAGGCGCTTGGGCGCTGATCGCGATGACGCTTCTGGCCTTCTTCATCGGTTACCACCTGATCATGGGTATCGGCGGCGCCGATATGCCGGTCGTGGTGTCGATGCTGAACTCCTATTCGGGCTGGGCCGCGGCGGCGATCGGCTTCTCGCTGGGCAACGATCTTCTGATCGTCGTCGGCGCGCTGGTCGGCTCCTCGGGTGCGATCCTGTCCTACATCATGTGTAAGGCGATGAACCGCTCGTTCATCAGCGTCATCCTCGGCGGCTTCGGCGGCACCTCCGGTCCCGCGATGGAAGTCGAGGGCGAGCAGATCGCGATCGACGCCGACGGCGTGGCCTCCGCGCTGCGCGACGCCGATAGCGTGATCATCGTGCCGGGCTACGGCATGGCGGTGGCGCAGGCTCAGCAAGCGGTGTCGGAACTGACCCGCAAGCTGCGCAGCCAAGGCAAGGAAGTCCGTTTCGCGATCCACCCGGTCGCGGGCCGTCTGCCGGGCCACATGAACGTGCTGCTGGCCGAGGCGAAAGTGCCTTACGATATCGTTCTGGAAATGGACGAGATCAACGAGGACTTCCCCGATACCGACGTGGTGATCGTCATCGGCTCGAACGACATCGTGAACCCCGCCGCACAGGAAGATCCGAACTCGCCGATCGCTGGCATGCCGGTTCTGGAAGTGTGGAGGGCCAAGCAGGTCTTCGTCTCGAAGCGCGGTCAGGGCACCGGTTATTCGGGCATCGAGAACCCGCTCTTCTACAAAGAGAACACCCGGATGTTCTATGGCGACGCCAAGGACTCGGTGAACCAGCTGCTGCCGCTGATCGACTGATCGGCAGGGCGAGGAAATTGGAAACGGCCGGTCGATGGACCGGCCGTTTTCGTTTGGGATGACTGGCTCGGGGCGACCAGCCCCGGGCCGCGCCCGACCCTCCCCCCGGGAGGGCGCATTGGCGATGTCGGCGCGGGTATGGAGGTAGTGCGGGCTTACGAGATAAACTGCCCAGCCACATTCGTTGCAACGCGCCCACCCGAGGCTCGGGCGCGTCCCTCTGTCGCTAGGTGGAAAATCTAGGGCCTTACGCCCCCACGGCTTCACCGGCCAGCTTGCGAATCCGCTCCACCATCGCGCGCAACCCGTTCGAACGCTGCGCCGAGAGGTGGTCGTTCAGGCCCAGACGGCCCAGCTCGGCGGGGGCGTCGACCTTCAGTACATCCTCGGCCGTCAGCCCGGAATAGAGCGCATGCAGGATCGCGATCAGGCCCTGCACGATCATCGCGTCGCTCTCGCCCTGAAAATCGAATGTCGCCTGCGGGCCCTCGCCCTCGATCCGGGGCAGGAGCCAGACCTGGCTCGCACAGCCCTCCACCTTGGTCGCGGGCACTTTCACCGCATCGTCCAGGGGCGGCAATTCGCGGCCCAACTCGATCACGTGACGGTAGCGGTCCTCCCAATCGTCGAGAAATTCGAAGGTCTCGGCAATCTCTTCAAAGGCTTCGCGCGCCATGGTTACTCGCTCCTACGGACAGGGAATTGCCTATTGGGTAACGGGTTCGCGCCCGAGGGTCCAGACGCGGCTTTTCAAAAGCGCTACAATGGGCTACCACAAATCCGGGTCCAGACCCGGGACAGTATCGGAGCCATCATGAACAAAGCCCTGATCGCGGCACTTGCCCTGACGCTCACCACCGCAGGCTGCGGCACAATCCGTGACAGCAAGCTCAACCCGTTCAACTGGTTCGGGCGCGACACGGCTGCACCGGTGGAAACACTCGCGCCGCGCGGCGGCTACCCCGTGAAGGTCGGCAAGCCGAACCAGCAGCAGGTGTCGCAGGTTTCCTCGCTCTCGGTCGAGAAGATCCCCTCGGGTGCGATCATCACCGCGATGGGCCTGCCGCCGACGCAGGGCTATTGGGATACCGATCTGGTCCCGCTGAATGGCGGTGCGCCGGATGAGAACGGCACGGTGACCTATGTCTTCATGGTCTCGCCGCCGCCCGCTGAAAGCCCCGATGCGCGCCGTGTGATGACCCCGCAGTCGCGCGAGGTCTCGGCGGCTGCGTTCCTGAGCACTTACAAGCTGCAGGGCGTGCGCAAAATCGTGGTGCAGGGCGTCTCCAACGCGCGGTCCGTCGCGCGTTGAGCTTGGCTTGATCTGAATAGGTGAGGCTCGGGGCGACCCGGGCCTTTTTCTTGTCATCTTGCCCGGATCAGCCGCGACAGCGGCCCGGGCAGCGCCCGACCGCCCCCTCGGGCGGGCGCTTGTGGGGTGTCAGCGCGCGCACTGAACGCGTCCGAAACTTTCAGGGATAAAGCGAAGACCACCAAAGAAGGGTGCGCCCACCCGGCGGTCAGGCGCAGCCCTCCGGTGACCTCACACGTCGATCAGCTTCACCGCGCCGCTATCGGCGGTCAGCGCCACTTCGCCCTTGGCCAGACGCAGCGCGTCACTGCCGAAGACTTCCGCACGCCAGCCCTGCAGGGCGGCGACGTCGCGCTTGCCAGCGGCGATGCGATCCAGATCGGAGGACGTCGCGATCAGCTTCGCGGCGACGCCTGCCTGCTGCGATTTCGCCTTCAGAAGCACCCGCAGCAGATCGCCGAGCGCGGTGTCGACCTGCAATTGCTGGGCCTGATTGTCGGGGCGGGGCAGCTTCTCGTTGGGCATCTCCAGCCCTTCACGCACCGCCGTCAGAATGCCCTCGGCGATCTCGCCCTTGCGGGCTTCGCGCAGCAGCAGTCGCGACTTGCCCAGCTCTTCGATAGAAGAGGGCTTGGTCGAGGCCAGCTCCAGCAGCGCGTCATCCTTGAAGATACGGCTCCGCGGGATGTTGCGGTTCTGGGCGTACCCCTCACGGAACTGCGCCAGCTCGCGCACGATGGCGAGGAAGCGGCCCGAATTGGTCCGCGTCTTCACGCGCTTCCACGCCTCTTCGGGGCGGTTGATATAGGTCTCGGGGTTCAGCAGAACCGCCTCTTCCTCTTCGACCCAGGCGTCGCGGCCGGTTTTCTTCAGCTGTTCGTCTAGGAATTCGTAGATCACGCGCAGATGGGTCACATCGGCGATGGCGTATTTCTTCTGCGCCTCGGTCAGCGGACGGCGCGACCAGTCGGTGAAGCGCGAGGACTTGTCGAGCGACTGCTTGGCGATCTTGCGCACCAGCGTCTCGTAGCCCACCTGCTCGCCGAAGCCGCAGACCATCGCGGCGATCTGCGTATCGAACAGCGGATCGGGGAAGACCTGCGCGTCGGTGTAGAAAATCTCCAGATCCTGCCGCGCGGCGTGGAAGACCTTCACGGTCTCCTTGTGGCGGTAAAGATCGTAGAGCGGCTCGAGCGAGAGATCGTCGGACAGCGGGTCGACCAGAACGGCCTCGCCTTCGGTCTCGCCATGATTGGGGAGCGCCATCTGCACGAGGCACAGCTTGGACCAGTAGGTCCGCTCGCGCAGGAATTCGGTGTCGACGGTGACGTAGGGCTCTTGCTTGGCCTTTTCGCAGAAGGCCGCGAGGGCCTCGGTCGTGGTGATGGTCTGCATATCGCGCTTTCAATTCGGTGCGGGCTCATCCCGCGCAGGTGCAAATTCCCTAGACCTTCATGGGGCAAAAGGGAAGGGTGGCGCGTGTTGCGGCCCGGTTTGCGTGGCAGAAGCGCCAGTTTCAGTGCTGCAGGAGGAACGCGGCCCAGGTCAGCCCATAGAGGATGGGCTGGTGGATCAGGTAGATCGGGAGGGTGTGACGGCCTGCGAACAGCGCGACTTTCATCACCCCGCGCGTCTGATCGGGCTGGTAGCGCGCGGCCCGTTTCCAATAGCCCAGCCGGTCGAGCAGTTTCGCCGCGCCCATGCCGATCAGGAACGGTCCGATCCACGGGAAGACCGGCTCGAAATCCATCGAGGGGCGCCACTTCGTCGACAGCCCCAGCCACCACAGCCACGGCTGATTGAACAGCTCGAACGCATAGTTCAGATGCACCCAGACCGCGATCACGCCAAGTGCCGCCAGCAAGATCCACGGCAGGAACAGAAGTGCGGCACCGATCAGCGAACTGACGGCGATGGAATGCAGGATGCCGAAATAGATGAAGTATTCCGGCATCATCACATAGGTCGCCGCACTCACCAGCGCCGCCGCGACCACCACCTTGCCGATCCGCTTCCAGAACGGGGCGGCACGGAAGCCATGGCGATGGGCGAGCACGAGGCTGGCGCCGGCCATGAAGATGAAGGTGCTGGCGACCACGCGGGCGAAATCGAGGAAGGCGGGGTGAAACACCGTGCCACGCGGCACAAAGCCGAAATTCTCGAGATCGTAGGTCAGGTGGAAGATCGCCATGCCGATCAGCGCCACGGCCCGGATCAGGTCGGGGGCGATCATGCGCCCGCGCGGGGCCGTATCCGGGGTCGTGTCCATGCGTCAGTCATGCGCGAAGCGACGGCCGCTCGCAAGCGGGGGCAGCGCATTTCGGCATGAGCGTGCTTACAAATGGGCGCTTACAGAAAGACCGGCGTGCGGTCGCCCTCGGCGAACCGGCGCAGCACCGCCGGATAGAGGCGATGTTCCTGCACCAGCACGCGAGCGGCCAGATCGTCGGGCGTGTCGCCCGGCTCGATCGGAACGCGCGCCTGACCGAGGATCGGCCCGTCATCGAGCACCGGCGTCACCTCATGCACGGTGCAGCCCGCCACCGCATCGCCCGCCTCGATCGCGCGCTTATGGGTGTGCAGCCCGGGATATTTCGGCAAAAGCGAGGGGTGGATGTTGAGCATCCGGCCCTCGAACTGCGCCACGAAGTCCGGCGTCAGCACCCGCATGAAGCCCGCGAGGCAGAGCACATCGGGTTTCGCGGCGAGGATCGGTTTCAGCAGTTCGGCCTCGAAGGCGGCACGATCCTTGCCATAGGGGCGGTGGTCGATGGCGGCGGTCGGCACGCCCATCCGCGCGGCCTTCTCCAGCCCCGACGCCCGCGCGTCGTTCGATGCGACCAGCACCGGGCGGGCAGGGTGGTCCTCTGCCATGCTCTCGACCAGTCGGACCATGTTCGAGCCGCCGCCCGAGATCAGGATCGCGACACGGATCACAGCAGCGCGCCCTCGTAGGCGATGCCCTCATTGGACGTGACGGTGCCGATGCGGGTAACGCTCTCGCCTTCGCCTGCGAGCAGGGTGGCGACCTCGTCGGCCTTGTCCGCCGCGACGACGACGATCATGCCGATGCCGCAATTGAAGGTTTTCAGCAGTTCGCGCTCTTCCATCGAAGCGGTCTCGGCCAGCCAGCGGAACACGCCGGGCAGTTCCCACGCGTCGAGGTCGATCGTCGCGCCCAAGCCCTCGGGCAGAACGCGGGGCAGGTTCTCGGTCAGGCCGCCGCCGGTGATATGGGCCAGCGCGTGAACGCCGCCTGCGCGCACCGCGGCCAGGCATTGTTTGACGTAAAGCCGGGTGGGCGCCAGCAGCGCCTCGCCAAGCGAGCCCTCACCGAAGGGGCAGTCCGCGTCCCAGCCGAGGCCGGACATCTCGACCACCTTGCGCACGAAGGAATAGCCGTTGGAATGCACGCCGTTCGAGCCGAGGCCCAGAAGCACGTCACCCTCGGCCACGCCTGCGGGCAGGTCGGTGCCCCGCTCCATCGCGCCGACCGCGAAGCCCGCGAGGTCGAAATCGCCCTTGGAATACATGCCCGGCATTTCCGCCGTCTCGCCGCCGATCAGCGCGCAGCCCGATTGCGCGCAGCCTTCCGCGATGCCCTCGATGATGCGCGCGGCCTGATCGAGCTCGAGCTTGCCGGTCGCGAAATAATCGAGGAAAAACAGCGGCTCCGCACCTTGGCAGACCAGATCGTTAACGCACATCGCCACGAGGTCGATGCCGATCGTGTCGACATTGCCAGTATCGATTGCTATGCGCAGCTTGGTGCCCACACCATCGGTCGCGCCGACGAGGATCGGATCGTTGTAGCCCGCCGCCTTCAGATCGAACAGCGCGCCGAAGCCGCCCAGACCCGACATCGTGCCCGAGCGCTGCGTGCGCTTGGCTGCGGGTTTGATCCGGTCCACCAATGCATTGCCCGCGTCGATATCGACGCCCGCATCGGCATAGGTGAGGCCCTGTTTTTTCTCGGTCATCGCGGCGCACTCCGGCAAGTAAACTCTTGGCCGAAGCCCTAGCGTAACCGCACGCGCCCCGCAACGTCGAAGGGGATGGGGGTGCGCGCTTTCTTGACGCGCGCGTGCGGCCTGACTAGAGGAATACGCAATGGTGGGCCTGTAGCTCAATTGGTTAGAGCAGGGCGCTCATAACGCCTTGGTTGCGGGTTCAAGTCCTGCCGGGCCTACCAGTTTTCCGCCGAAATTTCCGCGGCTTCGTGGCCGTGTTGCCACGACTCTCCCTATGCGTGTCGCCTCGCCCGGAAAGCCCCCATTTCGCCCAAATTGCGCCGTGAGACGATCACGAACCCGCGCCAAATGAGGGCCTTGTTAGAGTATCAGTAACTATAAAAATCGAGCAGCCACGTCATAGGCCCCGATATTTTTGCACAGTCTTCGAAAGTCGGAGACCGGTCCCTCGCGGGCCGGTCCGACGGTAACAAGGTAAAGCAGCGGCGACATGGCCACGACGTTCAACTGGATATATCTCGGCGTCGCCGAGGACGCGAACGGCAACATCTACTACTTGGATTCCCAAGAGGGAAATTCGAGCATGGAGAATTACAACCTTCTCCAGAACGCCTCCGCTGGGTCCTCCACCGATCCGCTGTTCAGCCACATCACCGAAGCAACGCTGATCGACAATGGCGGCTCGAGTGGTGTTCTCGACACCAATAACAACACGTCCAACGACACGATCCGCACCGATATCGGTGACGGTCAGGGCGTTCGCGATTTCACCTATGACGGTCTGGTGGTCTACAACACGACCATCACCTACACCGACGGCACCACGGCGAATGTGCAATCGGTCCTCGTGCAGACCACGACGGGCGAAGTGTTCCTCGCGCCGGAACTGTCGAATAATGCAACCACAGCGGCCTATGAGGCCAAACCGATCCAGTCGATGATCATCGGCTCAGCGGTGAGCTATCAAAACACCAATCTTGCGCAGGATCGCTACGTCACCGGCTTCGACGATGGCTATGTCGACGGCACCGAAGGGGCGGACCGCATCGACGTGAACTATGTCGAGCCGATCGCGAATGGCTCCGACCGCGTGGACAATAACGATGCGGGGCTCGCGGGCAGCAGCGGCAATGACGACTACATCCGCGCCTATGGTGGCAACGACACCGTGCTGGCCGGGCTCGGCAATGACACGGTCGATGGCGGTACGGGCGACGATTCGATCGATGGCGGGTCGGGCAACGACTCGCTGATCGGCGGCACCGGCAATGACACGCTCCTCGGTGGCAGCGGAAACGACACGCTCACCGGGAACGATGGCAACGATTCCCTCGATGGCGGCGCGGATAATGACTGGCTCGATGGTGGCATCGGTAACGACACTCTGATCGGCGGTCTCGGGAATGACCGGCTGATCGGCGGTGCGGGCAACGACGCGCTCGATGGCGGGGCGGGGACCGATACGCTCGAAGGCGGCACGGGCAATGACACGCTGCATGGCGGCGCGGGCGGCGATATCCTCTCGGGCGGAACCGGGATGGATTATGTCGACTATTCCGATTCCGCGAGCGCGGTGAACATCAACCTTGGCGCGGGCACGGCCACGGGCGGCGATGCGACGGGCGATACGCTCAGCGGCGTCGACGGGATCTACGGCTCGGCGGGCAACGACACGCTGATCGGTTTCGACGGCGCCTCCTCGGACCCGACGGATGGCTACACCAACGTCTTCTACGGCAACGGTGGCGACGACTATATTGACGGCGCGGGTGCGGATGACATCCTCTACGGTGGCACCGGCAATGACACCGTGCTGGGCGGATCGGGCAATGACTCGCTTTACGGCGACGCAGGCAATGACAGCCTCGTTGGCGGCACCGGCGATGACACGCTGTTCGGTGGCGACGGGAACGACGTTCTGCAAGGCGGCGCCGGCAGTGATCAGCTCTATGGCGGTGCGGGAAATGATACGCTCTCGGGCGGCGGCGGTGACCTTCTTATCGGTGGCGCGGATGCCGATAGGTTCATCGACCTCGTCCCCGGCGACACGATCGACGGCTCGGAGACGGGCGACGATTTCGACATCATCGACCTCAGCGACTGGGGCTGGGACAATGTCGCCGTGCATCGTGACGCGGCGAACCCGGAAAACGGCACGATCGATTTCTATGACGGCAATGGCGCGGTCGTCGGCACGGTCAACTTCTCGAATATCGAAAAGGTCATCCCCTGCTTCACGCCGGGCACCTTGATCGCGACGCATAGCGGCGCCCGCGCGGTCGAAAGCCTGCAGGTCGGCGATCGCATTCTGACTCGCGACAGCGGCTTTCAGGTCATCCGCTGGATTGGCACCCGTGCGCTCAGCGCGGCGGAACTGCTGGCGAAGCCGGAATTCCGCTCCATCAAGATCGCACCGGGCGCGCTGGGCGCGAACCAGCCCGAGCGCGAGATGCGCGTCTCGCCGCAGCACCGCATCCTGCTGACCGGGCCGCGCGCGCAGCTGATCGCGGGCGAGCCGGAGGTGCTGGCCGCCGCGCGCCATCTTGTCGGGTTGCCGGGGATCGAGATCGACGAAGAGGCCGAGGCGGTCACCTATATCCACGTGATGTTCGATAATCACGAGATCGTTTTCTCCGACGGGCTCTGGACCGAAAGCTTCCAGCCGGGGCAGGCGACGATGAACGATATGGATCAGGCGCAACGGGCCGAATTGCTTGCGCTCTTCCCGGAACTGGACGGCGAAGTCGAAAGCTATCTCGCCGCGCGGCCGAGCCTAAAACGCCACGAAGCCCGCATCATCGCGGCGGCCTGATCGGGCAAGAGCCACTTCCGTGCGACCTGGTTGCCCTTGCGTTCCCCCGCTCCGGATCGCTAGAGGGTTATTGACCCGTGGATCAATAAAAGGAGCGCGCTGCAATGCCTGACCTCGAAACCTCCCCCAAGGAAGACAGCAAGCCGCGCCCGAACATCCTGATCCTGATGGTCGACCAGCTCAACGGGACGCTCTTTCCCGACGGTCCGGCGGAGTGGCTTCACACGCCCAACCTTCGCAAGCTGGCCGAGCGTTCGGTGCGGTTCGAGAACGCCTATACCGGCTCGCCCCTCTGCGCTCCGGGCCGAGCGGCCTTCATGTCGGGCCAGCTTCCCTCGACGACGGGCGTCTATGACAACGCGGCCGAGTTCCGCTCTGACATTCCCACCTATGCCCACCACCTGCGCCGCGCGGGCTACCAGACTTGCCTCTCGGGCAAGATGCATTTCGTGGGCCCCGATCAGCTTCACGGGTTCGAAGAGCGGCTGACCACCGATATCTACCCCGCCGATTTCGGCTGGACCCCGGATTACCGCAAGCCCGGCGAGCGGATCGACTGGTGGTATCACAACATGGGCTCGGTGACCGGGGCAGGGGTGGCCGAGATTTCCAACCAGATGGAATATGACGACAACGTCGCCCATGAGGCGAAGATGAAGCTCTACGATCTGGCGCGGGGCAATGATGCGCGCCCGTGGATGCTTACCGTCAGCTTTACCCATCCCCACGACCCCTACGTCGCGCGCAAGAAATACTGGGATCTCTACGAGGACTGCGACCATCTCGAACCCGAGGTCGGCACGATCCCCTACGAGGAGCAGGACAACCACTCGAAGCGGATTTTCGACGCGAACGATTGGCGCGAGTTCAACATCACGACCGAGGATATCCGCCGCTCGCGCCGCGCCTATTTCGCGAACCTGTCCTATCTCGACGACAAGATCGGCGAGCTGCTGCAGGTGCTCGAAGACACCCGGCAAGAGGCGACGATCCTCTTCGTCTCCGATCACGGCGACATGCTGGGCGCGCGGGGGCTGTGGTTCAAGATGAGCTTCTACGAGGGCTCGGCGCGCGTGCCGCTGATGATCTCGGCACCGGGGCTGGAGCCGGGGCTGGTCTCCGATCCGGTCTCGACGATCGACGTCACGCCGACGCTCTGCGATCTGGCGGGCATCTCGATGGACGAAATCGCGCCCTGGATCGACGGGCAGACCCTGCTGCCGCAGGCCAAGCGCGAGCCCCGCAAAGAGGCGGTCGCGATGGAATATGCCGCCGAGGCCTCTTACGCGCCGCTCGTGAGCCTGCGCAAAGGGCGCTACAAGCTGAACCTGTGCAATCTCGATCCCGATCAGCTCTTCGACGTCGAGGCCGATCCGCATGAGTTGACCAACCTCGCAGACGATCCCACCCATGCCGAGGCCTATGCCGCGCTGAAGGCGGAGGCGGCTCAGCGCTGGGATCTGGATCGTTTCGACGAGGACGTCCGGGCCAGTCAGGCGCGGCGCTGGGTCGTCTACGAGGCGCTCAGCCAGGGCGGCCAGTATCCGTGGGATTATCAGCCGCTCAAGAAGGCCTCCGAGGCCTATATGCGCAATCACATGGACCTTAACGTGCTGGAAGAAAACAAACGCTTCCCGCGCGGGGAGTAAGAGCGCGTGGTCCGGGGCGTGTCAGCCCCGGACCAATCCCCGGCGCCTTTCACTACCCCGTGAGCGCCTTTCCGGAACGCCGCGCCGCCCTAAGCTGTTGTCCAACCCAACAGGCAGACAGGAGATCGACCATGAGCGTTCCGACCCTCACCCTCAATGACGGCATCAAGATTCCGCAGCTGGGCCTCGGCGTCTGGAAAATGGACGATGCCGATGCGCCCGCCATCATCGAAAACGCCCTCGACGCGGGCTATCGCCATATCGACACCGCCGCCGCTTACGGCAACGAGGCGGGCGTGGGCCGCGGCATCGCGCAAAGCGGCGTGGCGCGCGAAGACATCTTCGTGACCTCGAAGCTCTGGAACGACCGGCAGGGCTATGACGAGACCAAGCGCGCCTTCGACGAGACGATGGGCAAACTGGGCTTCGACTATCTCGACCTCTACCTGATCCACTGGCCGATGCCCGCCAAGGACAAATATGTCGAGACATGGAAGGCGCTGATCGAGCTGCGCGACGCGGGCCGCATCCGCGCGATCGGTGTGTCGAACTTCCTGCCCGACCACCTCGAGCGGTTGATCGAAGAAACTGGTGAGGCGCCCGCGATTAACCAGATCGAGCTGCATCCGCGCTTCCAGCAGGCCGCGCAGCGCGAGGTGCATGAAAAACTCGGTATCACCACCGAATGCTGGTCGCCGCTGGGGCAGGGCGAGGCGCTCTCGAACCCGATCCTGACCGAAATCGCGGCCCGCTATGGCAAGTCGGCGGCGCAGGTCACGCTGCGCTGGCAGATCCAGCTGGGCTGCGTGACGATCCCGAAATCCTCCAATCACGAGCGGATGCGCGAGAATATCGACGTGTTCGATTTCGAGTTGACCGAGGATGAGATGGCGCAGATCAAGGATATCGACGCCGCGGGAGGCCGCATCGGGCCGGATCCCGCCACCGCCGATTTCTGAGGAGCCCGATGGGTCATGCCACCCCGGCGACACAGGCGCTGACCCGCGCCAAGCTCGCCTTCGAACTGCACGAATATGCCTATGAGGCCGGTCAGGAGAAGATCGGCCTCCATGCCGCCGGTGCGCTCGGAGTGGAGCCTTCGCGGGTTCTCAAGACCCTGATGGTCGAGGTGGATGGCAAGCCTGCCTGCGCGGTGATCCCGTCTGACGCGACACTGTCGATGAAGAAGGTGGCCGCGGCCTTCGGGGGCAAATCCGCGAAGATGATGGAGCCCGCCAAGGCCGAGAAGCTGACCGGGTTTCGCACCGGCGGCATCAGCCCCTTCGGCCAGAAACGCGCAAGCCCGGTGGCGTTTGAGCAGAGCGCGCTTCGCTATGACCGGATCATCCTGAACGGCGGCAAGCGCGGGCTGATGATCGAACTTCTACCTGATGAGGCGCTGTCAGCCGCGCGGGCCGAGGCAAAGCCCCTCATCGCCGATCAGTGACCGCCCATCCCCTTGCGGATGCGCCGGATCATCAGCCAGACCGCGAGGATCACGATCGGCGTCAGCCCCGCCATCATCAGCTCTTTGCTCAGCCCGATCTTTTTCGAGAGCGGATAGGCGAGATAGCCCGCGACCGAGATCGCGTAATAGCTGATCGCGACCACCGACAGCCCCTCGACCGTGTGCTGCAGGCGCAGTTGCAGGTCCGACCGGCGATCCATGCTTTCCAGCACTTTCTGGTTCTGCGCCGAGCGTTCCACATCGACCCGCGTGCGTAGCAGTTCGCCCGCGCGCGCCGCCCGCGTCACCATCTGGCGCAGCCGCGTTTCGGCCGATTTGACCGTGCGCACCGCCGGATCGTAGCGCCGCGCCATGAATTCGCTGAGCTTCTGTCGCCCCTCGAAGCGGCTTTCGCGCAGGGCCTCCACCCGCTCGCGCACGATCGCCTCATAGGCACCGGTCGCAGAGAAGCGGAAGGAATGTTGCACCGCGAGGCTCTCCAGCTCGGCGGAGATTTCCAGCAGGTCGTGCAGCGTCTCTTCGGCGGAATTGGCGTCATTGCCCATCCCGTCCACGATCTCGGTCAGGCGCGGGTCGAGCGCATTGAGCCGCTTCGACAGGTCGCGCGCCCGCGCCAGCCCCAGCATCGACATCGCGCGATAGGTTTCCAGCTCGCAAAGCCGCTGCACCGTGCGCCCGATCCGCCCGGGCCCGGTGCCGGGTCGCGCGAAGACGGCAAAGCGCATCTGCCCGTTCGGGTCGATCCGGAAATCTCCCGCGACCACCGCCGCCCCGTCGAGCACCCAGGTGCAGACGAGGCTTTCGGTGACGAACCATTGCTCCAGCAGCGGCGAGATGTCGTCGGGGTTCTCGGGCAGCTCCTCGATGCGGATCTGCACCGCGGCGATCCGTCCGCCGGGTGCCGCATCGATCCAGCTGTCGGGGAATATCTCGGTCTCCGCCGGGTCGAAAGCGCGCGACGACACGCCCTTGCCGAACGCGAGATAGGTGGTGAATTCGGTATGGCTCTCCCATTTCACCTCATGGCGACCGATCTTGCCGCCGTAATGGGTGATCCCCGCCTGTGGCTGCGCCGCCCCGTTGCGCGTCAGAAGATCGACGAGGTGATCGTGATCCTTGCTGCGGTCGCGATTGGCGGCGTCGCGCGGCTCCTTGAAGGCGACATAGACCGCATGTCCCGGCACGCCGAGTTTCGGATAGGGGCGGGCGTGCAATTCGTTCACGAGCGCATAGCGCTGGGGATGGTCGGGCAGGTGGGGCTTTGGGTCGGCGGTCATCTCTCAAGTCTCGCTCACGCGGGTGTTACCCTCTAGCTGCGGCGAAATTCCCGGCTGATCAAGCGTTTGACGGCATGCATCGGAATACCGGGCAAATCTGCCACAGCGCCACGCGGATCAAGAGAGGGCAGGGGGCCTAACCCGACCGATAGTTGTCAGCGGAGTGCCTCTGCAGTGCTTAACTGGCTGATGGTACCGGACTGCGCCGGTACGTTCCGATCGCTGCCCAGCCAATGAGGAGCCCGTGACAAAGAGAAAGGGCGCGGATTGCACCGCGCCCTTTTCCTGTTCGTTTTGCGTGATCTAAGGTCGATCAGTCTTCGTCGGCGTTGCCCGAATTCCCGGGCGCAACGCTTGCAACGCCTTCGTTTTCACGTGTGGCGCCAGTCTTTTCGATCCGCTGCGCGATCTCGTCGCGCACGACGTCCGGGCAGTCGGGGTGGTTTGCGATCCGCTTGGCATTCGCCTGCGTGGCGGTTTCGCTGAACAGGCGGAAGAACTCTTCCGCTTTGGGCGTACCCGCCAGCTGGGCCAAGACGCTCTCGAGGCTTGCGAAGAGCGCTTTATTCGCGCGGTCATGTTCGCGGTGCTGATCAAGAGCGATCTGGGCAGTGAGGTTTTCCGCGCGGGCTTTCATTTGCCGTTGGCGGTCGGTCATACGGTTCCAGTCGATGACAGGATGCCGGTGTTTCTGTGCCATGTAGTCGAGTCCTTTCGTGGCGGTCTTTGCAGCGCCTGCCCCGCGCCTATCGCGGGGCTTCTTGGCCGCTGTTTAGGAGGTGGGTTCATCGCGCTGAGCGCGGAAATCGAATTCGCGAACTTTTCACGTTTTCTCATCCGAGCCCCGACCGACGTCGTCGGACCGGGCGCGCGACAAGCGTCGCCGAAGCGCATTCAGCGGCAACGAAAGCGATCTGCGCGCCTGAGCGAGACGTTGGCGCGCTTTGTCTGGAAGCGTGGTCGCGATCTCGAGAAGCGCTGCGTCCGCCGCCTCAATCTGGGTGAACTCATCATCGAGTTCGGCGCGTGCTTCTTTGCGTGCTCGTTGTCGGAGAACCTCGAGCGCGCGTCCGAAAAGGAGCCGCACAGGCGATGTCGTATCGACTTGAGCGTCCTGTCGCACGGTCTCGTCCGTGTCGGAGCCAATATCCACGCGGCCTTCAGCCACCGCAGCCGCGACATCAAGCACGGACTGAGCCTCTTGCTGCCGCTGCGTGACGGTACGCTCTTGATCTGCGAGCGCCGATTTTTCGGCAGCGAGGGTTCCCTCGGCCTGCTTCACCACCTTGTCGCGAGTGGCCAGCTCAATCTCCTGGCTCTCGCGCCATTTCCGTGGGCTGACGTGATCGCGATGTTCTGGCAACGCGATCTCGGTTCCAGGATCGGCCGCCCCATTCGCGCGCGCTTCGCGGACTTTCCTGTTGTGTTTAAGGGCCTCCCGCAGGGCTTGCTTGCGACGCTCGCCGCGCTGGAGCCCAATCTCCGCGAACCATTCGCCGACGCTATCTTGCGCCTTCTCGTAGCTCCGGATCAGCGGATGGACTGCTGGCTGCAGCATACGCCGGCCATCGGTTGTCACTGCGCGGGGAATGATCACAGCGTGGATATGATATGCTGTTTCGTCGAGATCGGCGCGTGCATGAACGCAGTCGTCGCCGAAATTGGTCAAGAGCCACTCCTTGGCTCGCATCTCGAATTGCATCTCTCGCGTCGGGCCGCTCTCGCCGAGAAACTCGGTAAGATCTTTGTCGAACCACTCTTTGTTTACCGTCAGAATGATTTCGCGCAGCGGACCGTGCCGGGTTGCGCGCCAGGGATCGCGCGGCCCACGGAAAAGCGCATTCTTAAGTTCCGTCTTCCGACGCCGGCGGCGCAGCTGCTCCAGTTCGAGGAGATGGTTCGCGTGGCGCATGTCTTGAATCTCGTCCCACGCATCCTGCGCCCAGGTTTCCGAGCCGAGTAGCCGCCTGTTCGGGCTCTTGGGACTTTGTTCGCAATGGCCGTTATCACCCCCGCTGCGCATCCGGTGCTTCTCGTAACCGGCAAGATTGCGGGGGTGCATACCTTGCATGCGCATGACGATTGGGTAGTGGGTTTTCGTTGCTGATGACATGGTCGATCTCCGTGTTTGTGAGATCGAGGTGGGTTCATGTCATTTGGCGCGGAAATCGCTGTGAATTTCCCCCGGTATCTACCCGGGAGGTGCCTGCGAGGCGGGTGTCGGGGATGGCGAAGCGATCGGGGGAGACTCGGTCACAAAGGGCGGAGCGCAGTCGTTCTCTGCGGTGTGAAAAGCAGTCTGTTGAAAGGCCCAAAGCAGGCTAAATCAATTGAGACTGTCGCATGCCTTCAACTTTGTTCCTCCCCGACTGCACCCTTCATTTGTCGTCAGTGCAACTTATTGCGTGCTATCCGTGGCACCTCAGGTTTCCGACCGCGGGCCACGGCGAGTGAGGTCGACTACGATGACCGTGACCTCTTCAATGTCCGGCCAGTCACCAGCGACCAAATTCCAATAGTTCTGCAAGGCGGTCTCGAGACCATTCAGGTCAACTCGGCAACCGCCGATCTCCCACTTGCGATCTGCCGCTCGCCCTTGCCAAGTCAGAAGCATGATACCTCGGCCACCGGCCTCCGCGCGGAGATAGTCTCCGGCGAGTTGGTTTCGAAGCCGCTCGCACAGTTCAGGTCCCGTCCAGCCCTTGTCCAGTAGCTTCAGTTCAATCGGAACGGGCGTGACGCCCGGCGCTTGCATCCAAATGTCGGGCCGTTGGGAGTTTGGCATCTCATTTTCTTGGGCACACGTGTATTTCCCATTCGCCAAGTCATTAAGGCGACCGGTGATGAGGTTTCGCACCTCCGTTTCCGCCTCCGCGCGCTGCCATGTCCGGTACGGGCTGTCGTCGCCATCCTCCAACCAAGCGCGGATATCGATTAGCCGGTTAACGGTCAGGGAGAAGAGCCGGGCGTTAGTATCCGGCACCAACGTTTGGTCTACATTGAACTGACGTACTTGATCATCAGTCCAGTCGTCGACGTCCCCGTCTTTCTCGGCCCGTTGATATGCCAATTGTTGCATCCAGTCGCGCGAGGCCTCATTAGGATGATCCTCAGCCAGTTGCCGCAACGCTAGGTAGGTTGTCTTCCCCGGGATATCGCAGAGGACGTTGAAAAGGCTGTTGCGAGCATCTTGGGCGTCATCGCGTAGCCCAGGAGAGTAGACGCCGCGGCCGGCCCGCTCGATATCCTCTGCCACCCTAATGTGCTGGTGCATGAGGGTATAAAGTCGCTTGAGGTGTTCCGGCTTGCGATAGCTGTCGAATCCGGTGCTGAGGTGCTGGCCGCGACGATCGCCAAGGAGTTCGATGATGAAATGCTGAGCCGCCGTCGATGCCTCGTCGGCGGGCATTGCGCCGAGCCAGGCTTCCAACCGCGGGATCGCCGGTGCTGCTTCAGTATCAACCCAGAGCGCGTACCATTTAGCTTTCTCGGATGCCGGCAAATGAAATTCAACTTTGCTGCGTGCGAGGTCCGAAAGACGACCGCCATCGGCCGTGCTCTTGGCGATGTAGATTGCTTGGCGAAGTACAACCGTGTCGCGCACCGTATTCGCCTCAAGCCAGTCAATGACCCAATCCGCGATATGCGCGTGCAGCCACGGCGCGTGGTATACAATTTCATGAAGCATGTAGGATCGTGGCGCCTCGTCGCGTCTAAGGTCCCAACCAAGTTCTTGGAGCATCATTCCGGTGACGGTTTCAGGGCGATCACGAAACGCTTTCTCCGACCAAGTCGGAAATCCGTTCAGTTCCCATGGCACATAACGAACGGCGAGCAGCAATTCCTCATCGCTCAGATGCCTAGGAAAATCGGTGATTGTCTCGGCTTCGATTTCTAGACCGGCAAGCCCGAATATCAATGTGTTCGGAACGCTGCTCGTATCAAGCCCTTCGGAAGCCACCTTTGGTGAATAGTGACGCCAATGTCTCATTGCGGCGTCGCGGTATTCTGAGGCAACTTCTTCACCGAACGTGCCGATGAGACTGCGCCAGTCGTCACCACGCCAGCGGGAACTGTCGCCGTTCTGGGTCGCTTCCATCAGATGGTACTGATTGTTCGTCATTTCTCCCGGCTCGACGCTTTCTGGACGACGAACAAGGGACGGGTCGGCCTTTAGATCCTCGATCCACCGGCGACGCCTCTCTTTCGCCACCGCGTCCTTTCTCTGACGTTTGCGTCGAGCCTTTTCGAGCCGCTCATCCATGGCCTGCTGCCTTCTAGAGGGTTTCCAGCTGATCATACCTTCAAGGTGTTCTGCTAGCACGGGCGCAGTTTTGACCCTGTCTCGAAGCTTGGCCAAACCTTCGTCAGGCTGCTTGGTTTCTCTGACCAGACGATAGGCCAAAGTGACCGCAACAAGCTTATCGTCTTGGTTTCCGCGCTCGGAGATCCATGTCAATACGCGTTCGAAATCGTCGCCTTCGTAGCGACAACAATCATCAAACAGTGCCTTGAACGGATCAGTCACACGAGCACCATCGGTCGCTTCCCGGTCCCCCCGCTCTTCGGCGATCGCTGACCAGAAGATGGTGTCGTTCAATTCAGGCCATTCCGGCACGGCCTTCTGAAGCCTCGTCGCGTGTTCGCTGAGATCGATATCGTGCCAGAAGCGGGCAGCAGAGAGCTTGTGCAGTATGGCGACCGAATTGCCTTCAAGAGCATGCATCGACCGCACGCCAACAAGCCGCTCGACAGCGTGCACTGCTGCGCTGAGAAGCCAACAGTGGTTCTGGGATATCCGTTCACGGCCGCCTTGGAGATGAGGTGCCCGACCCAGCATGCTATTCAGGCCTTCAACCAGTCTCGCAAGCTCCCGCTGGCCTTCGGCATTCTCGATCTCGAAGCCGTCAATGAACCGATGCAGTGCATCGGACAATCCGGTGACCTGGAAACGTTCGTACGGCGTCAACCGTTCTATCGTAGCAAGTAGCCGTTCAACGGACGCACGATTAGACGTTGCGTTACTAAAAATCTCCGCCGCCAGACGGCGGTCTATCAATCCAGAGTTGGCGACGATTCGATCCCAAACAGTATCAAAGTCCCCACTGGTTCCAGCCGTTGCGACAGCTCTAAGCGCAGCAATCCTGGCGTACGGGCCACGCATGAGGTCGGTGGCAATCTCCGCCAAAGGGCCTATGCAATCTGTCATCTCGCCCTGCCAGACCAATCTGCCCAAGTAGAACAAGGCGGAGTCGTTCTCTCGATGCCGTTGGATGAGCTCCAGGACGTCATTGGAGAGGTCGGGCAGGGCTATTCGCGCGATGGCGTCATTGTTGTTCGCAGACCGAGAACCGGCATCCGTGGCGATCCTTGCGACGATTTCGTGGAGCAGGCGCTTCCTTTCGTCCACGGGAAGACGCGACACGTCTCCCCCTTCCACGACGATTTCCGGGCTGAGCGAAACTGCCTTCTGACGGATGTTGTCATCGAGCAAGATCAACCACGGCAGCAGCGGTCTCAGGCTCGGCGCGATGAACTTGTGGCCGTACTTCTCGCGAAAGATCAAAGTCTCGACCGCGCGACGAGAGCTGCCCGTTTTCAGATGTTCTGCCAGCCATTCGGCCGCGAGAAATTCGCGCACCTCACGGTGTCGGAAACGCACCTTTCCGTAGATGGCATCATCGAAGATCCCACGCTCGAGCAGGGCGTGAACATCGTTTGGATGCCAGTCGCCGAGAACAACGACCGCGTCCACTCCATCCTTCCGCGGGTGCTCGTCCGGGACGTTGATTCCAGATTTCCCAGATAGGACTACGGCCGCTGCCAGACTTCTCGCGCCTGCTCGAGCCATTTCTCGATTGAGCGGCTGTTGCCTGTCTCGGGTGGGATTGCTTTCCGAAAGCCTTTTACTGATCCCAAAGTTCAGAAAATCGAAACGACTCCCGAGTTTGCCGTCCTCCTTCCACTTTTCGATTATACCTTCGAGATCGAAAGGCCGCGCGGCAACCGCGGTTAGATTACGTCGCTGTATGTCGTCGACCAATCGGTCAGCATTATCAACGCCACGCGCCTCAGCAAAGACGCGCATTTCTGGTCCCGTGAGGTCGTTCAAAACGAAGACACTCAAGCCATCATCGGCAGTCGACGTCTCTTCCACCTTATGGCGACCCTCGTTGGCAGGCTCGTCAGCTTCGCCAGTTTGCGCGACCCCGCTCCTCGGCGTCGCATAGGGCAGATGCTTCTTCACCATCAGGTAATCGGTGTGGCTACGCCAGGCGTACGGACGGCTCGAGATCACGACGTGCGCGCGGTGTTGAGCAGACTTTATGCGGCGGGCGAAGCGGCGTATCGCTTTCTCGAAAGCCCTTGGGTCATCGAGGCGCGCCTCATCGATGGAGTCGAGGTAGAACCACGCCTCATCCGACGACGTCAGCCAGGCGTCAAATTCATCGGCGTCTCCGACCTCGAACGCCAGTTCGAAGTCTTCGATGATGTCTTCGATGCGAATGAAAAATGCGGCACCGCCCACTTGACGCTTCGCTTTCGCTCGTATCCACATCTCGTGCGTTTTGCCGATACCCGCCCCGGCAAGGATGACCGCACGACGGGTGCTTTCCACGGTGTCCCAGTCGATCGGCTTACGTCCACCGACGAAAGCCATGATTTCGTGGTTCTTCGCATCTTTTTCTGTCGCGTGAAGCGGCGAGAACGTGCGGTCGAGCGGGACGTGATCACCACGGGTCAAAGGCTAACTCCAAGCACGTAATTATCGGGTCGGATAGGAGATATTCACCGTCGCCAGCTTCTCGTTCAAGCCCTAAGCGCAGTGAGCGTGGGAGAGTTTTGGGCCGAGAGAGACACGCATTTTCGCTTACTGCGAACGGGGATGCCACGCTGAGTATGAACGACCGCTTCGAGCGACTGCGGTGCAAGAGCCCGAAATGGAACTGATCGTCAGTGTCGTGTCGTCACTCGCACAGGGCAATTGTGATGCTTATGACACCCAAGAGAACAGACATCAGTGCGAGCCAAGCAGGGACGTGAACGGCTGGATCGGGCGTTTTTAGAAGCCAGCCAATTTTTCCAGGCCATCTAACCTTGGTGATGGAAAAATTGAGACTTCCACCTTTGTCTACACCGAGAGCTTCTCTGATGTCATATGGCATGAAGATGGCAGACCCGTCGTCATGCCCAAGGACGAGAACTTTAACAGATTTGGCGTTCTCGGCGTTTGACAGATTAGCAATGCCATAGCGCGGGATACCGGCCCGGTACGCTTTGTTGAGACGA
The DNA here is from genome assembly GCF_002085925.2 of Thioclava electrotropha. Lineage (NCBI taxonomy): Bacteria > Pseudomonadati > Pseudomonadota > Alphaproteobacteria > Rhodobacterales > Paracoccaceae > Thioclava > Thioclava sediminum. Next base: position 1,434,697 of record NZ_CP053562.1, read on the forward strand.
ACCAGCAAGCGGCCAGAATCGTTGGCGGGGAGAGCCTTTACTGGCAGCTTTGTCATCGCCTGAACCTTAAATTGCTCGGTCGCTACCGAATAGCATATAATGTCCGCTTCAAGTAAGCTGCATTGCAACGGTGGCTTGCAGCATGAATGGCAGCTTTAGGCCGTTCCTAGAAATCAGTCGTGAACACTTTTATGCGCCCCGCCGCGTCGAAGAGCTTTTTGTCGTATTTCTCAGAAGCTTTCTGCTGCACCGCAGGCAACCCGTAATCGTCAATCGCCTCTTGTGAGCTGACCACAACGACGCGTGTGTTGCCATCAAATGCCTCTATAAGTGTTTCGAAATCCGCGGAGTTTCCCTGCTTTCCGGAAAATGTAAGTGACACTAGACCCGCCTCCAAAATATTTCCCAGTCAGCCTCGCGGGAAACCACACCTGGGATTTCTCTGAATTGTGAGCTGATAATTCCAATTTCAGTATGCATGGGATGTTTGCGAACTTGCAACGCACAAATTCTGCGCGCCGCTCGAATGGAAGCAATGCGGAAGCTGCACTGCAATGTCAGGTCAGCTGCTGTGCGGCAGCTCAGAGCCGATTGAGGGGGTCTGATGCAGACGACATTCACCATCAGTCTTTCCTCCCCAACGACTGAACCGCCCCCCCCCGGAATGCAGCTGCCCCAAGCACACCCTCGTTCCACAGGCCTTTGCCTAACCGGCGCGCAGGGCCCTCTACTCACTAGACGGCCCGCGCAATCGTCCTCCGGCCAATAGCGCGTCCCGAGCGTTCGCTGGGGCGCAGCCCCAGACCCGGCGCCGCTGCGCGCCGCATGGGGGAAGCTCCACATCCCCCAAACCCCCAGGGCAGGGATCGTTCGCCACTTTCCCTGCACCCAAAGGCGCCCATCCGGCGGACCGGGGGAGACCTTCGCCATTCTCCCCGGACCCTCTCGGCGTCCTTCCGACGGATCGAAGAGGCGCTCGCCACCCTCTCTGAACTCTCCCGGCGCCTCCGGCGGGTCGAGAGGGATGTCACCCCTCTCGACGCTCTCCCCTGCATCCGCGCGATCTGCCCGCAGGCGAGCGATCAATGGGTCGTGGGAGGGGAGAAGGCCTCGGCGCATGTCTTGCTTGCGTGCAGCGTCTTTGACGCACGCAATCAAGCCAAGCCCCGAGGCCGCGTATCGGGGTTTGTGGTGAGGTTCCGCGCGTCGTTTTTCTTTTCAACGACACGAGGCACTCATGCTCCACGACCGATACCTTCGGCTGCTTCCCGGCGGCCAACTCAAGCCCGGCGATATCTTCCTGATGCGCTTCCCCTATGGCTCCGACCGCAAACGTGATGGCGAGTTCGACATCCCGCCCGGCACGCGTCCTTGCTTGCTCCTCTCGCGCGGGCTGATCGGCGATGCACCGATGAACATCGTCGCGCCCGGTGTCAGCCCGGAGGGCCGGTTGCTGCGGGAAGATGACATCGTCATCGCCGATGACGACCAGGCGGCCGCCTGTGGGCTTTATCGTCCCACCATGTTCCGCGCATCGCATCGGCTCTTCATCGCGACCGGGTCCGACCTGTTCGAGCGCAATGCTCGTATCGGGCGCCTGGGTCCGGCGCAGCGCGAACAATTCGAGGCGGTCGAGACGCTGCTCACAGCCGCACCGCGTGAAGTCCGATCACGGCTGAGGGCGCGCGTCGCAATCTACCGCCCGAAACCTCTCATCCAACCTTAAGGCGCGCCGCCGATCGGGGCTGTAGCGTCCGTCCGCCTTCTCACCGAGGCGGACGGATCTTGCAGCCCCGCTTCGTCTCCTGACCCCCAATTTTCTTCGAAAGATCACATATGACTCATGATAAACACCCGTCTGAACTCACCCCCGAAGAGCTTCGCAAAGAGCGTAGTGTGCTCGCAAACGTCGTTCACGGAGCGACTGCGACGCCGCCCCCGAAAGATCTCGAGAATGCGCCGCTTCTCGACGATTGGTTGCTCTTCACCGGTTTCGAAGACATCTCGCTGATCGGACGATTGACGGAAGCAAACGGCCGCACCCGAACGCTGATCACGCGAGCTCTCATCGCGCTCGATGACGCGCTCGAATGGGCCTACCTCGAAGACGGATACATGCGGCTCGGACCGCGTTTCTCCGTCGAAGAGGCCCCGCCGCATCTTGCGATGCGCGCCGTCGCGACAGATCTGAGAGAGATCCACACGCAGCTCGAGGGGCAAGCATATTGGGCGCAGAAGGCGCTCGATGCGCTCGGCGAGATGCGCTGCGATGCGTGATCGCGAATTTGCGAGAAATGATCCTGACGGGATCGGCTGAACCGCAACCGCTGCGGCCCCTCGATGAGGGCCGCAGCGCCCGCAGTTCAGTTTGAAAAGGATGTCCGATGTTTCAGAAACCGAGCCTGATCGACACTGTGAACACCATGGCGCGCGAGGCAATCGACGCTCTCGATGCGCTGCCAGCTGACGCTCTCCGGGGAGCAGAGCGCGACCGGGATTATTGCGAGCGACTCGTGATCAAGGGCGACGTCTTAGTTGAGGATTTTCGGGAGGTGGGTGCGAAGATTCTGCGCCACCTTGCGCGGATTGAACCCGAAGAACGATTTGCACGCGAACTCGACAGCGCGATGCGTCGACTGCGCGACGCAATCAATGGCTCGTATCGCGTTTCTCTGGGTCTCGGCGCCGAGCGCGCGACCAGCTTCCAGCGAGCCGCATGATGAAGATATGACGCCGAACGGCGTAGAAGAGATGGCGGTGGTAACCCGCCTGGGCGCGCCAACAAATCCTTTCCGCATATGCTCCACACTCAACCGAAACCGGCGCGTCCACACTCCCTCCAATCCAAGCGTCGCTGCGTTCAAGGCTGTTGGTTTGCGCGATGCTTGGCGCGTAACTACTCTTAGAACAAGACGCGATCGGTCCTTTGCGAACCTTGGACTGCGCCATTGAAAACGTCGGCTTTGGTCCTTGCTAGAGCTGACAACCCAAATTGCCGCCGGTGAAGAGAATGCAGACGCTCGCCATAAACTGCGTAAGAGCTCACCCGTTTGCGCTATATTTTCTTCGTGCACGGAATGTGTTACTCCATATCGATGAGAACATTCTTTATCGCTTTTGTTCATTGGTTTGCAGAGAGACTAAGCGTTTCAGCTGCTTTTTTGGAACGGGTAGGCCGGTCCGCAGAAACGCAGTCAAAATTCGTGAATCTTGCGCCAACAGATGAGGCCGATGAAGCAGGTGTCTACGCCGAAGCCATTGGATTCGCCATTAATGACACTAAGGTCAAGAACATCGCACTTACCGGGCCCTATGGCTCCGGGAAGAGCAGTATTATCCAATCCTACTTGAGCAAGCACCGACCTAAGGCTTTGCACATATCTCTGGCCACGTTCACTACAGATGAAGGTGCGGTTAGCAAAGATGTCACCCGTCAAGAAATAGAGAGAAGCATTCTTCAGCAGATGCTATACGGCGCTGACGCGAATAGGCTACCTTTATCACGTTTCAAGAGGATTCAGTCCCCTGGTTTTTGGTCAATTTTCACCTCCCTATACATGGTGCTTGGCGTAGCATCAATTTTTTACGTATTTCATTATCGAGACGACGTCCTTAGTGGCGCATTCTTCGATCCATTCGCTTTTGGTAACTGGGTTAACTTAAGTATTTTCACGATCGCTTCTGTCTTTCTGTGGACAGCTTTTCATCACTTCTACGTGGCTAGCTTTGGCGTATCACTCAAAAGCCTATCCCTGAAAGATATCGAGATACGTCCTGCTGCTGAAGATCAAGAATCTATTTTAAACCGTCACTTGGATGAGATCATCTATTTCTTCCAATCAACTTCCTATAATCTGGTGATTATAGAAGACTTGGATCGTTTCAACGACTCAGAGATATTCACTACGCTGCGTGAGATAAACAGTTTGGTGAACGAAAATGCAGGTGTGAAACGCACCATAAGGTTTCTCTATGCCTTGCGCGATGACATGTTCGCAAACACGGATCGAACAAAGTTCTTTGAGTTTATCATACCAGTTATTCCGATCATCAATTCTTCAAATTCCATTGACATGGTCTTGAAACAAGGCAAAAGGCTAGCGCTCGACAACCGTCTTAATCGTCAGTTCATCAGAGAGGTGTCAAGATATCTTAACGATCTTCGGTTAATACAAAACATATTCAATGAGTATGCGATATATGTTGCAAACCTCGAAGCAGACGAGGATAGTTTGCTTGACGCAAACAAACTATTAGCGGTCATAATATATAAAAATGTACACCCGAAAGACTTTGAGCAATTACACCGCGGGGAAGGTAAATTCGCTCAGATATTACGTCACCAAGAAGACCTGGTTCGGTCTGGAGAAGCGACTTACAAAGCAGAGATCGCCCAACTCGAAAAAGAGATCAACGCTGCAGATCGTCAGACCCCGTTAGATCTAAAAGAATTGCGTCAAATATACGCTATGGCCTTTATCGAGAAGCTTCCAGCTAGCATCATCAGCATTCGGGTGGAAGGGCAAACGCCAGTCCTACTTTCGCAGCTTCCTGAGCATAGTGCCTTAGAGCAATTGATCGACGCAACACGCATCAGCGGTCGCAATCAACACAACCAAAATATTCAATTCGATATTTCTAGCGTTCCAGACAGCGTTGCTCCCGGAAAGTCCTATCAGCAGCGCAAAAGAGAGATCGAGAGAAAAGCAGCTGATTACAAGAACAATAGCTTACACAGGATCAACGAGCTTAGGTCGAAGATCGCATCTCTTCGTACAACTAAGCTAAATGAACTTTTGCGGTTGAACGCTAGTGATATTGGTCACCTCTTCGACGGCTTTAAGGAAAACGGAGATCTTGCTCGGTTTTTGATCTTGGAGGGGCATTTAGACGATACTTACTATCAATATACGTCTCTGTTCCACTCCGGTCGCCTTTCACCAAACGACAACAAATTCCTGATCCAGATACGCGCGTTTGTCACTCCTGAGCCGGATTTTCCTGTCGACAACCCAAGAGAAGTCATCGCGGCAATGCGTGACGAAGATTTTGGACAAACGTATATCCTTAACGTGAATCTCGTTGACTGCCTGTTGAGTGACCCGAGTCGCTACCCAGAACAAGTTCAGAGGTTTATTGGATTAGTCTCTTCGGATTTCGATGGCTGTGAAGGCTTCTTCGATGCCTACTATACCAGCGGTAGCCATGTCACAGCGCTGCTAGCCAGGCTCGCGGCAACTTGGAAGGGTTTCGTCTCAGCTGTTATCGCCAGTCCCAATAATCTCAGTCATGTTGCGGAGCTTGTTGTGAGGCTACCTGTCAGTTCACTTGAGAGACTCGCTAGCGATTTTGAAAGTCTACCTCACTTTGTAGCTGAAAACCTGCAGGCGATTCTCTCACGAAGTCCTGAGCTGGAAGCTGACCACCTTCAGGCCCTCAACTTTGAAGTCAAAGATCTTGCAGCAATTGAAGAACATTCGGATGCTTTACAAACAATGTGGAAAGCAGGTCTGTTCGAGCTTACCATTGAAAACTTCGATTATGCATACAGCTCGCTCTTAGGAGAAACGGATCTGCGGCCGTTGCACGAGAAAAACTTCACAACGATTCGTTCTTTGAAAAACCCGATCCTACTGAATAGGGTCGAGCGAGACTTCGATAGCTACATGCGCCAAATCGTGTTAGAGCTCCCAGAAAACTCAATGGAGGACGAACCAGCTATTCTTGATGTGGTTCGCCGGGAGACGATCTCCCAAGATGTTCTGAGTGAATTTCTTGAGCGGCAATTCACTCAACTTCCCTCCTTAGACGGCGTGCCAGAAAGCCTGTACGCCATATTTTTCCATCTAAATTCAATCGAGCCATCTTGGGTGAATTGTCTTTCGTTCCTCGAGAGCAAGGGGTTTGAAGCGGAGCGGCTGATCGAATATCTCGACCGTGACGACGTGCAATCAGCTATCTTGAAACACCCTATACCGGATGACTCGGAAGCAAAAAAGCTGCGTCTCTTTCTCGTTCGCGCGGGCTCTCTGTCTGATGCTGCATACACCGAGTACGTTCGGGCGTTGCCGCGACAGTTTGAGTTTGTTCCGGAGGAAATCGATCAATCCAAAATTCGGATATTGATAGAAGAAAAAAAGCTCGTATTCACTACTGCAGTTTTTGACGCGCTTGCTGAGAAAGGCGATCTGCAGGTGCAGTTCGTCGCTAACAACATAAAGGCATATCTCGCGGATTCAGCCGAATTTTCACTTGATGATGATTTCCGGGAGCAGCTTCTGAAAACTGGCATTGATCAAGCTTCCAAGGGTGAAATTGTCAAGATGATGGACCTGACTGCGCTCGCAAGCCGACCTGACCGATCAGCTCTCATTGGACCTATCATCGCTGGTGCAGACGTCAGTTTGTTCGACCTTAATGCAGATATTGTTCAGGCCTTGATAGACGGTTCAAAATCCACAACAACGCAAATCTCTTTACTGAACAAATGCTATACTCTGTTAACGAACGAAGAGTTGCGCGTTGTGTTGGCCAAGCTACCGAAACCATATTCCGAAATTAAGACTGGTTACGGTATTCCGCGATTGAAAAACACCCGCGAGAATCTCGAATTGGTCAGGTGGCTTGACGCGCGAGGCATCATTTCCTCTTGGAGCGAAGGCGGTCTCTTCTCAAACGACATAAGAGTGAACCTTTACCGCAGCTAGTTCGCGTCCAGTGAGCTTGGCAAACTGCGAGAGTAAGCTAGGCCGATGAATATTGGCTCAATAGGCTCTCAAGGTACAAAGCGGTCAATCTAGCTCAACGCAAAGAAGAGCTGCTTCCCGCACTGTATTGAGCAGGTCTCAATCCTGAGATGAACGCTCCGGCGAGCTCACATTGAACTTGAGTTTCTTGTTGTCCGTCTTGAGGCGAAAATTTCAGTTTTTTAGTGGTCGCGTTTCCGCGCTCTGACCGATGAACCCAGCTTCCTTAGTAGGACACCGATACTAAGGAGCTTACCATGCCATCCGCCCCCATTACCGCCGCCAACGATACGCTCGATGAAGCGACGACAGTGCCACTAGCCTGCAACGCGATTGCGCGGCTGCTGGCGCGCGCTGTTGTTCGGGATCTCGCGAATACGATCCCCGCCAACAGCCCCGCCGCGCCTCAGAAGGAGACAGCACAATGACGAAACGTGTCGCAATCTATGCCCGCTACAGCTCGGGTCTCCAGAAGCAGACTTCGATCGACGATCAGGTCGCGATGGCGGAGCGGTTTGCCAAGGAGCGCGGATGGGTGGTGACCCATCGTTTCACGGATTACGAGAAATCCGGACGCAACACGCGCCGCGAAGGTCTCCAGGCGCTGTGCGCTGCGGTCAACGCGCGGCAGGTCGATGCGATCGTCATCGAAGCCGTCGACCGCCTCACCCGCAAGATCGCGGACGCGCTCAATCATTACGAGCTGTTCCAGTTCCAGCAGGCCGAGCTTTACTCTGTCGCCGAAGGTCAGCAGGACTTTTTCAAAGTTCTGATCAACGCGCTCGGCGCGCAGCTTTATGCGCAGATGATCGGTGAACACACGCGCCGTGGCATGGTGCAGGGGCTCACCCGGAAACGGCTTCACACGAGCGCTTACGGCTACCGCAAGCGTGACGGCGACGACGGGCTCAACCGCGAGATCGACCCCGAGGAGGCCGAAGTTGTGCGCCGCATCTTTCGCGAGTTCGCGGACGGGCATTCGACCCAGGCGATCATCAAGCGGCTGAACAAAGACGGCATTCCTGCGCCGCGCGGCGGCACATGGGATATCAGCACCGTCCGAGGCAACCCGGCACGGTTCGAAGGCATGCTGCGCAATCGTCTGTACATCGGCATCGCAAGCGTCGCGAAAACCTCACGCCGCTACCATCCGGAAACCGGGAGCAAGGAGGTCTTCGAAACCCCGAGTGCGGCCACGGAGATCGAGATCCCGGCGCTGCGGATCATCGATCAAGACCTGTGGGAGCGAGTGGAGGGGCAGCTTGCGATCCAAGCCGCGAAGACCCGAAGCAAAGGCAACCCCGTAGGGGCCCGGCGCAGCAAGCATCTTCTGAGCGGTCTGCTGGTCTGCGGCTGCTGCGGCGCGACTTATGTGAAAGTTGGCCGAACCCATTTCGGATGCCGTGAGGCGCGCAAAGGCGCGTGCGATAACAAGACAACTATTCACCGCGACCGGATTGAGGCGCGTGTCTTCGCGAAGCTCCGTGGTACCTTTCTGACATCGGAGCTGGCCGCAAGCTTCGACGCCGCGCTCAAGGCGGAGTACAAAACGCTGGCAAACGATCAGGGCACAGACACCGTATCGCGGCTCGAGCGACGTCTTAAGAAAGCGCGCACGAGCCGCCAGCGCATCTTCGATGCGATCGAGCAAGGCGCACCCTACAGCGCTTACAAATCGCGCGCGGAGGACCTTGAACGCGAGATCGCCGATCTCGAAGCCGAGTTGTCTCAGCATCAGGAGACCCGCGCGGTCCTGCCGCAACTTCCGACCGACAGTGCTACGCTCTTTGCCCGCGCGGTGCAGGAACTCGAGACACTGCTCGCCGACCCCGAACTTGTTCACCAGGCCAACGAACATTTGCGAGAACTCATAAGGCGGGTCGAGTTGAGACCCGCCCCTGATGCACCCGATGCGCTTGCCGCCGAGATCGTTTCTGATCTCGGCGCTTTGCTTTCCGCCGGGGGTGTTACGCCGAGTATCGTCGATATTTTCAGTGCCAAGCGGCAACTATCGGTTAGGCAGGGGGCGCTGCCCCCTCGGCCTGACGGCCTCACCCCCGGGATATTTGCGCCAAGGCGAAGGGAGAAGGGTTAAAACGGCACGTCGTCGGCATCGGCGGCGGGCACGACGAAGCTCGACAGCAGACGCTTCTCGCCCGCCTTGTCGAATTCCACGACGAGCTTGTCGCCTTCCGAGCCCATCACCTCGCCATAGCCGAACTTCTTGTGGAAGACCCGGTCGCCGATCTCGTAATCGCTCTCGCCCTTGGCGTCGATCACCATATGGCGGGCCTCGCGCGGTTGGCTGGTCCCGCGCGATTGCGCGTTCTGCAGCCGCCGCCAGCCGGGCGAATTGTAGACATCGGCGCGCGAGACGCGGTCTTCCATCGCCGAAGACCCGCCGAAGCCGCCCCCGTTCATGCCACCACCGTAGAGGCCCGGAGGCGTCAGCACGTCGATATGGGCGGGCGGCAATTCGTCGATGAAGCGCGAGGGCATCTGGCTTTGCCATTGGCCGTAGACGCGGCGGTTGCCTGCGAAGGAAATCGTGCACAGCTCCTCGGCGCGGGTGATGCCGACATAGGCCAGGCGGCGCTCCTCCTCGAGGCCTTTCAACCCGCTTTCATCCATCGAGCGCTGCGAGGGGAACAACCCGTCCTCCCAGCCCGGCAGGAAGACCACGGGGAATTCCAAGCCCTTGGCCGCGTGCAGCGTCATGATCGAGACCTTCTCCTCGGTCTCGGCCTTGTCGTTGTCCATGATCAGCGCGACGTGTTCGAGGAAGCCCTGCAGATTGTCGAACTGCTCCAGCGCCTTGACGAGTTCCTTGAGGTTCTCGAGCCGCCCGGGCGCTTCCGGCGTCTTGTCGTTCTGCCACATCTCGACATAGCCGGATTCCTCGAGGATCCGTTCGGCCAGACGCACATGGCTGAGGTCATTTGCAGGCGAGACGCCATCCTCGGCGGGCTCGATCAGCAGGTCGTCATCTTCGGCCCGGGTCACGGCGGTCGCGGGCGAGGCCTGCACGACCTCCTCATGCCAGCGCGCGACATTCTCGACGAACAGCCGCAGCTGCCCACCCGCCTTGCCCGACAGCGCGCCTTCGGCCACCAGGAGCCGCGCGCCGTCCAGAAGGCTCAGCCCGTTCTCGCGCGCGGCGACCTGAATGCGCTGCTGCGCCTTGTCGCCAAGGCCGCGCTTGGGCGTGTTGATGATCCGCTCGAAAGCCAGATCGTCATCAGGGGAGGTCACGAGGCGGAAATAGGCCATCGCGTCGCGGATCTCGAGCCGCTCGTAGAAGCGCGGGCCACCGATGACGCGATAGGGCAGACCGATGGTCAGGAAACGGTCCTCGAAAGCGCGCATCTGATGCGAGGCGCGCACGAGAATGGCCTGCGAATTCAGGCTGATCGGCGGATTGCCACGAGTCCCGCGCTGGATCGCCTCGACCTCCTCGCCGATCCAGCGGGCCTCTTCCTCGCCGTCCCAATGGCCGATCAGGCGCACCTTTTCGCCACCCTCGGCCTCGGTCCAGAGCTCCTTGCCCAGACGGCCCTCATTGGCCGTGATCAGCCCTGAGGCGGCAGAGAGGATATGCGCGGTCGAGCGGTAATTCTGCTCCAGCCGGATCACCGCGGCGCCGGGAAAATCCTTCTCGAATTTCAGGATGTTGCCGACCTCGGCGCCTCGCCAGCCATAGATCGACTGGTCGTCATCGCCCACGCAGCAGATGTTCTTGTGCCCCTGCGCCAGAAGCCGCAACCACAGGTACTGCGCGACGTTGGTATCCTGATACTCGTCGACGAGGATGTATTTGAACCAGCGCTGATATTGCGCAAGCACATCCCCGTGGGTCTGGAAGATCGTGACCATGTGCAGCAGCAGATCGCCGAAATCGACCGCGTTGAGCGTCTTCAGCCGCGCCTGATAGGCGGCGTAAAGCTCGGAGCCGCGATTGTCGAAAGCCGCCGTCTCGCGGCCCGACACCTTCTCGGGCGTCAGCGCCTTGTTCTTCCAGCCGTCGATCAGCCCCGCTAGTTGCCGTGCGGGCCAGCGCTTCTCGTCCATATTCGCCGCCACGATCAGCTGCTTGAGCAGCCGGATCTGGTCGTCGGTGTCGAGAATGGTGAAATTCGACTTGAGCCCCACCAGTTCGGCGTGGCGACGCAACAGCTTCACGCAGACCGAGTGGAAGGTGCCAAGCCACGGCATCCCCTCGATCGCACCGCCCAGGTGGCGGCCCACACGCTCTTTCATCTCGCGCGCGGCCTTGTTGGTGAAGGTCACCGCCAGCACCTCGTTCGGGCGCGCGCGGCCGGTGTGGATCAGATGCGCGATCCGCGCGGTCAGCGCCGAGGTCTTGCCCGTGCCCGCGCCTGCCAGCATCAAGACCGGCCCGTCGAGCGTCTCGACGGCCTGGCGCTGCTGGGGGTTCAGTTTCTCGAGATACGGCGCGCTCCGCGCTTGCATGGCGCCCGCCATGGCACGTTGCGACAGGCTCGCAGCCCCTTCATACGGATCGTCGTCATCAGCCCAATTCATGGGAGGCAATCTAGCGGTTCGGCCTTCAGAGGGAAAGGGGCATGTTCGGCATCTGTTCGCCTAACGTAAGCTTCAGCGCCCGTCTTCGCTCTTGCGAAAATATCCCGGGGGCCCGCAGGACGGGGGCAGAGCCCCCACCCGTTCTCAGCCCTGATGGATCAGCGTGGCGAACAGCTTCGGATCGACGCTGGCCGATGCGAAGGTCTCGCCCTCGGTCAGCATCGCCACGGCGTCATGGCTGTGCAGGCTTTCCTGATGGCTGGCGACGATGCGGAAATCGCCGATACGGGCATCCGCCAGAAGGCGTTCGGCAAAGGCGCGCACGGCATCCTCGACGAAGATCGGGTTGGCGGCGTTCAGTTCGGCGAAGGCCTGTTCGTCCTCGCGCTTGACCATGACCTGCGTCTCGGTGGGCACGGCGGCGCGGGCGAGATCGATCATATCCTCGAACCACAGCACCTCGCCGGGCTCGACCACCGCCGAGATCCGCGCGACGGAGCGCTGCGAATGGGGCGTCGCCAGCTGGCCGCGGCTGGCGCGGGCATGTTCGGACAGCTCCAGCGAGCATGGGCAAGTGGAGGAATAAACGTAGTCGAGGTGGATCACCTTGGTGCGCACCCCGGCCGTCTCGATCAGTTCCAACGCGATATCGTAATACTGCCAGCCTTCCAACCCGGAGCGCAGCGAGGGCCGCTTCACCGGGAAGGAGACCCGCATCATCAGACGGGCGTCGAAGCTCTCGAGATCATCCATGTAGTCGTCGAGCGCGGCTTCCATCACCTCGAAGGAGAAGGTCTTCTCCGCATGGACGTAGAAGCTGCGCATCACGCGGGACATATTGATGCCCTTCTTCTCCGCTTCGAGGCTGACCGTCCCGGTGACCGAGGCCTCCAGCGTCAGATCGCCATTGTCGCGGGTATGGAAGCGCACCGGCAGGCGGAAATTCGAGATGCCGACATGTTCGATCCGGGTATGGGCGCCCACGATCAGCGAGGACGGGCCGTTCTGCAGGTCGGGCATCGTCGCCTTGTAGGTCTCGTCCGCCTCGAAATCCGCGTCATAGTCGCGGCTCAGATCGGGATAGTTCGAGACCTCGTGCCCCGGCAGCAGCCGCGCGATCGCCGGATCGAGCTGTGCGACCTCGACCGGATCGGCCTTCGCCGCCCATGCGCGCAGCACGTCGAGCGCGGCGCGCGCGTCGTCATTGTCGGGGGTCTCGATCCTGCCTTGCACGTTCATATCCTGTCCTCCGGTGCGCCCGGTCCCGCCAGATATGGGGTTTTTGAGGGCGATGTCCAAGACAATACGCCGGTTCGCGGCAATCGGTTCACCCCGTTCAGGCCGCGTCGAGCGCCCCCTTGATGTCGGCGATCAGATCGCCCCCGTCCTCGATGCCCATCGAAATGCGGATCAGACCGGGGGTAATCGCGATCGCCTCCCGCTCCTCTTCCGACAGATTCTTGTGGGTCGTCGTCGCCGGATGGGTCGCAATGGATTTCGCATCGCCGAGGTTGTTCGAAATCGACACGATCTGCAGCGCGTTGAGGAAGCGGAACGCCGCCTCCTTGCCGCCTTTCAGGTCGAGCGCGAGCATCGTGCCGCCCGAGCCCATCTGCTCCATCGCCAATGCATGTTGGGGATGATCCATCAGGCCGGGATAGACGGTGCGGGCGAGTTTCTCATGACCTGCCACGGCGCTGGCCACGGCCGCCGCGTTGGCCGCCTGCGCGCGCACCCGCAGATCGAGCGTCTGCAACCCGCTCAGCAGAACCCAGGCATGGAACGGGCTCATCGCGCCGCCGGTGTGCTTCACGTAAGTTTCCAGCGGACCGCGGATATACTCTTTCGAACCCAGCACGACACCGCCGAGCACGCGCCCGCCGCCATCGATATGCTTGGTCGCGGAATAGACGATCACATCTGCGCCAAGTTCCACCGCACGCGAGAAAATCGGCGAGGCGAAGACATTGTCGACCACCACCATCGCGCCGCCCTCATGGGCGATTTTCACGATGCCTTCGACATCCATCACCTCGAGGCCGGGGTTCGAGACGCTCTCGAAGAAGCAGACCTTCGTCTCGGGACGCATCGCGGCGCGCCACGCGTCGAGATCGGTGCCATCGACCAGCGTCACATCCACGCCGAAGCCCTGCAGCACTTTCAGCACATGCAGGCAGGACCCGAACATCTGGCGCGCGGCCACGATGTGATCGCCCGCCTTCACGAGGCAGGTCAGCGCGCCGTTGATCGCGGCCATGCCGGAGGCGCAGGCGAAAGCGTCTTCGGTGCCTTCGATCGAGGCCATCCGGTCTTCGAACATGCGCGTGGTGGGGTTGCCGTAGCGCGCATAGATGAACTCATCGTCGGAGGCGTTCAGGAACCGTTGCTCGGCGGCTTCGGCCGAGGGGTAAGCGAAGCCCTGCGTCAGGAACATCGCCTCGGCCAGTTCGCCATATTGGCTGCGGCGGATGCCGTCATGGACGAGTTTGGTGCGGGTCTTGCGCTCGGTCATCGGTGCCTCCTGCGGCGGTCTGTCGCGGCTTGGGCTGCGATAGCGCGCAGGCGGCGCTGGGTCAACGCATAGCGGCGATGTCACGATCGCACAAAACGAATGCGTACCGTCGCTGCAGGCTCACGCGAGGGCATGGGAACTTTCCGACGAAAAGCCGCGTTCGGATTAGAACATCAACCCGCGCCTGCGCTCCTCCCCCGAGGCCCAAATGCCGCTTCTCAAGGTCCATGCCAGCTCCGAGCTGCCCGCCGATGTCATCGCTCAGGCGCGCGCGCTGCCGGAAGGTGCCCCGGTCGTCTTGATGATCCACGGCTACGGCTATGCGGCGGGCGTCGAGGGGCGCGATCCCTATCAGCATATCTTCGCGATGGAGCCGAGCTTCAATCTGCATACCGCGATCAGCTGGCCGCGCGCGCTCGGCTTCGACGGTAGCAATCCCGGCGAGGGGTTGGGGATTGCGTTCAGCTGGCAATCGACGGGACGCCTCACCCGGATCTACGACATGGCCGAGATCGCCGCCCAGCGCCTTGCCCGCCTGATCGGCGCGCTGCATGCCGCGACCGGGCGTCCGGTGGGCATCATCGGCCATTCAATGGGCGCGCGGGTCGCGCTGCGCGCGCTGCGCCATGCCCATGCAGGGCAAGTGGCGCGGATGGTTCTGCTGGCCGCCGCCGAGTTTCAGAGCCGCGCCGAAGAGGCGATGGCGAGCCCTGCAGGGCGCAGCTGCGAGGTGCTCAACGTCACCAGCCGCGACAATGACCTGTTCGATTTCCTGTTCGAGTGGGGCGTTGCAGGCGGGCGCGAGCGGTCTTTGGGAAATGGCCTGTCGCAGCCGATGCGCAACTGGCTCGATCTGCAGATCGACGCGCCCGAGGTTATCGGGGTTCTCGAAGACCTCGGCTATCCCGTCGCCCCGCCCGCGAAACGCGTCTGCCATTTCGCCTGCTACATGCGCGAGGGGCTGTTCGACCTCTATCGCCAAGTGCTGCGCCAGCCCGACCGGCTGCCGCTTCCCTTTCTCGCCGAAGCACTACCTAAGGCGCAAGACCCCCGCTGGTCGCGCCTGTTTGCGCGTCCGCGCACACCGGGTTTCGCATTGCCCTCGTTCCAGCGTGCGGCAAAGTAGAGCGGAACCTGCCGCCTAACCTGACGGAGACCCCATGATCGACCTTTATTATTGGCCCACGCCGAACGGCTGGAAAATTTCCATCGCGCTCGAAGAGATGGGCCTGCCCTACGAGACTCACCTGGTGAATATCGGCAAGGGCGAGCAATTCGAGCCGGAGTTCCTGAAAATTTCGCCCAACAACCGGATGCCCGCGATCATCGACCGCGACGGCCCGGATGGCGAACCCGTCTCGATCTTCGAGAGCGGCGCGATCCTGCAATATCTCGCCCGCAAGACCGGCCAGTTCTACGGCGAGACCGAGCGCGACCGGATCGCCGTCGACGAATGGCTGTTCTGGCAGGTCGGCGGGCTGGGCCCGATGGCCGGTCAGGCGCACCACTTCCTGAAATACGCGCCCAAGCTCGAGCCGTCGCAGGACCTGCCCTATGCGAAGGATCGCTACCGCGCCGAGACGGGGCGGCTCTATGGCGTGATGGACCGCCGTCTGGCCGAGACCCGCTACCTCGCGGGCGATTTCTACTCGATCGCGGATATGGCGTCCTGGGGCTGGGCCTCGCTTTGGGAAGGGCAGGAGCAGACGCTCGACGACAAGCCGAACCTGAAGCGCTGGCTGGACGAGGTCGGCGACCGCCCGGGCGTCAAAGCGGGCCGGGCCCTGTCTGCCGATGAGCGCAGCGATAATTCGAGCCGCGAAGCGCAGAAGCATCTTTTCAAGCGCTGAACGCCGGACCCAAGACATGAAAAAGGGCGCCTCACCGGGCGCCCTTTTGCTTTAGTAGTCAGGACCTGCTCAGTTGATCGTCAGGTCCAGTGTGATCTCGCAGTTCAGAAGCTTCGAGATCGGGCAGCCTACCTTGGCGCCCTCGGCCGCCTTGCGGACGGCCTCTTCGTCGCCGGTGCCCTTCACGGTCGAGGTCAGCGCGGATTTCTTCACCACGAAGCCGTCGCCCTCCTTGTCGAGCGAAATTTCCGCCTTGGTGTCGATCACGACATCCGAGACGCCAGCCTGCTCGAGCTGCAGCGACAGCGCCATCGAGAAGCAGGACGCGTGAGCCGCGCCGATCAATTCCTCGGGATTCGAACCGGGCTCATCCTCGAACCGGGTGTTGAAACCGTAGGGCTGCGACTTCAGCGCGCCGCTCTCGGTCGAAATCGTGCCTTTGCCGCCCTTGATGGTACCTTCCCAATGGGCCGATGCGTGCTTGCGGATCATGAATCCCTCCTATGCGTTGCATTCGCGGAGACAACGAGACGGAAAGCCAGTTGTTCCGCCTCAGCGCCCGCGCCCCACTAGCCTATCATATTCCTGAATGGCGAAGCGGTCCGTCATCCCGGCCACGTAATCGAGTACGACCCGCGCCAGCGCCTGCTTCGATTCGGGCCGGGTGCAGTCGCCGCCAAGGATGCGTGCGCGGGAGACTTCCTCCTGCCATTCCTCGGGCAGAAGCTCCGGGCGTTCCATGAACAGCGGGAACAGCGCGTTGATCATTTCGGTCACGCGCTTGCGCTCCACCACCACGGAGGGCGCGCGATACATGCGCTCGAACAGGAATTGCTTGAGCACCTTGAGGCTTTGATAAAGCGGCTTCGAGAAGCGGATGATCGGCCCGTCCATCTGGCGGATATCGTCGACCGATTGCGGGCCGAGCGAGGTCAGCCGGTTCTCGGCCACCGCGATCACGTCTTCGACCATCACGCCGAAGACCCGGCGCAGCGCCTCGTGCTGGCGGCGCGTGCGGTCGAGACCGGGATGCAGCTTGTCCACCTCGGCGAAACAGGCCCCGATCACCGGCAATTCGCACAGATCGTCCTCGTCGAAGAGCCCCGCACGCAGGCCGTCATGCAGATCGTGGTGATTATAGGCCACGTCATCGGCTACCGCTGCCACCTGCGCCTCGGCGGAGGCATTGGTCTCCAGCTCCAGATCCCAGGCCGCATCGACCTCGGCCAGCGCATAGGGCAGCTCCTCGCGGCTCGGGAAGCTGTGCGAGCCGCCCTTATCGGAAATCGCAGGGCCGTTGTGCTTGGCGATGCCTTCCAGCGTCTCCCAGGTCAGGTTCAGCCCGTCGAAGCCCGCGTAATGCTTCTCCAGCTTTGTCACGATCCGCAGCGCCTGCGCATTGTGATCGAAGCCCCCATAGGGCTTCATCAGCTCGGCCAGCGCGTCCTCGCCCGTATGCCCGAAGGGCGGATGGCCCAGATCATGTGCCAGCGCCACCGCCTCGGCCAGATCGGTGTTCAACCCCAGCGTCCCCGCGATGGTGCGCGCGACCTGCGCCACCTCGATCGTGTGGGTCAGGCGCGTGCGGTAATAATCGCCTTCATGTTCGACGAAGACCTGCGTCTTGTGCTTGAGCCGTCGGAAGGCCGAAGAATGGATAATCCGGTCCCGATCGCGCTGGAACGGCGAGCGGAAAGTGGACATGCTTTCGGGGTGAAGCCGCCCGCGGCTCTCGCCGGGCTGGCAGGCATAGGGCTTGAGCACTGGTAAAACCTCGTCTTGTCGGCACGCTTCGGCCCTCCTATATCTCGGATGTGACGGAAATACAGGCCCCGTGGGGTCAGGAAGGCCAATCCGATGCAACTCCCTCCGAAAGTAACCGAACGCGCCTTTGCGCGTCTGGCGGAAATCAATGAAGGTCGCGAGGCGCCGCAGGCGCTGCGCGTGGCCGTCGAGGGCGGCGGCTGTTCCGGTTTTCAGTATGATATCAAGCTCGAAGAGACGCCCGCAGGCGACGACATCGTGCTTGAAAGGCGCGGGCCAGAAGGTCCTGATCGACCCGGTCTCGCTGCCCTTCCTCGAGAACGCCACGATCGACTTCACCGAAGAACTGATCGGCGCGCGCTTCGTGATCGAGAACCCGAACGCGTCGAGCTCCTGCGGCTGCGGCGTCTCCTTCGCGATGTAACGACGCAGGCGATGCGCCCTGCCAGATGGCGCATCCTCGCTTCCTCTTGGGATAAATATCCCCGCCGGAGGCTCCCTTCCTCCGGCATCACTCCTCCAGTGGCAATTTGCGGAAATCGAACCCGTCTTCCAGCGTCGGCTTGATCACGTCGAAATAGGGCGAGAGATCGAAATCGCGCGGCGTGAACAGGGACGAGTGCCGGATATGCAGGATTTCACCCTGACTGTCGGCGCTGCCCATCTCGATATCGGGCAGGATCGGGTAATGGACCGAATGAAACGCCTCTGCGATCACGGTCGAGCAAATCGCCCGCGTCGGATCGCCCGATCCCAAAGCGAGCATCCGCCGCCGAAACCGATGCGGCACGGGTGGGCGCGGCAGAAGATACCGCACGAGGTCGATCACGTTCTTCAGATCGTATTGCCGCCCGACCGCGCTCTGCATGTAGTCGATCACCTCTTCGATCCGGTCGTGCCCAAGCCCCACGGGGCGGCAGATACGCGTGTTGAGATGCGCATAGGCCGCAAGCCCCGCGATCCGCACGCCCGCCTCCAGATCGGCCTCGATCAGCTCGCCGCCGGGCGGACCGCCCGAATAGAAGGCCGCATGCGACCATGTGGAATGGGTGAGATATTTGATCGCCGCCGATATCCGCCGATCGCCCTCGACCAGAAGCACATCGCCGGGACGCAGCGTGGCGCGTAGCGCGCGGGTCGGGATCACGCCGAAGGGCTGGTAGAAGCGGGTCTGCTTTTGCAGAAACCGCGCCATTCTCTTGCCGGACATCCGAGACAGCTGCGCCATGATCTCCTCCTTGCTCAGAGGTAGGTCTGGCGCGCGCTGCCGCACAGCTCAGGCGCAAAGATGTGATTTTCGTTACCTGGCGCGCGATACGCCTGCGCTCATTTCGGCGGCAGCGGCCCGCCCATATCGAGCCCGGTATCCATCGCCGCCGCGCGCGCCTTCTCGATCCGCGCCCAAAGGGTGGGGTCTTCCTCGCCCTGCGGCCAGACCCCCGTCAGCGCAAAGCGGAAGCGCGCGGAATGGCGCGCCTCGCGCTCGATCCGATCGATGAACTCCGCACCATTTTCCGCCACCAGATCCTCCAGCGGCCCGGCGGCGAGCATCACCACCTGCCAGATCGTCGTAGCCCCCGTCAGCGCCTTGCGGATGAAGGTCCAGAGCACCTCGGGATATTCGCGCAGCTCGAAGACGCACAGAACCGACCACGGGAACTCCTCGCCCTCGGGCTCCTCGGCATTGTCGGCAAGCCACAGATCGACCAGCGCCTCGACCGTGCGCACGTCGTCCGGAGCACTGGCCTCGTTGCACAGAATCGAGACGAGTTCGGGGGGCAGCGGGGTCGTCATTGCATCATTTCCTTGGTCGCCGACAGCGTCACGCCCTCATAGTCGCGCTCGACCCGGTCGATGTCCCATTGCAGGCGCGTGAGGAACACCACGTCGCCGTCATGGTCGTAGGAGATGTGCTGTTTGTTGGCGTTGACCAGCTTCTCGACCGCCGCCTTGTCGCCCAACACCCAACGGGCGGAGGTGAATTGCGAGGCCTCGAAGCGCACGGGGATGCCGTATTCCTGCTCGATCCGGCTCGCCAGCACCTCGAATTGCAACGCGCCCACGACGCCCACGATGAAGCCCGAGCCGATCGCGGGCTTGAACACTTTCGCAGCGCCCTCTTCGGCGAATTGCATCAGCGCCTTCTCCAGATGCTTGCCCTTCATCGGGTCGGTCGCGCGCACCGATTGCAGCAGTTCCGGCGCGAAGCTCGGGATGCCGGTGAAGCGCAGCGCCTCGCCCTCGGTCAGCGCGTCGCCGATACGGAGCTGGCCGTGGTTCGGAATACCGATGATGTCGCCGCCCCAGGCCTCTTCGGCCAGTTCGCGGTCGGCGGCGAGGAACAGAACCGGGTTCGACACTGCCATCTGTTTTTTCGAGCGCACATGCAGCAGCTTTTGCCCGCGCGTGAAATGGCCCGAGACGAGCCGCACGAAGGCCACGCGGTCGCGGTGCTTGGGGTCCATATTCGCCTGCACCTTGAACACGAAGCCCGCGACTTTCTTCTCCTCGGGGGCCACATCGCGCTCGGCGGATTTGAAGACCTCCGGTTCGGGACCGAATTCGCCGATCCCGTCCATCAGCTCCTTCACACCGAAGCTGTTGATCGCCGAGCCGAACCAGATCGGCGTCAGGTGCCCTTCGAGGAAGCTCTGGCGGTCGAAAGCGGGCAGCAGCTCGCGCGCCATCTCGACCTCTTCTTTCAGCTTCTCGAGCTGATCGGCGGGCACATGCTCGGCCAGTTTCGGATCGTCGAGACCGCTTATCTTGATCGATTCCGCTACCTTGTTGCGGTCGGCGCGGTCCATCAGCTCCAGCCGGTCGTGCAGCATGTCGTAGCAACCGAGGAAATCCCGGCCCATCCCGATCGGCCAGCTTGCCGGGGCCACGTCGATCGCGAGGTTTTCCTGGATCTCGTCGATGATCTCGAACGTATCCCGGCTCTCGCGGTCCATCTTGTTACAGAAGGTCAGGATCGGTAGATCGCGCAGACGGCAAACCTCGAAAAGTTTCCGGGTCTGGCTTTCGACGCCCTTCGCCCCGTCGATCACCATGATCGCCGCATCGACCGCCGTCAGCGTCCGGTAGGTATCTTCGGAGAAATCCGAGTGGCCGGGCGTGTCGACGAGGTTGTAGCGGAAGTCGCGATACTCGAAGGACATGGCCGAGGCCGAGACCGAAATCCCGCGATCCTGTTCCATCTTCATGAAATCCGAACGCGTCCGCCGTGCCTCCCCCTTGGCACGCACCTGTCCCGCCATCTGAATGGCGCCGCCGAAAAGCAGGAACTTCTCGGTCAGAGTGGTCTTGCCCGCATCCGGGTGCGAGATGATCGCGAAGGTGCGGCGACGGGCGATTTCGGGCGGGAGCGCGGGACGGTTCATCATGCGCGCTCGTTTAGCCTGCCCGCGCGCGCCTTGCAATCGCGGCGATGGGGGCTCCGGGGCGGGGCATGCAGATCGGGGCTCTGCCCCCGCGCTGACGCGCTCCCCCGGGATATTTCGACCAAGGCGAAGGTCTATCCCGCGCGCCCTTCCTCTTGGCGGAAATATCCCGGGGGTGAATTGGCGCAGCCAAGAGGGGGCAGCGCCCCTCGCTCCGTCTGGCTTAGCTCACCAGACCCGGCACCGGCAGCCCCGCCGATTGCCAGAGCAGCACGAAATTCAGCCCCAGCACGATGAGCGCGCCCAGAACGGCAAACCAGAACAGCGGCCCGCGCAGGGCGAATTTGCCCATGATGTCGCTGCGCCGTGCGAAGATCAGCAGGGCGATCATCGGGACGGGCAGGGCGATCGACAGCACGACCTGACTCATCACCAGCGCGTCGGTCGTGTTCACCCCCAGCCAGACGACGACGAAGGCGGGCGCCATCGTGATGACCCGGCGCAGCCAGACCGGGATGCGCCGGCGGATGAAGCCCTGCATGATCATCTGCCCTGCCATCGTGCCGACGACCGACGAGGAAACCCCCGAGGCAATCAGCGAGGTCAGGAAGGCTGCCGCCGCGAACCCACCCAAGAGCGGCGTCAGCGTGTGATAGGCGGTCTCGATCTCGGCGACTTCGGAATGGCCGGCATGGAAGGCCGAGGCCGCCATGATCACCATCGCCATATTGACCATGCCTGCAATCGCGAGCGCGATGATCACCTCGCGGTTGGAGAACTTCACCAGCCGCGCCTTCTGCACCGGATCACGCGTCAGAGCGCGGTTCTGCGTCAGGCCGGAATGGAGGAAAATCGCATGCGGCATCACGGTCGCGCCGATGATGCCCACCGAGATCGTCAGCGCCGTCGCATCGGGCATTGAGGGCGCGAACATCCCCGCCACGGCCCCGGACCAGTCGACGGGCGCCACGAACATCTCGGCGAGGTAGCACGCCCCGATCAGCGCCACGAGCGCACCGATCACGATCTCCATCGGGCGGAAACCGCCGCGTTCGAACATCAGGATCGCATAAGTGACGACGGCGGTGACGCCCATCCCCCAGATCAGCGGCCAGCCAAACAGGAGCGAAAGCCCCAACGCGCCGCCCAGAAACTCCGCCAGATCGGTCGCCATCGCCGCGATCTCCGAGACGATCCACATCGCAATCGTCACAGGTTTCGAGAAATTCTCGCGCGAGAGTTCTGCGAGGTTCTTTCCGGTGACGATACCCACGCGCGCCGAGATCGCCTGAAACAGCATCGCGATGAGGTTCGCGCCCAGCACGACCCATAGCAGAGCATAGCCATAGCCCGCGCCCGCCTGAATATTCGTCGCGTAATTGCCCGGGTCCATATAGGCGACCGAGGCGATGACGGCTGGCCCGAAGAACAACAGATACCCGCCGCGCCGGTTGCCCGACAGCACGGCCTCCATCGCCGTGCGGGTGCGGCTCGTCATGTTTTCCTTGCGGGTCAGTTCAGTCATGGGGGGCCTCGTCGATGCTGCTCCTGCGAAATGTAGCCTTGGCTACAAGATTCGCAAGTGGCTAATTTTCGTTGACAGCTCAACACGCGCCACGCGAAGCTTTGCTTGGCATATCGGGCGCGACACGTTATCCGGTCCGCTCTGGAAATGGCGCCCGACAGGCCCCGACCGGTATTGAGACAAAGACCGTCAAGGCAGGCGAATGACTGACACCGATCCCTCCCAGATCAAGGGGTTCAACCGGGCCCGAGAGCGTGCGGCGCGCGCGCTCCTGGAAGACTATGTCGAGATGATCGCCGATCTGACGGCGGAATTCGGCGAGGCGCGGATCACCGAGATCGCCGCGCGACTCGGGGTGGCCCATCCGACCGCGACGAAAGCCGTGGCGCGGCTCAAACGCGAAGGGCTGGCCGTGTCGCGGCCCTATCGCGGGGTGTTCCTGACGGAGACGGGGGAGGCGCTGGCCGATCAGGTGCGCGAACGTCACCGGACCGTTGTGGCCCTGTTGCGCGCTGTGGGCGTGCCGGAAGAGGTCGCGGAGATCGACGCCGAAGGGATCGAGCACCATGTCTCGTCGCGCACGCTGGAGGCGTTCGAGGCCTTCCT
Source organism: Thioclava electrotropha (assembly GCF_002085925.2). Classification (NCBI taxonomy): domain Bacteria; kingdom Pseudomonadati; phylum Pseudomonadota; class Alphaproteobacteria; order Rhodobacterales; family Paracoccaceae; genus Thioclava; species Thioclava sediminum. The sequence goes on from NZ_CP053562.1 coordinate 1,457,625, forward strand.
TGCGTCAAAGGCTGGCAAATAGCTCCGACAGCCGCTCGGCCTCGCCGGCAAGACCCCAGGGCGCGTTCACGATAAACATCCCCGACCCGATCATGCCGTGGCCCTCGCGGGCGGGCGGGAATCGCACCTCATGGCTCAACGCGTCGGGGAAATCGCGGCGCAGAGTGCGCACCATTGCCTCCTGCGCGCCCGAGGCGAGCATCGGATACCAGAGCGCGATGATGCCAACGTTCCATTTCTTCGCGATATGGCCGATCAGCTTCGGCATCGCCGTGTAATCGGCCTTCTCCTCGAAGCTCGGATCGATCAGCATTATCCCACGACGCGGGGTGGGGGGCGTCAGTGCCAGCGCCATGTCGCGCCCGTCGGCCTTGTGCAGGACTGCGCCGCTTCGCCGCGTGGCCGTGCGCAGGGCGGAAAACTCCTGCGGGTGCAATTCACATAGTTGAATCGTGTCCATCGGGCGCAAGAGCGCCTGTGCCACCAGGGGCGAGCCCGGATAGGCCTGCGCCCCGTGCTGTGCCCGCACAGCGGCCAGCGCGCGCATGTAGGGATGATCGGGCGCGAACCAGCCCAAGCCTTCCACCCGCGTAATCCCGGCTGCTGCCTCGCCGGTCTTCGCGGCCTCCGCCCCGTCGAGCGCGTAAAGCCCGCGCCCGGCATGGGTTTCGAGATAGCTCAGCGGCTTGTCTTTGCGCGTCAGGTAATCGAGCGCAGACGCAAGCAGCGCGTGCTTGTGCACATCGGCCAGATTTCCGGCGTGATAGGCGTGTTGGTAAGACAGCATTGGTTCGGTCTCCTTGCACCCTTCCTGCCGGTCGGCGCGCGCGAGGGCAATGCCGTTCTTCTTGGCAGAAATATCCCGGGGGCGCGCGAAGCGTGCGGGGCGGAGCCCCTCCGACGGATCAGCTTGGGAAAGAATAAAAGAAAACGGCGGCGCCCAGGGAGGAGGAGGGGCGCCGCCGTCTCTTTTCTGCCGTCAGGTCTCAGGGAGGAGGAGAGAGACCCTTCGGCACTGTCGACACCGCTTCAGGGAGGAAGAAGCGGCGTCACACCCTCGGGTCCAGGGAGGAGGAGAGGACCCTCGGTATTTTGTGGCGGCACCCTCAGGGAGGAGGAGGAGAGTGCCGCCGAAACGATCGGCCCAGGGAGGAGGAGAGGGCCTTTCGTATCACATTGGACCTGTCGGCCCGGATATCAAGTGCTGCACTGCAGCATGCGACAGCCTGTCGCAGCTTTCCGCCGGTGATAGGCGGCGACCTCAGGGAGGAGGAGAGAGGTCGCCGCCTGCTCGGCGCGGATCTCTCAGGGAGGAGGAGAGAGAGATCCGGGCAGCTCGGATCCGGCGTTGCGGCGTCGCGCCGCTTGGGGCCGGTATGTTTGGTGTGGCGGCGCTCTCAGGGAGGAGGAGAGAGAGCGCCGCCGCAGTCCTGAGCCCCAGGGAGGAGGAGAGGGGCTCGGGAAGCGAATTACTTGCCGTATGCGGCCTCGTAGGCCACGCGGGTGATCATCGAGCTGTGCAGCCCGAGGTCGTTCAGCTCGCGGCTGTTGAGCGAGCGCAGTTCGTTGAGCGTCTGGCGATACACCTTGCGGCGGGCCAGGGCTTCGGTCAGTTTCGATTTCAGCGCGGCGAAGCCGCCTTCGTTCAGTTGGATGTCTTGTACGAGTGCCATCGTTTCAGCCTCATCTATCTACTTGCGAGGGCCGCTGCCGGTTCCAGCTTGTCGGCCCGAATTCGTTACTTCGTGTTCCGTCGTTGGGCTAAAGATGGCGCTAATGCTGCGACTGCACAATGCCGGGAAGCCTCATTGCCGCCATGCAGAAAATGCATGAATGATTCTGACCCATTTTCGAGACGCAGACGCAAGATATGTGCGCTTGCCTTGGGGCGTTTGGGGGATTCCTGACCATTTGGGCAGTTCTCGACTTGAACTGCGCGGCAAAAACGCCACAGTTCCGGCCAAATCACGAGCAGTCGGGCCGATGACGGACCCGGGAATGGAGGAATCTGCATGGCTCTGAGCAAGGAAACGGTTCTTGCGACGTTGCAATCGGTAGAAGTGCCGGGCGGCGGGACCGCGATCAGCCGCGATCTTGTGCGCGCGCTCGCGGTGCAAAACGGCGTGGTGCGCTTCGTGCTCGAAGGCGCGCCGCAGCCCGAACTGGAAGCGATGCGCCCCGCGCTGGAAGCGGCGATCAAGGCGCTCCCCGAGGTGACGAGCGTGACAGTGGTGGTGCCCGCGGGCGCGCCGCGCGGTCTTGGCGGCACCGCTCAGCAATCGCAACAGCGCGGCCCCGCGATCGGCGGCCATCCCAAGCCCCAGCAAGGTCCGCAAAAAGTGCCGGGCGTGAAGAAGATCATCGCCGTGGGGTCGGGTAAGGGCGGCGTCGGCAAATCCACTGTCGCGTCGAACCTCGCTGTGGCGCTGACGCGCGCGGGCAAGAAGGTCGGTCTCCTCGATGCGGATATCTACGGGCCCTCGTTGCCGCGCATGATGGGCGCGAGCAAGCGGCCCGCCTCGCCGGACGGCCAGACGATCCTGCCGCTGCAGGCGCATGGCGTCACGCTGATGTCGGTCGGTCTCATGCTAAAAGAGAGCGAGGCGGTGATCTGGCGCGGCCCGATGCTGATGGGTGCGATGCAGCAGATGCTGTTCCAGGTGAAATGGGACGAATACGGACCGCTCGACGTGCTGCTGATCGATCTGCCGCCGGGGACGGGGGATGTGCAGCTCACGCTGTGCCAGAAAACCGAGCTGGACGGGGCGATCATCGTCTCGACCCCGCAGGATGTTGCGCTGCTCGATGCGAAGAAGGCGATCGACATGTTCCAGCGGCTGAAAACGCCGATCCACGGGCTGGTCGAGAACATGTCTTCTTATGTGTGCCCCAATTGCGGCCACGAGGCGCATCTCTTCGGGCATGGCGGGGTCGCGGCGGAAGCGAAGGCGCTGGGTTTGCCCTTCCTCGGGGCGTTGCCCGTCGATCTGGATGTGCGGCTCGCCGGAGATGCGGGCACCCCGGTCGCGGCGGGCGAGGGGCCGGCGGCCGAGGGCTATGCCGCTCTTGCGCAGGGGCTGGTCGACCGCGATCTGATCTGAGCTCGGGACCAAGGTCACATTCGGAAAGGCGCCCGGTCCGGGCGCCTTTTTTCTGGTCACAGGGGCGTTATGGGAAATCATGGCACCTTTCATGGAACTTCACGGGAGCGTAGAAGGCGTGTGAGCGGAGATTCGCCATGATACTGGGCGGAATCACGCGTGCTTCACGCGCCCTCGCGCAAAATCACCCTGTAGTGAGCGCTGAAATCAGTGGTGTCGCGGGTTCAAATTGCGGCTCAAAAACCACAGGTTCCGCATTGGGCGAAATTTTTTGGGATTTTACGGGAAGCTCTGACGGCTCCGGTTTTTCTACCATATATAGTAAATTTCTGTCATGCTTGCGCTAGGTGTGGTCTAATTCCGGCACAACACCTTGTGATGGAGTCTCTTCGCGAACAACATATGCCCAGTATTCGGCAACTTTTTTCTTGCGTGCCATGAATTCCCATGGCATCCCTAATTCATCGGAAGCGAAGACAAATAGAGGCACTAAGACCTCACGGCGAAATGCAGGTTTCATACAGGCCATCGCTTCACGAAAACAAAGAGATCCGGCGCGCGAGCGAGCAGATATCCCCATCCCCCCAGGTGGCGCGTGCAGTCGGACATACCCAGTAATGGGAACGAGGGCGGCGGATTGGGCAGTGGCAGCAGCCCAATCCGCTGTTTTCATTTCGGGCCCCGCCCGGCGGGACAGGTGATAGGAGCGCGCTTTGGCGGGCATGTTCATAGGCGAATACACCTTCAAGGTGGACAGTAAGGGTCGCGTGTCGATCCCCGCACTGTTTCGTCGTGAGCTGGAAGAGGGTGACCCCGAGCGCCCGAACAAAGATCGCCCCCGCATGGTCATCGTCTACGGCGCTGACACCCAGAAAATGCTCCAGATCTACACCCAGGCCGCCTTCGAGGCGCTGGCCGCCGATATCGCGGCGCTGCCGCGCGGCTCGAAGCAGCGCACGATCCTGCAGCGGATGGTTTTGTCCAAATCGCACCCGACCGAAGTCGATCCCGATGGCCGCCTGGTTCTCCCGGCGGCTTTGCGCACGAAGATCGGTCTCGACAAGGAAGCCTATTTCTCCGGCGTGGGGGAGACCTTCGAGATCTGGAACCCCGAGACCTTCGCCGCTGCCGATGAAGCCAATATCGATCAGTGGATCGAGGAGCAGGGCGAAGATTTCGACCCGCTCAGCCTATTGTCGCAGGGGTGAGCCATGACGGATCGGGACGCCCTGCCAGACGCCCCCCACGTCCCGGTTTTGCTGCGGCCGCTCCTTCGGGCGGTCGCGCCTGTCTCTGGGACCTGGCTTGACGGAACCTTCGGCGCGGGCGGTTATGCGCGCGGATTGCTGGAGGCGGGCGCCGACAAGGTGATCGGCGTCGACCGCGACCCGGCCGTGTTCGAGATGGCCGAGGCGTGGCGCGGCGCGTATGGCGACCGGCTGGAGCTGGTCGAGGGCACGTTCTCCGAACTCGATACCTATTCCGACGAACTGCTGGACGGGGTGGTGCTGGATCTCGGCGTTTCTTCCATGCAGCTCGATCAGGCGGATCGCGGGTTTTCTTTCATGCGCGACGGGCCGCTCGACATGCGGATGTCCCAGGAAGGGCCTTCGGCGGCCGATCTGGTGAACGAGACGGATGAGGCCGAACTCGCTGATATCCTGTACCAATATGGCGAAGAGCGCGCCTCGCGCCGGATCGCCAAGGCTATTGTCGAGGCGCGCAAGACCCAACCTTTCGAGACCACGCAGCAGCTGGTCAAAGTGATCGAGCGCTGCCTGCCGCGCCCGAAACCGGGACAGAGCCATCCCGCCACGCGCAGCTTCCAGGGGCTGCGCATCGCGGTGAACGATGAATTTGGCCAGCTCATCGAGGGGCTGGAAGCTGCCGAGCGCGCGCTGAAACCCGGCGGGCTTCTGGCCGTGGTCAGCTTCCATTCGCTCGAGGACCGGGTGGTGAAGCGCTTCTTTGCCGCGCGCTCGTCGACGGGCGGGGGCGGTTCGCGCCACGCGCCGGTTCAGCAAACCCTTGATCCCGCTTTCGAGATTACCGTGAAGGGCGACGGGCCCGACGCGGAGGAGCTGGCTGAAAACCCGCGCGCACGTTCGGCCCGGCTTCGGGTGGGACGGCGCACGAATGCGCCCGCTGGCAAGGCCGATCGCACGCAATTGGGGCTTCCGAAGCTCGTCACCGGGGAAAAGAAGGGGAAACGCCGTTGAGACTGCTTGCCTATCTTGCCGCCTCCGCCTGTGTCCTCGCGCTCGCCTTCTGGGCCTATCACGTCAACTACGACACGCAGGACCGGATCGACGAGCTGCGCGACCTCAACCGCGAAATCGCCTCCCTCAACGAGGGGCTGTCCGTGCTCAACGCCGAATGGGCCTATCTCAACCGCCCGCAGCGCCTTCGCGAACTGGTCAATCTCAACTTCACCTCGCTGCGTCTCCTGCCGATGACGCCCGAGCAATTCGGGACCGTGGCGCAGATCGCCTATCCGACGCCGCAGGCCGATGATGCAGACGCGTCGAACGCCGATTTGTCCGGCCTGTCCGACCCGATCGAGGTCAAGGCCGATCCTGAGGGAGGGAACTGATGCGCACGCCCCTTCGTCCCCTTGCCCGTATTCTCGACGCCCGCGAAAAGGGTGAGAATCCCGACGCGATCGAACGCGAGAACCGCCGTCTGCGCGGCGAGGCCACCCGTGACAAGGCCCGTCAAAGCGCCGAGGGCCGCCTGCTGGTCATGTCGGTGATCTTCCTCGCGGCCTTCCTGACGGTGGGCCTGCGCATGGGTTCCTTCGCCGCCGCGCGCCCCGAAGAGCCGCAGACCGATTCCACGACCGAGCAGATCCACGCCCAACGCGCCGATATCGTCGACCGCAAGGGTAGGGTGCTCGCGACCAACCTGCTGACGCACTCTCTCTATGCGCAGCCGCCGATGATGATCGACCCGCTGGGCACCGTAGACAAACTGGTGAAGATTTTCCCCGATCTCGACCGCGACCGGCTGAAGAAGGATTTCACCGGTCATCGCAAATTCGTCTGGATCAAGCGCCGCATCAGCCCCGAGCAGATGCAGGCGGTCCATGATATCGGCGATCCCGGCCTTCTGTTTGGCCCGCGCGAGATGCGGCTTTATCCCAACGGCCACCTCGCCTCGCATATCCTTGGCGGCGCGCGCTATGGCACCGAGGGCGTGAACTCGGCCGAGATCCTCGGCGTGGCCGGGATCGAGAAGGAATATGACAAGTGGCTGCGCGATCCGGCCAATGGTGGGCAGCCGCTGAAGCTCTCGCTCGACCTGACCGTGCAGTCCGCGCTCGAAGACGTGCTCTCGGGCGGCATGAAGCTGATGAATGCCAAGGGCGCAACGGCGGTGCTGATGAAGGTTCAGACCGGCGAGATCGTCGCGATGGCGAGTCTGCCCGATTTCGACCCCAACGACCGCCCCGCGCCGCTTCTGAAGGGCGATCCGTCCGACAGCCCGCTGTTCAACCGCGCGGTTCAGGGGATGTACGAGCTGGGCTCCACCTTCAAGATTTTCGCTGTGTCTCAGGCGATGCAGGACGGTCTGGTCACGCCCGAGACGATGATCGACACCAAGGGGCCGCTGCGCTGGGGCAAGTTCCGCATCCACGATTTCCACAATTACGGCAAGCAGTTGTCGGTCACGGATGTGATCGTGCACAGCTCGAATATCGGCACTGCGCGGATCGTCCAGAAGATCGGCCCCGAGAAACAGCGCGAATTCCTCGGCAAGCTGGGCCTTCTGGAGCCCTCGCCGGTGGAGCTGATCGAGGCGCCGACGGGCCGCCCGATTCTGCCGAAGAACTGGTCGGAGCTGTCCGCGATGACCATCGGCTACGGCCACGGTCTCTCCGACAGCCCGCTGCAGCTCGCAACGGCCTATGCGACGATCGCCAATGACGGGCGGCGCGTGCTGCCGACGCTGATCGCCAAAGGCGGTCCGCGCAAGCCGCATAAGCAGGAATTCGGGGCCCCCGAAGGCGCGCAGGTCGTGTCTCCGGCGGTGGCCCGCAAGGCGCTGGCGATGATGCGCGCCGTGGTGACGCGCGGTACGGCGAGCTACGGCAATGTCGCGGGCTATCAGGTCGCGGGCAAGACCGGCACCGCCGACAAGCCCGATCCGCAGGGCGGCTATTACGACAAGAAGGTGATCTCGACCTTCGCGGGCGTCTTCCCGGTGACCAATCCCGAATATGTGCTGGTTCTCACGCTGGACGAGCCGACGGACACCTCCGGCGACACGCCGCGTCGCACCGCGGGCTGGACCGCCGTGCCGGTCGCGGCCGAGACGATCCGTCGTGTCGCGCCGCTTCTGGGCCTGCGCCCCGAACCGACCACGCCCGACACGCTCGACGGCATCAGCCTCGTCAAGAAAGACTGACCTTTCCGGGCTGTCGGCGGGCCTCACGCCACGCGCATGAACTCGCGCAAAGAGACCGGGGGCAGGGCCTGTCGCCTTGACCTCGCAGACGCGTCGCCGGATAAGTGCGGCAAGCTGAATGAAGGACGGATACGATGGCTGCGGGCACCAAAATGCTGAGCGAATTGGGGCTGACGCCGCTGCAGGGCGCAGACTGCGCGATCTCGGGGCTGTCGGTCGACAGTCGGCAGGTCAAGCCGGGCCATCTTTTCGCGGCGCTGCCGGGCACGCAGATCCACGGGGCCGAGTTTATCCCTTACGCATTGCGCATGGGCGCGGCCGCCGTTCTGACCGATCGCGCGGGCGAGAAGGCCGCGCGCGAGGCGCTTGAAGGCACCGACACCGCCATCGTCATCACGCAAGACCCGCGTCAGGCGCTGGCCTTCGCGGCGGCGCTATGGTTCGAGCGTCAGCCAGAGACCCTGATCGCGGTGACCGGCACCAACGGCAAGACCTCGGTGGCCACCTTCACCCGCCAGATCTGGCAGCTTATGGGGTTCGAGGCCGCGAATATCGGCACGACCGGCGTGGAAGGCAGCTATTCCGCCCCGTCGCCGCATACCACGCCCGAGCCGATCACCTTGCATCGCCTGCTCTCGGATATGGCGGCCTTCGGCGTGACCCATGCCGCAATGGAGGCCTCGTCCCACGGGCTGGCGCAGCGCCGGCTGGATGGCGTGACGCTCTCGGCGGCCGCGTTTACGAATTTCACGCAAGATCACCTCGATTATCATGCGAGTTTTGAAGAGTATTTCGCCGCCAAGGCCGGGCTCTTCACCCGGGTCCTGCCCGAAGACGGGGCGGCGGTGATCAATCTCGACGATCCCAAGGGTGAGGAACTGGCGCGCTATATCACCGCGCGCGGTCAGGAGCTGATCGGCATCGGCCATACCGAGCAATGCGAGATGCAGATCCTCGGCCAGCGGTTCGATGCGACCGGGCAGGATGTGCGCTTCTCGTGGGAAGGCTGGACGCAGATGACCCGCCTGCCGCTGATCGGCGGCTTCCAGGCGATGAACGTGCTCACGGCGGCGGCGCTCGCCATCGCCTGTGGTGCCGACCCCGAGGACGTCTTCGCGACGCTGCCGAAGCTCTCCACCGTGCGCGGGCGGATGCAACTCGCCGCCACCCGCGACAATGGCGCGACGGTTTTCGTCGATTACGCCCACACCCCCGACGCGGTGCAGACCGCGCTCAAGGCACTGCGCCCGCATGTGATGGGACGCCTGATCGCCATCGTCGGCGCGGGCGGCGATCGTGACGCGACCAAGCGCCCGCTGATGGGGCAGGCCGCCGCCGAGAACGCCGATATCGTCATCGTCACCGACGACAACCCGCGCTCCGAAGACCCCGCAACGATCCGCGCCGCCGTGCTGGAAGGCGCGTCCAAGGCGATGGAAGTGGGCGACCGGGCCGAGGCGATCCTGCGCGGCGTCGATCTTCTTCAGCCGGGCGATGCACTGCTGGTGATGGGCAAGGGCCATGAGAGCGGCCAGATCATCGGCTCTGACACCTATCCCTTTGATGATGCCGAGCAGGCTTCGGTCGCTGTCGCCGCGCTGGACGGGAAAATCTGATGGCGGTGCTCTGGACCTCGAGCGACGCGGCCGCCGCGACCGGTGGCGAAGCCACGCAAACCTTTGCCGCGACTGGGATCTCCATCGATACCCGGACGATTCATCCGGGCGATCTGTTCGTAGCGCTCAAGGATGTGCGCGACGGCCATGACTTCGTGCGTCAGGCCCTCGACAAGGGCGCAGCCGCGGCGCTGGTCAGCCGCATCCCCGAGGGTTGCTCGAAGGACGATCCGCTGCTGATCGTGGATGACGTCCTCGCCGGCCTAGAGGCTTTGGGCCGGGCAGGGCGCGCACGTGCGCGGGCCCGCGTGCTCGCCGTGACCGGTTCCGTCGGCAAGACGTCGAGCAAAGAGATGCTGCGCGCCGTCCTCTCGGCTCAAGGCACGGTTCACGCCGCCGAGGCGAGCTTCAACAATCACTGGGGCGTCCCGATCACGCTGGCGCGCCTGCCGCAGGATGCCGATTTTGCCGTGATCGAGATCGGTATGAGCAACCCGGGCGAGATCGCGCCGCTGGCGAAGATGGCGCAGCCCCATGCCGCGATGATCACCACCGTCGCGCCGGCTCATCTGGCCGCTTTCGACAGCATCGAGGGCATCGCGCATGAGAAAGCGTCGATCTTCGAGGGGCTCATCGACGGCGGTATCGCGATCGTGCCCTCCGGCCTCGAGGTGTCCGACATTCTGCGCAAGGCCGCCCAGCAGGCCGGAACCATGGTCAGCTTCGGTCCCGAGCCGGGCTCGGATTACCGTCTGATCGACGCCCGCATCGCGGGCGACGCGACCGTGGTTCAGGCCGATCACCATGGCACGCCGATCCTGTTCAAGGTGATGACCCCGGGGCGGCATTTCGCGAATAACGCGCTCGGCGTGCTGGCCCTGGCCGAAGCCGCGGGCTGCGATCCGACCATCGCCGCGATGGATCTGGGCAACTGGCAGCCCCCCGCCGGGCGCGGCCAGCGCGAGCGGGTCTATATGGATGTGGTGGACGAGGCCGAGAGCTTCGATCTCTTCGACGACGCGTTCAACGCGAACCCGGCCTCGATGTCGGCAGCTCTCGAGGTTCTGGCAGGCGCCAAGCCGCGCGACGGGGTGGGGCGCACCGCGAAAGGGCGCCGCATCGCGATCCTCGGCGACATGCTGGAGCTGGGCGACGACGAGGCGGCGCTGCACGCGGCCATTGCCGATCACCCCGCCATGGCGAAGATCGACCTCGTGCATCTCGCGGGACCGCGCATGGCGGCGCTGCGCGAAGCGCTTCCGCGCGCCAAACGCGGCGAATGGTATGAAAAGGCGGACAAGCTGGCAGAGCGCGCCCGCCACCTGATCGACCCCGGCGACGTCGTTCTGGTCAAAGGATCCAAAGGCTCCAAGGTGAGCGTCGTCGTGAGCGTATTGAAAAAACTCGGCCAGCCCGGCGCGGCCGAGGCCCATAAGGGAAAAGACTAATGTTGTATTGGCTGACTGACCTCTCGGATGGCGGGGGCGTCTTCAACCTGTTCCGCTACATCACCTTCCGCGCGGGCGGGGCCTTCTTCACGGCGCTTCTGGTGGGGTTCATCTTCGGCCCCTGGCTGATCGGCATCCTACGCCGCACGCAAGGCAAGGGGCAGCCGATCCGCGACGACGGGCCGGAGGGGCATATCTCCAAGGCCGGGACGCCCACCATGGGCGGCATCCTGATCCTGACGGCATTGCTGGTGTCGACGCTTCTCTGGGCGCGGCTCGACAACGGCTATATCTGGGTCGTGCTGATGGTCACCTATGGCTATGCCGCGATCGGGTTCGCCGATGACTACGCCAAGGTGTCGAAGCAAAACACCAAAGGCGTCAGCAGCAAGGCGCGGCTTGCGCTCGGCTTCCTGCTCGCGCTGCTCGCGTCTCTGCTGACGTGGTATCTGCACCCCTCCGATCTGGAAGGGCGTCTGTCGATCCCGTTCTTCAAGGACCTCGTGCTGAACCTCGGCTATTTCTACATCCCCTTCGCGATGATCGTGATCGTCGGCGCGGCCAATGCGGTGAACCTCACCGACGGGCTCGACGGGCTCGCGATCATGCCGGTGATGATCGCCGCGGGCACGCTGGGCGCCATCGCCTATGTCGTGGGCCGCACCGACTTCACTGAATATCTGGGCGTGCAATTCGTGCCCGGCTCCGGCGAGCTGGTGATCTTCACCGCGGCGCTGATGGGCGGCGGTCTGGGCTTCCTGTGGTATAACGCCCCGCCGGCTGCGGTGTTCATGGGCGACACGGGCAGCCTCGCGCTTGGCGGCGCGATCGGCGCGATCGCGGTCTGCACCCAGCACGAGATCGTCCTTGGCATCGTGGGCGGCCTCTTCGTGGTCGAGGCGCTCTCGGTGATCATCCAGGTCGCCTATTTCAAGCGCACCGGGAAACGGGTGTTCCTGATGGCTCCGATCCACCACCATTTCGAAAAGAAGGGCTGGTCGGAGCCCCAGATCGTCATTCGGTTCTGGATCATCTCGCTGATCCTCGCACTGATCGGTCTGGCGACGCTGAAAATTCGCTGAGAATTCCTTCCCGTATACCTCTTATTTAGCGCGTATGCGGGTGCGCGCGAAGTCGCAAAAGGGCGTCGCGGTTCCACCGCGGCGCCCTTGGTTTACGTCACCTTTATTTGAGCGAACCAAAGCGAAATCCACTGGTTGTCTCCCCGAACCGCGACGCGAGACGTCGTAAAAGTTTTAACGAGGAGAACCCGATGACCCGCAAGTTCAACATTATTCTGTCGACGACTGCTCTCGCTGCCACGCTGTCGCTGGGCACTGTTGCCAGCGCTGAAGACGGCGTGACCACCGGTGGCTCGTCCGAAAATGGCCAATATGGCTTGGTCGACTACAAGATGCAGATCGTTCCGAATGACCAGAGCTCCGACGGCACCGCACCCGCGGTCAACGTCACCTCGGGCGGTGATGTCAACAACACCGCTGGCGTCGCAGACGAAAAGGTCGGCGCTGCCATGACCGACCAGACCTCGAATGGCGAAGAGTCGATTCCCGCCGAGAACCAGTTGAACAAAGATGCTGGCATCGTCGGCAACAAGGTCCAGACCGGCGTTAACGATGCAGTCGTGTCCTCGGACGGCGCTGCAATCGGTACGATCGAGAAAGTCATGAACATGGGCGACAGCGACGAAGTCTATGTCCGCACCGACGAGACGCTCGACACGACCGTTTCGATGTTCAAGATCACCGTTCCGGCCTCCGACGTCGGCTCGGGCAAGCTGATGCTGAATGCGAGCCTGTCGGACATTCTCTCGACGCTCGAAAAGCAGCAAGACCAGAAGTCGTAATCTAACGATCTTCGCTAGAAGACCCTTTGCGGCGCGCACGGATCCTCCCTTCCGTGCGCGCCGTTTTTGCATGTCCGGCGACTTGCGCGCTGCGTTCCCCCTTTCCCCTTCGTATTGGTTCAAATATCCCGGGGGTACGGGGGCTGGCCCCCGTGATAGGACGACGCGATAGAACGACGAAGACGCGAGGCGGCCCCGCTGCCCTTGCGCGAGGCGACAGGAGAGACCGATGATCCCGGTGCAGGGCTTTGACGGACAGAAGGTGGCGGTGCTCGGGCTCGGGCGCTCGGGTCTGGCGACGGCGGCCGCGTTGCGCGCAGGCGGGGCCGAGCCGCTGTGCTGGGATGACAGCCCCGAGGGTCGCGCCCGCGCCGAGGAAGCGGGTTATAGCTGCCGCGACCTGACGCGCCACGGCGCTTTCGAGGAGGTCGCGGCCCTGATCGTCTCGCCCGGCATTCCGCATCTCTATCCCAGGCCCAACCAGGTGATTTCGGCGGCGATGGAGGCGGGCGTGCCCGTCGATAACGATATCGGCCTGTTCTTCGCCTCCTGGGCGACCGATGATTTCATGCGCTACGATCAGGCACCGCGCACGATCTGCGTCACCGGCTCGAACGGGAAATCCACGACGACGGCGCTGATCCATCACATTCTGGAAGAGGCCGGGCGACCGACGCAGATGGCGGGCAATATCGGGCGCGGCGTGCTCGATCTGGAACCCGCCGAGAATGGCGAGGTCGTGGTGCTGGAACTGTCCTCCTATCAGACCGATCTGGCGCGCGCGCTGACGCCGGATATCGCGGTCTTCACCAATCTCTCGCCGGACCATTTGGATCGCCACGCAGGCATGGGCGGCTATTTCGCGGCCAAGCGTCGACTGTTCGCCGAAGGCGGCCCGGATCGCGCGGTGATCGGCGTCGATGAGCCCGAGGGCGTCTATCTCGCCAATCAGATCATGATGGGCCGCAACGATGACAGGCTGATCCGGGTGTCCTCGGCGCGCAAGCTGGGGGATTGGGGCTGGTCGGTCTATGCGCGCAAAGGGTTCCTCAGTGAATGGCGCAAAGGCAAGCAGGTGGCCTCGATCGACCTGCGCGACGTCACCGGGCTGCCCGGCGCGCATAACCACCAGAACGCCTGCGCGGCCTATGCCGCCGTGCGCGCGCTGGGAATTGCACCACGCGTGATCGAACAGGCGTTCCATTCTTTCGCCGGGCTTCCGCATCGCAGCCAGACCATCGCGGAGAAGCGTGGGGTGCGCTGGGTCAACGACTCCAAGGCGACCAACACCGACAGCGCCGCGAAGGCGCTCGAAGCCTTCCCGAACATCCGCTGGATCGCGGGCGGTCTGGGCAAGGAGGGCGGGGTGGCCTCGCTGTCCGAGCATCTCGGCGCGGTGAAGAAGGCCTATTTCATCGGCCATTCCGCGCGCGATTTCGCACTTGAACTGGCGGTCGAGCATGAGATTTGCGAGACGATGGAAGCCGCCGTCGCCGCCTGCGCCCGCGATGCCGAAGAGGGCGATACGGTCCTGCTGGCGCCTGCAGCGGCCAGCTTCGACCAATATCCGAATTTCGAGAAACGCGGCGATCATTTCGCGCAGCTCGTGGACGCGCTGCCCGGCTGAGGTTTGGGCGTCTAAGCCGTCCGCTCTCACATCTCGCGAAAACGGCAGTCCCGCTTCGGGGCTGTCGAAGATCCCGGTGCCTCTGTCACCGAAGCCTTGCTCGGCCTGTAGCGCAAACGGTGTAGCGTCCTGAACGGCACCGTTCCTCCGCACGCGCCAAACCTTCGAAAGAAGACGGAAATCGCCGGCCTCAAGCCGAGTCGCGAGAGCGGCCCAGTTGGGTGATCGCTCCTTCAAACGGCGTATCTGGCGTCCAAATTCCGGCATCGCTGCCAAGAAATACAATCCATGGTTGTGATTTCGCGACGTTGAACCGATGCCGCGACGTCAAAACGCTCGCAATCTGAATCTTGGCTGCCCGGCTCAACAGGGGACACGGGGCCAGATTTTAACGCCGGGGTGGGCCGGCATTTCAGAAACGGAGAAAGACCATGAAACTGCTCAAACTCGCTTCGCTGCGCCGTCTGAAGAATGACGAAGAGGGCGTCACGGTCGTCGAATACGGCATCGCGCTGGCGGTGGCACTGGGCATCGCAAGTGCCGTCTATCAAAATCTCGGTAATGAGATCGCAGGCACCATGGCTGATGCTGGCGAACTGATGCCCGGAGACGCTGTTAATGCCGCGACCGTAACGGCCAACGCGAACTGAACCCATGAGCGGCTGCCAGGCGAATAGGGCGATGTCTGGCAGCCCTGGCCCTCGAAAGGAAACTGCCATGCGTATCGCATCTTTGCTGACCTTCACTGCAGGACTCGCCGTGGCGGGTGGCTCGGCTTACCTGGCGCGCGATTTTTTCGAGGCGAAATACAAGCGTGAGGTGGCCGCCGAGCGTGAAGGCCTCGTCGAGGTCCTCGCGGCCGCACAGAATATTCCCTTCGGTCAGACCATCGAGGCGCAGAAGCTGACCTCGATCTCTTGGCCGAAAGAAGCGCTGCCGCCGGGGGTCTTCACGGATTACGCAGCCCTTCTGCCCGCAGCGGGCGGGGAGCCGCGCCGCGCCCGCGCCGAGATCGCGCAGGGCGAGTTGATCCTCGCCTCCAAGGTCTCGAACTACGGTGAGAAGGTCACCATTGTTCAGACACTTGGCCCGAACAGTCGCGCGATGGCAATCCAAGTCAATGCTGCATCTGGGGTCGGGGGGTTCGTAACGCCGGGCGACCGTGTCGACGTGATGATGACGCGAGGAAATAACGACACGCTCAAGACCGTGACGATCCTTCAGGACGTCCGCGTCATCGGGGTCGATCAGGAAGCCGATGAGAAGGTGAAAACCCCCGGCGTGGCGCGCACTGTCACCGTCGAGGTCTCGCCCGATCAGGGCCAACGTCTCGCGCTGGCGCAGAAAGCGGGCACGCTCAGCCTGACGCTGCGCACGCTCGACGAGGCCGAGAGCGATCCGCTGCCCTCGATCGGGCTGGCGGATATTCTCAGCGAGCGGTCTTCGAACAAGCTCGAACCCACGCCCGTGCGCACGGTGACGATCCGGCGCGGCACGGAAGTCACCCATACGACGATCAAGTGAGGCGCGGGGTCGATGGGGCGCATCCAGAACAGCATCCGGTGTTTCGCCCGAGAGGAAGACGGGACGATCCTCGTCTTCTTCGGGATGAGCCTCGTGGTGGTGCTCGGTCTGGTCGCGCTCTCCTTCGATCTGGGTCGGCTCGGCAGCACCCGCTCGGAGCTGCAATCCTTCGCGGATTCGGTGGCGCTGGCGGCGGCGGGCGAGCTTGACGGCAATTCCGACGCGATCACCCGCGCCAATGCGGCCGCTCAACTCATCGTCGACAGCCAGACTTTCGCGACTGGCTCGCAGGTGCTGGGGGCTGCGAACGATGTGACCCTGACCTATCTCAGCGCCCTGCCGGACAGCGATAGCGACGCGACAAACGCGGTGACCACCGATCCGGCGAAGGCCGCCTTCGTGCGCGTCGATGTCGATGAGCGTGAGGTTCAGGGTGTCTTCGCCGCCGCGTTCACCACGATGGGCGGGTATGACGCGTTCGACGGCTCGGCCACGGCTCAGGCGGTCGCGGGGCTCGAAATCCTGGCCTGTGACGTCACGCCCTTGATGTTCTGCGTGCCGCCGGGCTTCGATGCGGAAAAGGATATCGGACAGATGATCCTGCTGCGCTCGGGCGGGGGCGGTGATGCCGCTTGGGGGCCGGGCGATTTCGGGTTCCTCGATCCGAATGGCGCGAAAATCGATGACGAGGGGCCTTGCGCCAAGAAATCCGGCGCGCAGCTCGACGCCTGCCTGCTCGGCGCGGTGAGCAAGATCACTCAATGCTTCAACCAGCGCGGCGTCGACCTCGAACCGGGCCAGAAGGAAGGACGCAACGCGGCGATCTTCAACGTGCGCTTCGACATGTATCAGTCGATCATGAACGGGCTGAGCAACGATCCCGATTATGCGCCTGCGCCCAATGTCATCAAGGGGATCGTCGCCGCCAATCCGAGCGGGAAGGATGGCACGACGTCCAATGGCGGCGGAAAAAACACCTGCATCAAGGAAAATGAAGAGCTTTCGCCCGACACGGTCGGCCTGCCGCGTGACGATTGCTTCCTGGAGGGGGCCGCTGAGCCCTGCGGTCGCTTCGGCGATGGCGACTGGTCGCAAGGCCGCATCACCTACATGCAGAAGAATTATGGCATCGACATCACGGCGGAGGGTGCCACGGATCCTTTCGCGGATGCCGAAACCCGCTATGACCTCTATCTTGCCGAAATCGCGGCGGCGGCTGGCGGCGACATCCTTTCGGGACGCGCCGAGACGGGCCTGCCGAGCTGCGCGCCCGCTGCCGCCCCCAATGCCGACCGCCGCGTTCTGATCGTCGCGGGCATCGATTGCAGCGCGGAGACGGGCACGGTGATCAAGGGCGCGGCCACGGATGTGCCGGTGAAGGAATTCGTCAAAGTCTTCCTGACCGAACCGGTGGGCGAAGACGGATCGAGCCCGCCGACGATGGATATCTGGGGCGAAGTGATCGGGTCGGCCAGCAATGGCGACCAAGAGGAACTGGGCACGGGCGGCATGGTCCGCGACGTCGTCCAGCTTTACCGATGAGCGCGATGCGGTGGTTTCGCGCATATCGCCTCCGCGCCCCGCGCCGCATCTGGCGCGATGATGAGGGCGCGCAGCTGGTGGAATTCGCGCTGGTGCTGCCGCTGATGCTCATCCTCTTCGCGGCGATCATCGAGAGCGGGCGGATGTTTCTCGCCTATCAGACGGTGATCGGCGGGGTGCGCGATGCAAGCCGTTACCTCGCCCGGATCACCCCGCGCAGCATCTGCGAAACCGGCGGCAGCGTCGATGGTCAGGCGGAGACGCTCGCCGGGATCGTCGGCAATGCGATCACCGGCGGTAGCGTGCTGGGGGGCGGGATCACCGTCACGACGGTGGAGCCGAGCCTCGATTGCATCGAAGGCAGCTACCGTTTCGGCGATGCGCCGATCGTCGAAGTGGCGGCGAATGTCACGATCACCTTCCCCTTCGCCGGTCTCTTCACCCTCATCACACCCACGACGCTCGGCACCGTCACCACGACGATCGCCGACCAGAACCGGGTCTTCGGCTCATGACCGGGCCTCTCGCATATCACGCGCGCGCACTGCGCCGCTTCCTGCGCGACGAGGAGGGCGCGACCCTTGTCGAGTTCACGCTGGTCTTCGGCCTCTACCTGCTGGTGTTCTTCGGGCTGCTGGATTTCGGGCGTCTGGCCTTTCACTACGTCAATATGCAGCGCGGGTTGCAGGTCGCGGCGCGACTGGCAGCAGTGCGTCCGGCGGCATGTACCGGCGTGCCGGAGACGAACGAGCGGGGCGTGACGCCGAAAGACGAGACCGAGCCGCAATTCGGCACGAATTGCAGCGCCAAGAGCTGGGTCTGCGCGGCACCCGCCACGGTGAGCTGCTCGGGCGCGACGACGAATGCGACCGTGGCCGAGATCTGGCCGATCGTCGCCCCGGCGCTGCCGACTGGCTCGACCGCTGCGAACCTGTCCTTCAGCTATTCCTACGATTCCGAACTTGGATTTCTCGGCGGGCCCTATGTGCCGATGGTCACCGTCGAATTGCAGAATGTGAGCTTCCAATTCGCGACGCCGCTGGGCGCGCTGGTGGGGCTCGTGACCGGCACCGCCAATGAAGATCTTGATGCAGATATCGCCTTCCCGAGCATGAGCACGTCGATGCCGGGCGAGGATCTCGCGCAGGGCGCGGGAAGCTAAAGCAAGGGGAGACATGAAATGACCCGTAGGACGAAACCGATATTCCTGGTGCCCGAGCCGAGCGCGCGCGACCTTGCCGCGCCCGCCAAGCGCCGGCTGACCTTCTCCGCCGAGGCCGAGCGCCTGACACACGCGCGGGCGCCCGATGAGGAGGGGCAGGTCATCGCGGTCGCGCGGAGCCGCGGCGGGATCGGGGCCACGATGCTGGCGGTGAATCTCGCCCATCAACTGGCGGCTCAGGGTGTGAAGAAAGGCCAGGCGCCGCGCCGCGTCGGGCTGATCGACCTCGATCTGCAATTCGGCATGGTCGCGGGTTTCCTCGATCTCGATCCGAGCCCGGCGCTCTATGACATGGCGCGCAGTGGGGCGGTGCCGGACGAGACCTTCCTCGATCAGTCGATCCAGCATTCGAAAGACGGGCTGGAAGTGCTTTGCGCCCCCGCTGCTTTCGCGCCGCTCGGGGCGCTCGGGGCCGATCAGGTCACCGAACTCATCACGCTGATGCAGGCGCGCTGCGATTACGTCGTCGTCGATCTGCCGCATGCGCTGATCGACTGGGTCTCGCCGGTGCTGGCGCGCGCGTCCCTGATGTATCTGGTGACCGATCTCGCGGTGCCCTCGCTGCAGCAGGCACGCCGTCTGATCGACGCCTATCACGAGGAGAACCTCGCGCTGGAGATCGAGGTGGTCGTGAACCATCAAAGCCGTCCGCTGATGCGCTCGCGGGTGCAGCAGGAGGCGGCGAAGGCACTCGATCGCGATCTGAGCCACTGGTTGCCCGACGACCCGCGCGCCGCCAAGGAGGCTGCCGATCGCGGCGTGCCTCTTGCGCGGATCGGGGGGCGCTCAGCGCTGTCGAAAGCGATTGCCGGTCTGGCGAAGGGGCGGCTCGCACAGAGCGCGGCCCGGACGAATTGAGGGGGAGCACGAGATGTTTCGCAATTTCACGGATCGCGGGTCGAAACCGACCGAGACCGAAAAGGTGATCCCGCTCGGCAAGCCCTATGCGGGCAGCCCGCCGAAAGACGCGCGCGAGATGGCCGCACAGCAAGTTACGCCCAAACCGCCCGCGGCAGAGGTCGACGAAGACGCGCAGCGGCGAGCGCTGGAACTGAAAAGCCGCCTGCATGACGCGCTTCTGGACCGGCTCAACCTGTCGATGCTCGACAAGGTCGTGCCCGAGGAGCTGCGCCGCGAAGTGGCGGCGCTGGTGAGCGAAGAGCTGCGCGACGCGAAAACCCCGTTGCGCGCGGAGGAGTTCAAGACGCTGGTCGACGAGCTGCTGAACGAGGTCCTGGGGCTCGGCCCGCTGGAGCCGCTGCTGGCTGACCCGTCGATCAACGACATTCTCGTCAATGGCTGCAACCGCGTCTTCGTCGAGCGTCACGGCGTGCTGGAGCGCACGGCGGTACGCTTCCGCGACGAGCGCCACCTGCTGCGGATCATCGACAAGATCGTCTCGCGGGTGGGGCGCCGAATCGACGAGAGCAACCCTTGGGTCGATGCGCGTCTCGAAGACGGCAGCCGCGTGAATGCGATCATCCGGCCCTGTGCGATTGACGGGCCGAGCCTGTCGATCCGCAAATTCGCGCGCCAACCCTATACGATGGAGCGGCTCGTCGAGACTGGGATGATGACGGGGGCTGCGTCGCGGTTCCTCCACGGGCTGGTGCATGCCCGCAAGAATATCCTGATCTCGGGCGGCACCGGCTCGGGCAAGACGACGCTTCTGAACGCGATCTCGGCCGCCATCGACCCGCGCACGCGGATCGTGACGATCGAGGACGCCGCCGAATTGCAGCTGCAACAGGAGCATGTTGTGCGGCTGGAAACCCGCGCGTCCAATCCGAACGGGCAGGGCGCGGTGATCCAGCGCGATCTGGTGAAGAACGCGCTGCGGATGCGCCCCGACCGGATCATCGTCGGCGAGGTGCGCGGCTCGGAAGCCTTCGACATGTTGCAGGCGATGAACACGGGCCATGACGGCTCGATGACCACGGTGCACGCCAATTCTGCGCGTGACGCTCTGGGGCGGATCGAGCAGATGGTGACGATGATCGGCCTCGACATGCCGCTCAACGCGATCCGCTCGCAGATCGCCTCCGGTCTCGACATCGTCGTGCAGATCGCGCGCATGTCCGACGGTCGCCGCCGGGTGCTTTCGATCTCCGAGATCACCGGGCAGGAAGGCAATATCGTGATGATGCAGGACATCTTCACCTTCCGCAAAACCGGCACTTCCGCCGATGGCGTGATCGAGGGCGAGTTCACCGCCACCGGTCTGCGCCCGCGCTGCCTCGAAGACCTGATCGCGGCAGGCGTCGCGGTCGATCCGTCCGATTTCAAGATGCGGGGGAACTGAGCCATGTGGGAGATCATCGAAAAGGACCTCGCCGCCTATGTCGCCTATAGCGGCATCGCGCTTGGCGTTCTGCTGGCGCTGACGGGCGGCCTGCACCTGCTCAACCGCACCGAGACCAGCGGTGAGGCGAAGAGCCGCCGGATGAAGATGATCGCGAAGGGGCGCGACACCGAGGAGATGCTCGCCCTGCTCAAGCCCAACCCGCGCAAGGGCTGGATCGCCCGGCTGCCGAAGCGGTTCGACTTGCCGCGTCTGCTGCATCGCGCGGGCTTCCGGATCGGACCGGACAAGTTCCTGCTGATCTGCGCAGCACTTGCGATCGGGAGTTTCGTGCTGGCGCTTGCCCCGCTCGGTCCGTTGCGGGCGGCTTCGGTCGCGCTGACGATCGGGCTGGCGCTGCCCTTCATGATTCTGCGCGCGCGGGCGACGCAGCGGATGAAGCTGCTGACGAGCCAGCTGCCTGACGCGCTCGACATGCTCGCGCGGGGTCTGAAGATCGGCCACCCGCTGAACATGTCGATCGGCGCCGTGGCCGAGGAGATGCCCGATCCGATCGGCACCGAATTCGGCATCATCTTCGATCAGGTGACCTATGGCGAAGACCTGCCCGACGCGGTGCTGGAATTCGCCGAGCGGGTGGGGCTGGAAGACGCCGACTATCTCGCGGCCAGCATCGGTATCCAGCACGGGACGGGCGGCGATCTCGCCCGCGTGCTCGAGGTGCTGGCGGCGACGACGCGGGGCCGGATCTCGATGCGGCGCAAGATCCGTGCGATCTCGGCGGAGGGGCGCGCCTCGGCGTGGTTCCTGACCGCGCTGCCCTTCATCATGTTCGGCTTCACCTCGGTGATGTCACCCAATTACTACGGCGAAGTCGCCGATCATCCGATGTTCCGCACGATGGCGATCATCGTCGTCACGCTGATCATCCTGAATGCTGTGGTGCTGCGCCGTCTGGTGCAGTTCCGGATCTGAGCCGGGGAGAGAGACCATGTTGATGACACGGATCGAGGATTTCGCGCTTCGGATGGGCATCGCGCCCGAGACGCTTCTGGCCGCTGGGATCGGCTTCGGCCTGCTGCTTCTGATTGTCGGGCTTCAGGCCGCCTTCCAGCGCGACCGCGCCGCCGAGCGCATCGCGGCCATCGGCGGGCCGAAAACGGGGGGACGTGCCGAGCACGGCTATCTCAAGGCGCCGGAGGCACGTCCGGGCCAGATCCTGAAGGCCTTCGTGCCCGCCGACCGCCAGACCCGCTCCAAGCTGGAACGCAAGCTTGCGCAGGCCGGGCTGTCCGGGGCAAGCGCATTGCGCCGCTTCACCTTGGTCCGGATCGCGCTGGGCGTCTGCCTGCCGGGTATTTTCATGGGGCTTCTGTTTGCCGCACGCAGCCCCGAGATCGGCCTGCCGATGGGGCTGGATGCCCGTCTCGGAAGCCTGAGCGGCATGGCGACCTATCAGATCCTGACCGGGCTCGTTGCAGGCGGCTATCTGCTGCCGCTTATGTGGCTCAACAGCCGGATGCGCGAGCGGCGGCTGCGGATCGAAGAGAGCTTCCCGAACGCGCTCGATCTGATGCAGGTCGCGATTGAAAGCGGCATGGGGTTCGATGCGGCGATGACCCGCGTGGGCAACGAGCTGGCGGAGACCTCGCCGGAAATTTCCTTCGAGTTCCTCTCGGTGCAGCGCCAGGTTCAGGCCGGGCGCGAGCGCGAGGCGGCTCTGCGCGACATGGCCGACCGGACCGGGGTCGAGACCGTGCGTGCCTTCGCCAATGTCGCGAGCCAGTCGCTGCGCTTCGGGGCCTCGATGGCACAGGCGCTGACCACCTATGCCGCCGATCTGCGCGGCATTCGTGAGATGCGCGCGCAGGAAAAGGCCAATCGCCTGCCGGTGCAGATGTCAGGGGTTCTGGCCTCGCTGATGCTCCCGGCGCTGATCCTGATCGCCGTTGGCCCGGTGGTGATTCGCTATTTCGTGAATTACGCGCAGTAAATCGAATCGTTTCCAAATACGCGCTTTTCCCAAGGCATTGTTTACGGACAATTTTTTTGGCCGAAATCTCGATTTAAATGCCGAATATGCAACCTTTGATTGCGGAGGGCGTCAATCGAATCATCCACAGGGGGCTGTGGATATAGTCCAAATGGCTAGCTTAGGAATTAACGCATTTAGGGGTTACGCTTAGAGATGGCCTACGCGCTGTCACGCACATAAGTGGGCCACATATAATAGTTTCTGGGGATGGTGGGGACCATGCGAGACTATGGGACAGCCGGGGCTTCGCCCGGGCAAGAGCGCGCTATTGAAGCGGGCATGATCGGGGCCGTTGCACAGTGGTGTGAGTGTCTGCACGGGACGAACCCGCTGCGCATGGCGTTGAGATATCTGACCGACAGTATCGGGGCCGAAGCCGTCATATTGGCGCGCTATCCGCGGGATGCGGGCGCGTCGGCACGGGCGTTGGTCCATGACAGGGCGCGATCCGGCTGCCGGATCCCGCTGGAGCAAAGCTTCGCGGGCGATCTGCTTGGCGATTATCTCGACAAGGCCAAACGGGGCTCGACCTGGTATCGCTCGATGCAGGACGAGGATGTGCCGCAGGCGGTCGCTTCGGCACTGGCCCGGCGCAACCTCGTCGAAATGGTCGTCATTCCGCTCGAGATCAGCGACCGCTGGGTCGATACGCTGGAGCTGCATTTCACCGAGAAGCTGCGCCAGTATCAGCAAGCGGTGCTGACCACGCTCGGCGATACGCTGAGCCGCACCTGGCACAACCGCGCCCGGGGCATGTTCACCGAGACCTTGCTGAAATCTACCGCCAAGCAGGCCGCGCCGCTCATCGGCTCGCCGATCCTGAGCGCGGATAACCCGGCGCGTCTGAGCCGTTCGGAATATCGCGTCTGCCTGCTGCTGCGCCACGGTCAGTCGCCCGATCAGATGCTTGCGGAGTTGGGGATCAAGGAATCCACCCTGCGCACCCATCTGAGCAATCTCTACGCCAAAACCGGCGCGCGCAATCTGGCGGAACTGACCTTCCAGCTTGTCTCCGAACTGCCCTTCGAGCTCGCCGGCGCCAGAGCCGGACGGGTTGCATGACCGGGCAACTCCTGCCGCTGGCGGCGTTGGCCCCGATATTGATCTGGGTCGCGCTCAGCGATCTGCGCGAGATGCGCATCCCGAACAGGATCGTGCTGATCACGCTTGGCTTCTTTGCGCTCTGCGCACCGTTCTTCGGCCTGCACGAACTGAGCCTGCGGCTTGCCGCGGGTGCGATCACCTTCCTCGTCGGCTACGTCTTTTTCGTGCTGCGCGCCTTCGGGGGAGGGGATGTGAAATTTCTCGCGGCCCTGATGCTATTCGTACCCTCTGCGGCGATGGGGGAGTTTCTTATCGCCTTTTCCGTCGCGCTTTTTGCGGGCTCGGCGCTGACGATGGGGCTGCAAAGCGCGCCGGTGGCGACGCGGCTTGGGCCCCGCTTGGGTTGGAAGAGCTGTTACGCACGGGGAAAGCTCCCGATGGGCGTCTCGATCGCGCTTGCGGGTCTGGCTTTGCCTTATCTGGTCGGCGGGTAGGCCCCGCCAAGGGAGGACCTATGTCACGCAAGATTTGGACCAAGTCGCTCGGAGTGGTCGCTCTGGCTTTGTGCACGGTCAGCGCACCGCTCCTCGCGGACGAAACCAAGCCCGACGTCACCGAACGCGCGCAGGCGCTCGTCTGGGGCTCTGGCGATGTGAAACCTGATCCACAGGCCGGGCTTTCGATGTTGGAGGACGCCGCGGCGCAGGGCGATCCCGAAGCGGCTTTGGCCGCAGGTGACCTGCTCCTCTGGGGCGGTCCTGTCGCTGCGGATCGTGATCGCGCCGTAGGCTATCTCGAACAGGCGGTCGAAGCGGGCAGCTGGGATGCGCACCGTCTGTTGGGCAAGCAGCTGATCGGTGGCTGGGCTTTGCCACGCGACACTGCGCGCGGGGTCGACCTGCTCGAGACGCAGATCGCAAAGGGCGATGCGAAAGCGGCGCTGATCTTGGGCGAGGCCTATCTCTACGGAACGGGACTGCCGCGCGATTATGCCAAGGCGCGCGACCTGTTCGAGACCGCAGCAGAGGCGGGCGACGCGACCGGATTGTGGAAATACGGCGAGACGCTGATGTGGTCGCAGCGTGATCCGAAGACAGCGCAGGCGGTTCTCGAACGCGCAGGCGCGGCGGGTGTAGATGGCGCTTATGCGACGCTGGCCGAGGGCGCGATGTATGGCTATCTCGGTGGCGGCAAGGTTTCGCGGGCGAAGTTCGACGGCTATGCCAAGGCCGCCCGCGCGGCGGGAAACGAGCGGATCGAAGTGCTCGACGCCACGCGCCGCATCTGGGGTATCTCGATGCGCGGCGATGGCAAACAGGCGGTGGCGCAACTGCGCGAGGCTGCCGAGGCGGGCAACAAGACCGCAGCGCGCTATCTGGTCGGCCTTTTGCGCGACGGCAACTCCTATAACGTCCGGCGCGATCCCAAAGGGGCGGCGGACTTCCTTGAAGCGCATAGCGATCTGTTCACGCCCGAAGAACGTGCGAATTACGCGATGACGATCCGTGTGGCGAGGCATCGGCACGATGCCGATTTCGCACCGCTCGCAGGAGAGATCGCGCCCGCCCGGGCCAAGATGAACGCCGCAGAGGCTCGCGACCTGTTTAAGGCCAACCCGAGGCTCGCGGTCTATATGATCCAGAAAGACCTCGCCGATAAGGGGCTGTATCGCGGCCCGCTCGACGGGTTCGCCGGGCGCGGCACACTGCGTGCGATGGAACGCGCCTGTGGCACGATGCCGGGCGATATGGCCTGCCGTGACGGGGTTCTGGCGCCCGAGATCGTCGGCGCGATGCTGCGCGAAGGGTGGGGCTCGTAAGTGACATCGAAGGTTCTGGTTACAGGCGGCGCGGGCTTCATCGGGTCGCATTGCTGCAAGGCGCTGGCTGCGGCGGGGCACGCCCCCGTCGTCTTCGACGATCTGTCGCGCGGCCATGCCGATGCGGTGCGCTGGGGGCCTCTCGTCGAGGGCGATCTGCGCGACCGGGAACTGGTCGAGAAAACGCTCAAGGAGCACCGGATCGACGCTGTGATCCATTTCGCGGCGCTGGCCTATGTCGGCGAGAGCGTGGCCGAACCCACCCGCTATTACGACGTCAATCTGGGCGGGATGACCGCGCTTCTGGGCGCGATGCAGGCGGTGGGGCTCGACAAGATCGTGTTCTCGTCGAGCTGCGCCACTTATGGCACGCCCGAGACGCTGCCGATCTCCGAAGACACGCCGCAAAATCCGATCAACCCCTATGGCCGCAGCAAGCTTATCTGCGAATGGATGCTGGAGGATGCCGCCGCCGCGACCGATCTGCGCTTCGCGGCCCTGCGCTATTTCAACGCGAGCGGCGCCGATCCGAGCGGCGAGATCGGCGAGCGGCACGATCCCGAGACCCATCTGATCCCGCTGGTGCTGCGCGCGGCCTCGGGGCAGGGGCCGGCGGTTAAGGTCTTCGGTACGGATTATCCCACGCCTGACGGCACCTGCATCCGCGATTACATCCATGTCGACGATCTGGCTCGCGCGCATCTTCTGGCGCTCGATCACCTGCAGGGCGGCGGCGACAGCCTGAAACTGAACCTCGGCACCGGGCGGGGCGCGTCGATCCGCGAGGTGATCGCCTCGGTCGAGCGAGTGACGGGGCGCAAAGTGCCCTTCGAGGACGCCCCACGCCGCCCCGGCGATCCGGCGGAGCTGGTGGCCGATCCGTCCCGTGCGCGCGACGCCTTGGGTTTTACCGCGCGCTACCGTGAACTTGACGAGATCGTGTCTCATGCCGCCCCGTGGTTCGGCCTCTGACCTCGGGTTCGCGCTCTGCCGGGGTTGAGCCTGCCGCCCAGCCATCTATCTTGCGGCTCAACGCAATTCAGGAGGCTCTCATGGCAAGCGACGCAATCGATCCGCAACTTCTCGACCGGCTGGCCGAGGTTGCCGTGCAGGTGGGTCTGAACCTGCAAGACGGTCAGGATCTGGTGTTGACCGCGCCCGTCGAGGCGCTGCCGCTGGTGCGCCGGATCGCCGCCGAAGCCTATCGCGCGGGCGCAGGCACCTTCACCCCGATCCTCAGCGATGGTGAGACCACGCTGGCCCGGTTCGAGAACGCGAAGGACGAAAGCTTCGACCGCGCGCCCGACTGGCTTTATCAGGGCATGGCGAAAGCTTACGAGAGCGGTGCGGCGCGCATGGCGATCGTGGGCGAAGACCCGATGCTGCTGTCCGAACAGGATCCGGAGAAAGTCTCGCGCGCCGGCAAGGCCAATTCCATCGCCTATAAACCGGCGCTGGAGAAGATCTCGAATTTCGAGATCAACTGGTCAATCGTCTCCTATCCGACCGTGGCCTGGGCCAAGCGCGTTTTCCCCGATCTGCCCGAAGACGAGGCCGTGGGCAAACTGGCTGACGCGATCTTCGCCGCCTCGCGCGCCGATCAACCCGATCCCGTCGCCGCCTGGGAGGCGCATAACGCGGCCCTGCGCAAGCGTCGCGACTGGCTGAACGAGCAGCGCTTCTCAGCGCTTCATTTCACCGGTGGCGGCACCGATCTGACCGTGGGCCTCGCCGATGATCACGAATGGAGCGGTGGTGCGTCCGAGGCCAATAACGGCGTCGTCTGCAACCCGAATATCCCGACCGAAGAAGTCTTCACCACGCCCCATGCCGAGCGCGTCGACGGGGTCGTTCGCGCGACCAAGCCGCTGTCGCATCAGGGCAGCCTGATCGAGAATATCGAGATGCGCTTCGAGGGCGGCAAAGTGGTCGAGGCGAAGGCCAGCCGCGGCGAGGCGGTTCTGCAAAAGCTGATCGACACGGACGAGGGCGCGCGCCGTTTGGGCGAGGTCGCGCTGGTACCGAACGGCTCGCCGATCTCGGCTTCGGGGCTGCTGTTTTACAACACGCTCTACGACGAGAATGCCGCCTGCCATATCGCGATGGGGCAGTGCTATTCGAAATGCTTCATCAATGGCGGCGAGCTGAGCGAGGACGAGGTCGCGGCGAAGGGTGGCAACAGCTCGATGATCCATGTCGATTGGATGATTGGCGGCCCCGAGACCGATATCGACGGCATCAAGCCCGATGGCACCCGCGTCCCGGTTTTCCGTAAGGGCGAATGGGCCTGATAGGCTGCGGAACCTGACAAAGTATAGCGCCCGGCACGCCGATTGGTGTGTTGGGCGCTTATTTTTTGTGCGGACGTGAGGAATTCCGCCTCATCTCGTGCAGTTCGATGCACCCGGCGTAGGAGGGTACCGCTGAACGCGGGCGCTGCTTGACGGAAACGGAAACTGGGCGAAATCTGAACATACGGGTCGGGCTTGGCCGACCCTCTTGGGCAACTCGCGCACCCTTGCGCTGTGTGAAGGGCCGCCCGGTCGACGCAGATTTTCGATCCTCCTCCCCGAAAACGCGTTCAGGCCGGGCGGTGCCCAGCCTGACCAGCAAGAAATCGAGCTTTCCGCCCGCTTAGTTCCCCGTATCGAGGCTCTTCGAAATCAGTTTTTCGCGGTTCTGCGCGAGCGAGGGATGGATCAGCGCGTTCTCGATCGCGGCAACCTGCGTGAAGCCGATATTATTGAGCTTTCTACCCTTAGCGAATTCCGCAGCCCGCGCTTGGTCGAGCATGCTGAGATGCGGATCGGCGGGCATGAAATAGGCCGGGTCGGACCCGCTCGAGCTCTGCTTGGGCGACTGCGATTGCGGCCCAAGGTCAGCGGGTGGCTGCGACGCGACACCGGCTTGCGCGATCCCGACGCCAAGGCCAAGCGCCACTGCAAGGCTGCAACCGAATGTAGCGGCGGTAAAACGGGTCGTCATAGGCAGTTTCCTCATTTCTTCTTCAGGGCCATACGGATCAGCGTTTCCTTCGCCGTGCGGTCGACATTCTGAACCAGCGCGTCCTTGATCTGCACGATCTGGCGATCGGTGAGGTTGGACAGGTCGACATTGCCGACGAGGAAATGCACGCGTTGGATCTCCAGCGCATTGAG
Source organism: Thioclava electrotropha (assembly GCF_002085925.2). NCBI lineage: Bacteria > Pseudomonadati > Pseudomonadota > Alphaproteobacteria > Rhodobacterales > Paracoccaceae > Thioclava > Thioclava sediminum. The sequence goes on from NZ_CP053562.1 coordinate 1,486,334, forward strand.
CGGCTGCTGCTGTTGCTGCGCAGCGGCCAGCGAGGGTAGCGCGGCGCAGGCGAGGGCGGCGATCAGGGCGATCGATTTCATCATGAGTCTCCTCAGGGTGCTCTTCCCAACGAAAATGCAGTTGCGCGCGCGTGGGACAAGCGTGGTCGCGCGCAAGTTTCGGTGAAGGTCGCTTGCCCTATGCGTCAAGATGGGGATTCACAACGCGAATTCATCATGATACCGTAACTATTAACAAGCAGAGGGCAGACATAAGCTCTCGCGAAATACGGGCAGGATCGAGGCAATGAAGGCGGGCTATCAGGGCACCTTCGTCATTTCATGGGCGCAGACGGAAATCGACGGCACACCGGTGCCGCCGCTTGAGGTCGTGACCGTGGGCGCATGTTGGCGGTGGACGGGGCAGGCGATCTGCGTGGACGGGCCCAATGATCGGCTCATCTTGCACAATGCGCGCGGCGAGGCGGAGCGGCGCACGAAAGCCGCCCGCGCGGTGCGTCGCCTGCTGGGCGAGGCCGTGGGACATCCGCGAACGCTCGAAGACCTCGCCGAGACCGAGACGCCCAATCAAAGCTTTACCGTGACCGATGGCTATCACGCCTATGTCGTGACCCTGATCGAGCTGCCCGAAAGCGGCACGCGTATCCTGATGTTCGCCGGTCGGATGCCGCCAGTGGACAGCGATCTCTGGGTGGTCGACCGCGCGCTCGATCTGCGCCCGAAAGCGGCGCGGCAGGGGCCTGCGGGCGTCATCTGTTTTACCCCCGGCACGCTGATCGAGACCGACCAGGGCCGCCGCCCGGTCGAGGCGCTGCGCGAAGGCGACCGCGTTCTGACCCGCGATGACGGGGCACAGCCGATCTGCTGGATCGGACGACGCGACATCTCGGGCGCGCGGCTCCACGCGATGCCGCATCTGCGCCCGGTGCGGATTTCGGCCGGGGCTTTCGGCATCGCCCGGCCGGATCGCGATCTGATCGTATCGCCGCAGCACCGGATGCTGGTGCGCGGGCGCGCGGCGCAGGCGCTGTTCGCCGAAGACGAGGTTCTGGTGCGCGCCTGCGATCTGGTGAATGGCCGCCAGATCCGCTTCGAGGGCGCGCTGCGCGGTCTGAGCTACATCCATCTTATGTTCGAACGCCATCAGGTGCTGACCGCGAACGGGCTGGAAACCGAAAGCTTCCACCCGGCCTCCACCCGGCTCGAGATGATCGCCCGCGACCAGCGCGCCGGGCTCGAGGCGCTGGTGCGCGAGGTCGAGGAAAATCCGCTCAGCTACGGCGCCTTTGCCCGCCGCGCGCTCAAGCCCTCCGAGGCCGCGATCCTGCGCCACGATCTGGCCGCCTGAACGAGCAAATCCGCTGGAAATCGCTGCAGGCTTGGGCTGTGCGTCAGATGCACGGCTTCGTGCGCATTTTGCGCCTTTTCTCTGCCCGAACGTCGCCTTAGCTTCGGGACAAAGGAGATATCAATGACCAGACCCGTCGTCGGCATCATCGGCAATAGAGGACTCGTAGGTGACCGCTACCCCGTCCATGAAGGTGGGCAGCTCAACTCGGAAGCGGTGAGCAAGGTCTCCGATTGCATCCCGCTGCTGATCCCCGCCGATCCCGAATATGTGTCCGTTCAGGAGTTGATGGAGGTCTGCGACGGCTTCCTGCTGACCGGCGGGCGGCCGAACGTCCATCCGCATGAATATGGCGAAGAGCCGACCGAGAAGCACGGCACCTTCGACCGTGCCCGCGACGCGATCACCCTGCCGCTGGTGCGCGCCTGTGTCGAAAGCGGGCAGCCTTTCCTCGGCATTTGCCGCGGTTTTCAGGAGGTCAACGTCGCGATGGGCGGCACGCTGCATCCCGAAATCCGCGAGCTTCCGGGCCGGTTGAACCACCGGATGCCCCCCGAGGGGACGTTGGAAGAAGGGTTCTCCAACCGCCACATGGTCACGCTCACCCCAGGCGGCCGGTTCGCGCGTCTCTTCGGCGCGGATGAGGTCGAGACCAATACGCTGCACGGGCAGGGCGTCTGCACCGCCGGTACCCGGATTGTGATCGAAGGGCGCGCCCCCGATGGTACGCCCGAGGCGATCTATGTTAAGGACGCGCCGGGGTTTACCCTATCGGTGCAATGGCATCCCGAATGGCGTGCGGCGGAAGATCCGGTCTCGCGCCCTCTGTTCGAGGCATTCGGCGATGCGGTGCGTGCTTGGGCGCGCGGCGAACGGCCCGCCGCCTGCGTCGCCTGAGCCGCTAAGACAAAACGGAGAGACAGATGAAACGCTCGCGCGTGAACGAAATCATGGCCGCGGCCGAGGAAATGATCCAGGAATTCGGCTTCCGCCTGCCGCCCTTCGCATGGTGGAGCCCGGCTGAGTTCAAGGCGCGCCTGCCGCAGGCGCAGCGCATCGTGGAAGCCGCGATGGGCTGGGACATCACCGATTACGGGCAGGGCGATTTCGACAAGCTGGGCCTGTTTCTCTTCACCCTGCGCAACGGCGATCTGCGCGATCTTCAGGCGGGCCACGGCATGGCCTATGCCGAGAAGCTCCTGATCTCGCGCAAGGACCAGATCAGCCCGATGCATACCCATATCATCAAGGCCGAGGACATCATCAATCGCGGCGGCGCAGACCTCGCGATCGAGCTCTATGGCTCTGACGCGGATGGCAAATTCGACGAGACCGCAGGCGGGCAGGTGATGTGCGACGGCGTCCCGCGCAATTACGCGCCCGGCGAGGTGCTGATCCTGCGCCCCGGCGAGAGCGTGACCCTGCGGCCCGGTGACTGGCATGCCTTCTGGGGCGAGGGCGGCGACGTGCTGATCGGCGAGGTCTCGACCGTCAACGACGACAATACCGACAATATCTTCCGCGAAGATATCGGGCGGTTCTCCGAGATCGAGGAAGACGAAGCGCCGCGCCACCTGCTGGTCAGCGACTACGACAAGTTCCTGTATTCATAAGTATTTACTGGCTTCCTTGCGGGCGAAAGGTTTCAGCCTTTCGCCATGCTCGGCCAGCCAGGCCTGGGCGCGGGCCGGGTCTTTCTTGCTCAGCTCGCGCAGCCACCACGCGATCGCTTTCTGGATGAACCAGTCGCGATCCTCGACTAGTTGCGCGGCCCAGCCCAGAACCTCGTCGCGCACCGCCTCGTCCTCGGGCTTGGGATTGCGCTGCTTGGTCCAGGGCAGGGTGAAGACGAAGGCCGCGCGCCGCGTCCACATGTGATCCGAGCGCACCCAATCCGCCACCTCGTCGAGCCGCGCGGGCTCGGCCTGAAGCCGTTTCGAGCCCGCCTTGGCCGCGTGATCGGCAATCGCCCAGGCGTCGAATTGCGGCACCCAGCTCGCGATCAAGTCCCATGCGGCACCATCCGGGCGCAGCCGCGCCTGCGTCAGCAGCTTGGCGGCCGCGATCCGCGCCTCGTGAATATCGCTGTCCCAAAGCCCGCGGGCGAGTTCGACCCGCCCCGGAACATCAAGCTGGCCACGCCACAGCGCGACCATGTCCTCGATCGCCGGAACGGAAACGCCCAGATAGCGCCGCTCCGCCTTGTGATAGGCGGCCATCTCGGCGGCTTTCTCGGCATCCGCCCAGCTTTCCAGCGCGAAAAGCGCGTCTTCCAGCGTGGGTGGCGGGCCGAGCGGCTCGCCCGTATCGTCTTCCTCGGCGAAGGCCTCATAGTCCGCATCCGAAGCCGCATAGGCCTCGGCCTCGGCGCGCAGCCGGGCGTCCTCCGCCGGGTCGAGCGGCGCGTAATCCGCCGCGCGCGGCCGCGCGACGCGTTTCTTGCCCCGCTTGCGGCTCATTCGACCGTCACCGATTTGGCGAGGTTGCGCGGCTGGTCCACGTCGGTGCCTTTCGCGACCGCCGTGTGATAGGCGAGCAGCTGCGCCGGAACCGCGTAAAGGATCGGCGCGAAAGGTTCCGCAATATCAGGCATTTGCAGCGTGCCCCAGGTGCCATCCTGCGCCGCGCTGATGCCCTTGGCATCGGAGACCAGCAGCACCATCCCGTGGCGCGCCATCACCTCCTGCATGTTCGACACGGTCTTGTCGAAGAGCTTGTCATAGGGCGCCATAACGATCACTGGCACGGTGCGATCGATCAGCGCGATCGGCCCGTGTTTCAGCTCGCCCGAGGCATAGCCTTCGGCATGGATATAGCTGATTTCCTTGAGCTTCAGCGCCCCTTCCAGTGCCAGCGGATACATCGCGCCGCGTCCGAGGAAGAGAATGTCCTGCGCCTCGGCGAGTTGCTCGGCCAGATGCGCGATCGGCTCGGAGATCGACAGGGCCTGATTGAGCAGGCCGGGCAGGGCGCGCAACGTATCGGCATGGGCGCTAAGCGTGGGCCCGTCGGTGACGTCCCGATCACGGCCCGCTTTCAGCGCCATCACGGCCAGAACCAGCAGCTGCGCGGTGAACGCCTTGGTCGAGGCCACGCCGACCTCGACGCCCGCGAAGATCGGCAGCATGATGTCGGCTTCGCGCGCGATGGAGGAGGTGGGCACGTTCACCACGGCCACGGTTTTCGCAACGCGCTCGGAGCAATAGCGCAGCGCGGCCAGCGTATCGGCGGTCTCCCCGGACTGGCTGACGAAGACGGCGAGGCTGCGGTCGGACAGGGGCGGCTCGCGGTAGCGGAATTCGGAGGCGACGTCGATCTCGACCGGGATGCGAGCGAAGGTCTCGAACCAGTATTTCGCCACTGCGCAGGCGTAATGTGCCGTGCCGCAGGCGATCAGGATTATCCGGTCGATGTTGGAAAAGTCCAACTCTTCCGGCAGATTCAGCCCGGTTTCGGGCAGATAATGTCGCAAAGCGTCAGCCAGCACGACGGGCTGCTCGGCGATTTCCTTCGCCATGAAATGCTTGTAGCCGCCCTTTTCGACCTGTGCCTGACCCAGATCGATGCGGCTCTCATCACGGTTCGCACGGCGACCCTCGGCGTCGAAAATCTCGGCACCAGCGCGGGTGACGAAGGCGTAATCGCCCTCTTCGAGATAGGTGATCCGGTCGGTCATCGGCGCGAGCGCAATCGCATCCGAGCCCACAAACATCTCACCATCGCCATGCCCGATCGCGAGCGGCGATCCCTTGCGCGCCGCGATCAGCAGATCGTCCTCGCCGTCGAAGAGCCACAGCAGCGCGAACGCGCCTTCGAGCTTGCCAAGCGTCGCCACGGCGGCCTCGCGCGCATCCATGCCGCGATCCATGAACATCCGTGTCAGCAGCGCGACGGTTTCGGTATCCGTCTGCGTCTCCGGGGTGATCCCGGCTTCGGCCAGTTCGGCCCGCAGCTCGCGGAAGTTCTCGATGATGCCGTTATGCACGACCGCGACGGGCCCCGAGCGATGCGGATGCGCATTGCCTTGGGTCGCTGCGCCATGGGTCGCCCAGCGGGTGTGGCCGATGCCCGACTTGCCCGGCAGGGGCTCGTGCACCAGCAGATCAGACAGATTCCACAGCTTGCCCACCGCCCGGCGACGGTCCAGCTTGCCTGCATTTACCGTCGCGATCCCGGCACTGTCATAGCCGCGATATTCCAATCGCTTGAGGCTCTCAACGAGCCAAGGGGAAACCTCGTGCTTCCCCAAAACTCCAATAATTCCGCACATTTATCAATCTTTCTTCATGCGACGCGCTTTCTCCGCGCGCAGTTTCGCAAATAGCTTCGTAGCGAGGCCCGGACGGTTCACCTGCTCGGAGCGCTCGATCGCGATCGCCTCAGCCGGGACGTCTTTCGAGATTACCGATCCCGAGCCCGTCAGCGCGCCGTCGCCCACCGTCACCGGGGCCACCAGCATCGTGTCGGAGCCGATGAAGGCATTCGCGCCAATCGTCGTGCGATGCTTCATCACCCCGTCGTAATTGCAGGTCACCGTGCCCGCGCCGATATTCGTATGCTCCCCGATATCGGCATCGCCCAGATAGGTCAGATGGCCGACTTTCACACCCTCCGCGAGGATCGCGTTCTTCACCTCGACGAAATTGCCGATATGCACGTCCTCGGCGAGTTCCGCGCCGGGGCGCAGACGGGCGAAGGGGCCGACGGTGGCGCCGCGCGAGATATGGCAGCCCTCGAGGTGGCAGAAGGCCTCGATCACGGCGCCGGATTCGATCGTTACATCGGGGCCGAACACGACATTCGGGCCCAGCACGACATCGCGGCTGATATAGGTGTCGAGCGCGAACCAGACGCTGGTGGGCTCCACCATGGTCACGCCGTTTTCCATCGCCTCGGCGCGCATCCGCTCCTGGAAGAGGGCCTCGGCGCGGGCAAGCTCGGCGCGGGTGTTAATGCCCAGCGTTTCGGCCTCGTCACAGGTCACGACCTGCGCGGTCAGGCCCTTCTTGCGCGCGGCTTCGACGATGTCGGTAAGGTAATATTCGCCCGATGCGTTCTCGTTCGACAGCCCCGCGACGAGTTCGGTCAGAAGCACTGCGTCACAGGATATAACGCCGGAGTTACAAAGGGTTATGGCGCGTTCTTCATCTGTGGCATCCTTGAATTCCACGATCCGATCCAGCGTGTCGCCCTGCGCCACCAAGCGCCCGTAGCGCCCCGGATCGGCCGCCTCGAAGCCGAGCACGGTCACCGCCGCATCGGACGCGGCCAGCCGCTCCAGCGTCTCGGGCCGGATGAAGGGGGTGTCGCCGTAAAGCACGATCACGCGGCCGTCGAATCCGTCGAGCGCGGGCAGGGCCTGCGCCACCGCATGGCCGGTGCCGAGCTGTTCTTCCTGCAGCACGATCTGCGCCTCGGGATCGACCTTCGCGACGGCTTTCTTCACCTTGTCGGCACCGTGGCCCGCGACCACGATCACGGTCTCGGGTTCGAGCGCGCGTCCGGCGGCCAGCGCATGGGCCACCAGCGGCGCGCGGCCCACCTGATGCAGCACCTTCGGCAAGTCGGATTTCATGCGGGTGCCCTGTCCCGCCGCGAGGGTGATCAATGCAATCGCCATTAGAAACCTTTTCTTCTGCTCGGCCCCGTTTTAACCATTGGCTTGCTTGCCGCAAGTGGTGCGTCTTCACGCTTCCTTTCGCGGTGTTACGGAAGGAGCAAAAGGCAATGCGCACAGTGGTTTTCGACCTCGACGGGACTTTGGCGGATACCTCCGCCGACCTGATCGCAGCGGCAAATTCCTGCTTTACGGCGCGCGGCCATGCGCCGCTTCTCGATCCGGCGGGGGACGCGCTGACCGCCTTCCATGGTGGCCGTGCGATGCTCAAGGCCGGCTATGGGCGGCTGGGGCTGCCGGAGGCGGAGATCGCCGAGCTGGTCGAGGCCGATTATCACCCGCTGCTTGCGCATTACGGCGAGAATATCGACCGCCATACGCAGCTTTATCCCGGCGCGGAGTCGGCGGTGAAAACGTTGCGCGATCAGGGTTTTGCGACGGCCGTCTGCACGAACAAGCCCGAAGGTCTCGCGCGTGATCTGATCGACCGGCTCGGGATCGCCGCGCTTTTTGACGCGCTGATCGGCGCCGATACGCTGCCGCTGCGCAAACCTTCGCCAGATCCCTATCTCGCGGCGGTCGAGCGGGCCGGGGGCAAGCTGGAAACCTCGCTGCTGGTGGGCGACACCAATACCGATCGTGAGACCGCCCGCGCAGTCGGCGTGCCTTGCGTTCTGGTGACCTTCGGACCGGAGGGGCGCGGCATCGAACGGCTCGCCCCAGAGGCGCTGCTCGATCATTTCGACGATCTGCCCGCGCTGGCCGCGCGGATGCTCGGGTGATCGCCTCGGCGGGGCTGTGCCGCCCCGAACCACCCCTACGACGCGGCTGCCGACGGCCATGACCGCAGCCCCCATCGGTCCTTCGCGCTTTCACGCCACCGCCTTCGTTCTGATCGCGGTGTTTCTCGACATGGTGGGGTTCGGGTTGATCATCCCGGTGCTGCCGTCCCTGATCGCGGATGTGGGCCATGTCGATCTGGCGCAGGCGAGCCGGATCGGTGGCTGGATGTTCGCGGCCTTCAGCCTCGCGCAGTTCCTGTTCGCGCCGCTGATGGGCAACCTCTCGGACCGGTTCGGACGACGCCCGCTTTTGCTGCTCGCCATCGGCGGCTTGGGCGTCGATTACCTGTTTCACGCCTTCGCGCCGACGCTGCTCTGGCTCTTCGTGGGCCGGATCGTCGCGGGTATCTGCGGCGCATCCTACGTCATCGCGAATGCCTATCTCGCCGATATCACGCCACCGGCCGAGCGCGCCCGCGCCTTCGGCCTGATCGGCGCGGCTTTCGGTTTCGGCTTCATCGCGGGACCTGCGCTTGGCGGGTTTCTGGGCGAGCTTGGCCCGCGCGTGCCGTTCTTCGTCGCAGCCGCGCTGTCGGGGCTGAACCTGATCTACGGGCTGATCGTGCTGCCCGAGAGTCTGCCGCAGGGCCTGCGCCGTCCGGTGAACTGGCGCGCCTGCAACCCGCTGGGCACGCTGAAAGTCTTCGCGCGGTATCCGGGCGTCCTGCCGATGGGCACCGCCCTTGGCGTCTATCTGTTCGCCTCCGCCGTCTATCCCGCGATCTGGCCCTATTGGGGGATGGCGAAATTCGGCTGGTCCGAGGGGACGGTGGGGCTGACGCTTGCAGGCTATGGCGTCGTCGCGGCAATCTTTCAGGGCGGGCTGGCCGGTCCGCTCGCGTCCCGTCTGGGCGAGGCACGGGTGGTGGTGATCGGGCTGATCGTCGGGATCGGCATGACCATCGCACTGGGGCTGTCGACCTCGCTCGTGATGGTGCTGATCGTCCTCTTGATCACCGGGATCGAAGGGCTGGTGCATCCGATGATCGCCTCGCTGATGTCCAACGCGGTGCCCGAAGACGCTCAGGGCGCGCTGCAGGGTGGCATATCCGCGCTAATGAACCTCGCGATGCTGGCGGGCACCTTGTTCTTCACCCAAGTGTTCGGGATATTCCTCGCCGAGGACGCCCCGATCCGCACGCCGGACATGGCCTTTTACGTGGCCTCCGTGATCCTGCTGGCGGCATTGGCGCTGTTTATCCGCGCAAGAAAGGTCTGAGCGATGTCCGAGGTCTTCAAAGGCAATTTCACCCAGCAGGAGCCGATCCCCGAAGACGCGATCGAACGCGCCGTCGAGGTGATGCGCTCGGGGCGCCTGCATCGCTACAACACGCTGCCCGGTGAGCCGGGGGAAGTGGCGCTGCTCGAGGAGGAATTCGCCGGATTGACCGGCGCGCCCTATTGCCTTGCGGTGGCCTCGGGCGGCTATGCCTTGGGCTGCGCGCTGCGCGCCGTGGGCGTGGGGCCGGGCGATCCGGTGCTGACCAATGCCTTCACGCTCGCCCCCGTGCCCGGCGCGATCGCGGCGGTCGGTGGCAAGCCCGTGCTGGTTGAGGTTACCGACCAGCTGACCATCGACCTTGACGATCTGGCGGCGAAAGCCCCGCAGGCGCGGGTGCTGATGCTGTCGCATATGCGCGGCCATATCTGCGACATGGATGCGCTGATGGAGATCGCGCGCGACCATGATCTAACGGTGATCGAGGATTGCGCCCATACGATGGGGGCGACATGGGCCGGGGTTCACTCGGGGCGGCATGGCGCGATCGGCTGCTATTCGACCCAGACTTACAAGCACATGAATTCGGGCGAGGGCGGGCTGATCGTGACCGACGATGCCGAGCTGGCGGCGCGGATGATCCTGCTCTCGGGCAGCTACATGCTCTATGAGCGCCACCGGGCCGCGCCCGGCGCGGAGGTGTTCGAGGGGCTGAAATACGACACGCCCAATGTCTCGGGCCGGATGGACCATCTGCGCGCCGCGATCCTGCGTCCGCAACTGTCGACGCTGGCGGATCGGGTGGCGCGCTGGAATGCGCTTTACCGTGAGGTCGAGGCCGGGCTTGCCGGGGCGGAGGGCATCGCGCTGATCGAGCGCCCCGAGGCCGAGAGCTATGTCGGCTCGTCCTTCCAGTTCCGCCTGCCGGGGCGCTCCGCCCCGGAGATGCTGGATTTTGTCGCCCGGGCTGCGGCCCGCGGGGTCGAGCTGAAATGGTTCGGCGCGGATGAGCCTGCGGGCTTCACCTCGCGCCATGACAGCTGGCGTTACGCTGAGGCGCAGAACCTGCCGCGCACCGATGCGGTGCTGGCGACGCTGCTGGATCTGCGCCTGCCGCTGACTTTCTCGACGGATGACGCCGCCCAGATCGCGCGTATCCTGCGCGAAGAGGCCGAGACCTGAAGAGGCGGCGCGCTGACCCTTACCCCGCGCGCGAGATCCAGTCGGCGATCATCAGGTCGAGATGCGCGCCGCCGCCATTCTTGTAAAGCGTGATCTCCTCGGCGCTTTCCCGCCCGCGCGCGCCGCCGATGAGGTCGTAGAGATCGGCCTTCACCGCCTCGGGCGTGATCACCCCTTCGCGGATCGGGATCAGCAGCTCGCCGATATGGCCCAGCGTGGTGTCGCGGCTGTCGACGAAGAGGCTCGCCGTCGAGATCAGCGCGTCGTCGGCTTCGCGCATATCGGCCTTATAGGCTCCGATCAGATCGACATGGGTGCCGGGCTTTACCCATGCACCCTGCAGGACCGGCGTGCGAGCCATCGTGGCGCTGCTGACGATATCGGCCTCTGCCACCGCCTCGGGCAGATCGGTCACCGCGCGCAGGCTGATGCCCTCGGGGGCGGGGTCAGCTGCCAGCTCCTGTGCCTGCTCGGGGCGGCGCGTCCAGAGCGTGATCTCCGTCAGCCCCGGAAAACCCGCCGCATAGGCCGCGATCAGCGAGCGCGAGACCCGGCCCCCGCCCACGATCAACAGACGACGGCTGTCGGGGCGCGCGAGAAGCTGCGCGCCCAGAACGGAATCGGCGGCGGTCTTGAACTCGGTCACCAGCGGGCAATCGACGATCGCGGTGGGTTGGCCGTGCTCGGGCTCGAACACCACCATCGCGCCTTGCACCGTCGGCAGTCCCACCTGCGCATTGCCGTCGCAGACGGTGAAGGATTTCACCCCGTAACCCAGCCCCGGAATGTAGGCCGCGCGGCTCAGCAAAACCGCGTCAGAGGGCCCGAGAAACGTATCGCCCAGCTCCGCCTTCGGGCGCGTATGGCCCGCGCGCAGCGCCGCGATCGCGCCCGGCCAGTCCAGCTTCTCGGCGATGTCATAGGGGATGATCTTCGGGCTCATGTCGTTTCCTTCATTGTCTAGGGCGTCACAGAGGCGCCAGCCAGCGCGCCGGGGCCGACACCTCGCGCGGCCCGTTGGCGGCACCGGTGATCGCATCGGCCAGTAGCGCGCCGCAGCCCGCCGAGAGCGTCCAGCCCAGTTGGCCGTGGCCCGCATTGACCCACAGATTGTCGTAAGACTTCACCCGGCCAAGGAAGGGCGGGCCATGCGGGGTCGAGGGCCGCAGCCCGGTCCACAGCACGGGCGGCGCATCGCTCACCGCATCGCCGAAGCGTGCGGCGACGTAATCGGTCAGAACCTTGGTGCGATCCTCGCGCAGCGTCCGGTCGCGCCCGGCGAATTCGGCAATCGCCGTTACCCGCAAGATACCGCCATAAGAGGCCACGGCCAGCATCGCGGCCTCGTCGATATAAGGATGGCGGGGCAGGCGGCTCGGATCGCGGACCTCCCATGTCCCCGAATAGCCCTTCACCGGGTAGATATCCGGCGCAAAGCCCAAGGGCCGCGCCAGATCGGGTGTCTCCACCCCGGTCGCAAGGATCACCTGCGCGGCGGGCAGCGTCTCGTCGGCGAGGTTGACCCCGGTGATCTTGCCATGAGCCTGCGTGAAGCCGGTCACCGCGCTGTTGTAGCGAAACTGCACGCCGTGCTTGGCGGTAAGGGCCTTGGCGGCGGCGCGGGTCACCTCATGGCAATTGCCCGCGGCATCCATCGGCGAGAGGAACCCGCCTGCAAAACCCGCCTCTGCCAAGAGCGGATCGTTCTCGGCCAGCCAGTCCGGGTCGATCCGCGTCAGCCGCCCGTCGTCATGCGCGTCGATCTCGGCGGTGGAGTTGTGCAGGTAGAGCCCGCCCTCGAAGCGGATCAGTGCGTCCAGCCCCAGCTCCTGCGCCATGTCGGGCAGGGCGGCGCGGGCGGTCTCGGCCAGCCGCATCATCCGCGCGGTGTTGCGTGCCTGCGCGGCCCCGGTGCAGTTGCGCAGGAAGGTCGTGCCCCAGCGCCACAGCGCCGGATCGAAGGGCGCGGTCAGCTTCACGCCGGGATTGCGCCCCGCCATCGCGCGCAGCAGTTGCGGCAAGGCATCCGGCCCCGCCCAGGCGCTCGCATGGCCGATCGAGACGATCCCGGCATTCGCGCGCGAACACAGTTCCGCCGGGCCGGGCAGGCGGTCGATCACCGTCACCGGCAACCCGCGACGGGCCAGCGCCCATGCGGTCATTGTGCCCACGATCCCCGCTCCGATCACGATATGACGTGGCTGGCCCATCTTCGCTCCCGTCGGTTTCCAAGCTCCCAGGTCTCTTTGTGGCGGCAATCACTGCAAGTGACCAGCCCCTGTGCCGTGTGGCTCGTGCCGCTGCGTCCTTTGCCCGCGCACTAGCCCACGGGCCTTGACCCGACTCGGCAATTGCGCATAAATGAACGTGCGTTCAATAAACCGGGGGAGGAGATCCGATGTTCGCAGGTTCGATGGAGTTCGATCTGGGCGAGGATATCGCCGCACTGCGCGATATGGTGCGCCGTTGGGCGTCCGAGCGTGTGGCCCCGATCGCGGCCAAAACCGATCTGGATAATGAGTTTCCGAACGAGCTTTGGACCGAGATGGGCGAGCTTGGCCTGCTCGGGATCACCGTGTCGGAAGAATATGGCGGGGCGGGGATGGGCTATCTCGCCCATGTCGTGGCCACCGAGGAAATCGCGCGGGCTTCGGCCTCGATCGCGCTCAGCTACGGCGCGCATTCCAATCTCTGCGTGAACCAGATCAAGCTGAACGGTTCGGACGCGCAGAAGAAGAAATACCTGCCCGGCCTGATCTCGGGCCAGTCCGTCGGCGCGCTTGCGATGTCGGAATCCGGTGCAGGGTCCGACGTGGTGGGCATGAAGCTCAAAGCCGAGAAGCGCAACGGCTACTACGTCCTGAACGGCCATAAATACTGGATCACCAACGGCCCCGATGCCGATACGCTCGTGGTCTATGCCAAGACCGACCCGGAGGCGGGCTCCAAGGGCATCACCGCCTTCATCGTCGAGAAGGATTTCAAGGGCTTCTCCACCTCAAAGCATTTCGACAAGCTTGGCATGCGCGGCTCGAACACAGCACAGCTGTTCTTCGAGGATTGCGAAGTGCCCTTCGAGAACGTGCTGGGCGAAGAGGGGCGCGGCGTGCGCGTCCTGATGTCGGGTCTCGATTACGAGCGCGTGGTGCTTTCGGGCATCGGCACCGGTATCATGATGGCCTGCCTCGACGAGGTTGTGCCCTATTGCAAGGAGCGCGAGCAGTTCGGCCAGCCGATCGGGAATTTCCAGCTGATGCAGGGCAAGATCGCCGATATGTATGTCGCGATGAACACCGCGCGCGCCTACACCTACGAGGTCGCGAAAGCCTGCGATCGTGGCGCCGTGACGCGTCAGGATGCGGCCGCCACCGTGCTTTATGCGTCCGAGCAGGCAATGGTGCAGGCGCATCAGGCGGTGCAAGCGCTTGGCGGTGCCGGGTTCCTCAACGACTCCAACGTCTCGCGCCTGTTCCGGGACGCGAAGCTGATGGAGATCGGCGCGGGCACCTCGGAAATCCGCCGGATGCTCATCGGTCGCGAGATCATGGGAGCCGTCTGATGCGAGCGGGCGCTCTCCTCCTGATCGGGTTTGCAGCGCCGCTGGCGGCGCAGGCCCAAGGGGCAGGGGCGGATTTCGATCCGGCCCCGTTGGAGAGCTGCCTTTCGGGCGCCGACGACCCTGCGTCCTGCATCGGCAAAGCTGCGGAGAACTGCATCGGTGACGATGCGAACGTCACCGACCGCCGCGCCTGCTATGATGCCGAACGCGCCCTCTGGTCCGACCGGGCGGCGACAGCCCTCGACAGCTTGCGCCAAGCGGCGGCGGCCAGTGACGCGGCGCAAATCGTGGCGGGCAAGTCTCCGTCCGGATTGCAAGGCGCGCAGCTGGGGGAGGCGGAAGCCGCCTGGGCGCGCTACCGCGATGGCGCTTGCGCCTATGGGGGCGCGCTGCAGGGCGCGGGTGCGGAGGCGGACGAGGCGCGCTGCCTGATGCGCAAGACCGCCGAACATGCGCTGGAATTGCAGAATTGGGCCGAGACGCTGTCCGCTCAAGGCAAGGGAGGCATGCAATGAAGACGCTTTGGATGGTCGCTGTCGCCATGCTGGGCCTATCGGCCACTGCCGCGTGGGCCGAGGACATTCCCGTCACCTATGATCCGCAGGTGATCACGGCCTGTCTTGCGGCAAAGAGCGGACCCGCGCGCAGCGCCTGTATCGGGCTCGGGGCTGCACATTGCATGACCGTCGACAATGCCGGCTCGAGCAATGCGGGCATGGGCTTTTGTTTCGGCGCAGAACGCGACGATTGGGACGCGCGCCTGAATGCGGCCTATCAGACGATCGTCGAGCGGGACGGCAAGGTGGATGCGGAACTGCAAGAGTTGGGTTCCGCCGCGCCACCGCAGGTGCCTGCGCTGAAAGAAATGCAGCGCGCATGGATCGCCTATCGCGATGCGTCCTGCACCTATGAAATGTCGACTTGGGGCGGCGGCTCGGGCGCAGGCCCGGCCGGATCGCAATGTGAAATGCAACTGACCGGAGCGCAGGCGCTGCGCCTGATCGCGCGTGCCGAGCAGCTTGAAGGAGATACCCAATGAAAGGGCTGGCAATCGTCGCGGCACTGATCTGTGCCACACCCGCCTTGGCGCAGGAGCCGAGCGTCGATCCGGACGCGGTGCGCGCCTGTTTCGACGGGGCGAAGGACACACATCCCGCCTGTATCGGCGAGGCGGCCGCCGCCTGTCAGGGTCAGCCGGGCGGCGATACGACGCTTGGCATTTCGGCTTGCCTGCAAGGCGAGGCGCAGGTCTGGGACGATATCGCGAAGTCGCAATATAAGGCGGCGCGCGCCCGTCTGCTGGAGCAGGGCGGCACGGAGCTCGCCAACAAGCTGCTCGATGCGCAAAGCGCGTGGGGGCAGTATCGCGACGCCGATTGCGGGCTGCTCTACGAAATTTGGAAGGACGGCACGATCCGCACGGTCGTGGCGTCGCAATGCTACCTCGAGCGTACGGCGCAACGCGCGCTGGAACTGCGCGATTTGGGGAGGATGGAATGAAACTGTTATCGCAGGCCCTGACCTCGTCGGAGGACTTTCAGGCCAATCGCAAGGCGCATCTCGACGCGCTGTCGCAAATCGAAAACGCGGCCGCGCAGGCAGCGGCAGGCGGCGGCCCCGCCGCGCTGGAGCGGCACCTTTCGCGCGGCAAGATGGCGCCGCGCGAACGGGTAGCGGGGCTCTTGGATCCCGGCTCGCCGTTTCTGGAAATCGGCGCGACGGCGGCGCATGACATGTATGGCAATGCCGCGCCCTGCGCAGGCGTGATCGCCGGGATCGGTCGGGTGCAAGGCCAGGAGGTCATGGTGGTCGCCAACGACGCCACCGTGAAGGGCGGCACCTATTACCCGCTGACGGTGAAGAAACACCTGCGCGCCCAGGAGATCGCTGAGGAAAACCATCTCCCCTGCATCTACCTCGTCGACTCGGGCGGCGCGAACCTGCCCAATCAGGACGAAGTCTTCCCCGATCGCGACCACTTCGGGCGCATCTTCTACAATCAGGCCCGGATGTCGGCGAAGGGCATTGCCCAGATCGCCGTGGTGATGGGGTCCTGCACGGCGGGCGGTGCCTATGTGCCCGCGATGTCGGATGTGACGATCATCGTGAAGGAGCAGGGCACGATCTTCCTCGCGGGCCCGCCGCTGGTGAAGGCCGCTACGGGTGAGGTGGTCACCGCTGAAGACCTCGGCGGCGGCGATGTGCATACGCGCCTCTCCGGCGTGGCCGATTATCTGGCTGAAGACGACGCCCATGCGCTGGCCCTCGCGCGCCGCGCGGTCGGCAATCTCAACTACACGAAACCTTCGACGGTGAACTGGCAATCGCCCGAGGAGCCCGCCTACGATCCCGAGGAAATCCTCGGCGTCGTCCCGGCCGACCTGCGCACCCCCTATGACATCCGCGAGGTCATCGCACGCCTCGTCGACGGCTCGCGCTTCGACGAGTTCAAGCCGCGCTTCGGCGAGACGATCGTCACCGGCTTCGCCCATGTGAAAGGCTGCCCCGTCGGCATCGTCGCCAATAACGGCGTGCTGTTCTCGGAAGCCGCCCAAAAAGCCGCGCATTTCATCGAACTGTGCTCGCAACGCTCGATCCCGCTCGTCTTCCTGCAAAACATCACCGGCTTCATGGTGGGCCGCAAATATGAAAACGAGGGCATCGCGCGTCATGGCGCAAAAATGGTCACCGCCGTCGCCACCACCTCGGTGCCGAAGATCACGATGCTGGTCGGCGGCTCCTTCGGAGCTGGCAATTACGGCATGGCGGGCCGGGCCTATTCCCCGCGCTTCCTCTGGACCTGGCCGAACTCGCGGATCTCCGTGATGGGCGGCGAACAGGCCGCAGGCGTGCTCGCCACCGTCAAACGCGACGGGATCGAGCGCAAGGGTGGCCAGTGGTCGGCGGAAGAAGAGGCCGAGTTCAAGCGCCCCACCATCGAGATGTTCGAGCGCCAGTCGCACCCGCTCTACGCCTCGGCGCGGCTCTGGGATGACGGCATCATCGACCCGCGCAAATCGCGCGACGTGCTGGCGCTCTCGCTCTCCGCCGCGCTCAACGCTCCGATCGAGCCGACCCGCTTCGGCCTGTTCAGAATGTAACTTTCATGCCTCCGGCGGGGATATTTGGACCAAGAGGAAGTGCAAATCTTCGACTTGGCCGAAATATCCCGGGGGGCTCCGCAGGAGCGGGGGCAGCGCCCCCTCCGACGCTCTCAAAGGGGAGACCGACATGTTTTCCAAGATCCTGATCGCCAATCGCGGGGAGATCGCCTGCCGCGTGATCGAGACCGCACGCAAACTGGGCGTGGCGACCGTCGCCGTCTATTCCGAGGCCGATAGCGAGGCGCGCCATGTGGCGATGGCCGACGAGGCGGTGGCCATTGGCGGCCCCGCGCCGAAAGACAGCTATCTGCGCGGTGATGCGATCATCGAGGCCGCCAAACAGACCGGCGCGCAGGCGATCCATCCGGGCTACGGGTTCCTCTCGGAGAACCCCGATTTCGTCGATGCCGTCGAGGCGGCGGGGCTGGTCTTCATCGGCCCCTCGGCCAAGGCGATCCGCGCGATGGGGCTCAAGGACGCGGCCAAGGCGCTGATGGAAAAGGCGGGCGTGCCCGTCGTGCCGGGCTATCACGGCGACAATCAGGACCCCGAGCACCTCGCGGGCGCGGCCGACACGATCGGCTACCCGGTGCTGATCAAGGCGGTCGCGGGCGGCGGCGGCAAGGGGATGCGCCTGGTCGAGGCGCCGTCCGAATTCGCGGATGCGCTGGCTTCCGCGCAGGGCGAGGCGCAGACCGCCTTCGGCAATCCTGCCGTGCTGATCGAGAAATTCATCGGCTCGCCGCGCCATATCGAGGTGCAGGTCTTCGGCGATGGCGAGGACGCGGTGCATCTGTTCGAGCGCGACTGTTCGCTCCAGCGGCGCCACCAGAAGGTGATCGAAGAGGCCCCGGCGCCGGGCATGACGTCCGAGATGCGCGACGCGATGGGGCAGGCGGCCACACGCGCCGCCGAGGCGATCGGCTATAAGGGCGCGGGCACGGTGGAGTTCATCGTGGACGGCTCGGACGGGCTGCGCCCGGACCGGTTCTGGTTCATGGAGATGAACACCCGCCTACAGGTCGAGCATCCCGTGACCGAGGCGATCACCGGTGTCGATCTGGTCGAATGGCAATTGCGGGTGGCGAGCGGCGAGCCGCTGCCCTGCGCGCAGGACGATCTGACGATCACCGGTCATGCGTTCGAGGCGCGCCTTTACGCGGAAGACGTGCCCGCGGGCTTCCTGCCCGCGACGGGGACGCTCTCGCATTTGCGCTTCGCCGATGGGTGCCGTGCAGATACCGGGGTGCGCACGGGCGATACGATCAGCCCGTGGTACGACCCGATGATCGCCAAGGTCATCACGCACGGGCCGACGCGGGCGACCGCGCTGGGGCAACTTGCGCGCGCCTTGGAAGAGACGGAAGTGGCGGGCACGGTGACGAACCTCGCCTTCCTCGCGCGGCTCGCGCGGCACGAGGGCTTCGCACAGGGCAAGGTCGATACCGGGCTGATCGGGCGCGAGATCGACGCGCTCGCCGCCCCGACCGAGACGCCGGTTGCCGCAAAAGCGCTGGCCGTGATCGCCGCGGCCGGGCTTTGGAACGGCGATGCGAGCGGCTTCAGCCTTTGGCAGACACCGCGCCGCGCCGTGCCTTTCGAGGAAGAGGCCGCGATCCGCGTGCACGGGCCCGGCCAAGTCACGGTCGAGCTGGGCGAGGAGGCCCATGCGTGCCAGCTGGCCGAGGATGGCTGGCGGGTGGATGGTGCTAAGACCGGGGCGCGGATGGCGCAGTCTGACGGGGCGATCACCATCTTCCTGCATGGCGCGCACCGTTTCGACATTCCCGACCCGCTGGCGCGGGGGGCGGATGCCGACGCTTCCGACCTGACGCTCGCACCGATGCCGGGGCTGGTGAAGGCGGTCTTCGTCTCTGCCGGCGACACGGTGGCGGCGGGGGACCGGCTTGCCATCATGGAAGCGATGAAGATGGAACACACGATGCGCGCAGCCCGCGACGGTGTGGTGGCTGAGGTGCTGGTGACTGAGGGCGCGCAGGTCGAAGCGGGCGCTGCGCTCATCCGGCTGGAGGACGAGGCATGATCCGACTGCATCACATCCCCGGCGCGCGCTCGATGCGGGTGCTGTGGCTGCTGGAGGAGATGGGGCTCGATTACGAGCTTCAGACATGGTCGCTCACCGATGGCTCGCTGCGCAGCCCGGAGTTTCGCGAACTCTCGCCCGCCGGGCGCATCCCGGCGCTGGAGGTCGACGGGCGGTCGATCTTCGAGAGCGGCGCGATCGTCGAATACCTGACCGAGACCCGGCCCGAGGCAGGGCTGGCCCCGGTCACGGGAGAGCCCACTCGCGCGGATTTCCTCGAATGGGTACATTTCGCGGAGACGCAGGGTAATATCCTGCAAAGCCTCAATATTCAGCATATCTTCCTGCGTCCGCCCGAGGCGCGCTCGCCCGCGATGATGGCGCTCGAGACGAAGCGGCTTGGCGTCACGATGAAGGCGCTCGAGGCGCATCTGGCAGGGCGCGACTGGCTGATCGGGACGTTCTCGGCGGCCGATTGCATGATGGGGTTCAATATCGACGCGATGTTCCGCTTCGTGCCGCGCGAGGGCTTCCCGAACATCTCCGCCTATCGCGACCGGATCGAGGCGCGGCCTGCCTATCAGCGCGCGGTCGAGAAGGGCGGGGCGAGCATGTATGCGCAGGATTTCTACGAGCTGCCCCCGATGGAGCAAGGCAATGGCTGAGACTGTCGAAATCTTCGAGATGGCCCCGCGTGACGGGCTGCAGAACGAAAAGCGCCAGATCGCGCTTTCCGACAAGATCGCGCTGGTCGATTGCCTGAGCCGGGCCGGGTTCCGCCGGATCGAGGTGGGGTCTTTCGTCAGCCCGAAATGGGTGCCGCAAATGGCCGACTCGGCGGAAGTCTTCGCCGGGATCACGCGCCGCCCCGGTATTTCCTACGCGGCGCTGACGCCGAACATGAAAGGCTATGAGGCGGCGAAAGCGGCCAAAGTCGATGAGGTTGCGATCTTCGCCTCCGCCTCCGAGGGGTTTTCGCGCGCGAACCTGAATTGTTCGATCAGTGAAAGCCTGGAGCGGTTCGCGCCCATCATGGAGGCTGCGAAAGTCGATAATATGAAAGTCCGCGGCTATATCTCTGTCGTCACGGATTGCCCATTCGATGGGAAAACGCCGCCGGAGAACGTGGCCCGGGTCGCGGAGCAACTGCGCGACATGGGCTGCTACGAGATCAGCCTCGGCGACACGATCGGGCAGGGTACGCCCGAAAGCGTGACGGCGATGCTGCGCGCGGTGTTGGGTGAGGTCCCGGCGGAAAAGCTCGCCGGGCATTTCCACGACACCTCCGGGCGGGCGCTGGAGAATATCGAAGCCTCGCTGGCGATGGGCCTGCGGGTGTTCGACGCCTGCGTCGGCGGTCTGGGCGGCTGCCCCTATGCACCCGGCGCGGCTGGCAATGTAGCGACGGAGGCGGTGCAGGCGCGTCTTGACGCTTTGGGCTACGAGACCGGGCTGGATGTGGCCGTTCTGGCCGAGGCGGCCGCGATGGCGAAGAAGATGAAAGGGCAGGGCGATGTTTGAGACGATCAAGACCGAGACCGATGCGCGTGGCATCGCGCGGCTCACGCTGGCGCGTTCGGAGAAGCATAACGCGCTCTCCGAGCAGATGATGGAGGAGATCACCGCGGCCATCGGCCAGCTTGGCTCGGACGACGCCGTGCGCGTGGTGATCCTCGCTGCCGAAGGGCGCAGCTTCTGCGCGGGTGGCGATCTGAAATGGATGCAGAGCCAGATCGCGGCGGGCGCGAAAGAGCGTGCGGCGGCGGCGCGCAAGCTCGCAGGGATGCTGCAGGCGCTCAACACCTGCCCGAAACCGGTGATCGGCGCGGTGCAGGGCAACGCCTTCGGCGGCGGGATCGGCATGATGTCGGTCTGTGACGTGGCCATCGGCGTCGAGGGCGCGAAATTCGGGCTGACCGAAACGCGGCTGGGCCTGACGCCCGCGACGATCTCTCCTTATGTCGTCGCGCGCATGGGCGAGGCGCGGGCGCGCCGCGTCTTCATGTCCTCGCGGATCTTCGAGGCCGCCGAGGCGCGTGATCTGGGTTTGCTGGCCAAGGTGGTCTTGCCCGAGGTGCTGGAGCGCGCCGTGATGGCCGAGGCCGAGCCCTATCTCGCCTGCGCGCCGGGGGCGGTGGGCGAGGCCAAAGCCTTGGTCCGGGCGCTGGGGCCGCGGATCGACGAGAGCGTGATCGACATGACGATCGAGGCGTTGGTGACTCGCTGGGAATCCGCCGAGTCGGATGAAGGAATCACCGCGTTTTTCGAGAAGCGCGATGCGGCGTGGAAAGCTTAAGGCAGCCTTAAGTGGCACCCTGCGTCGCGCAGGTCGAATATTCCGAAAATTCAAAGCGCCGTTAAGTTTGATCGAAGGCTGCGCCGTTGCAAAAGCGGCGCAGTCCAACGCGGGCAGGCTCTGAGCGGCGCTCGAAGCGCAAAAAATTCGCATACATTCGTATGCAAAAAGCATCTGTGGCCCGCATTTGCATGATTTTCCGGCCTGCTCTCGGTTGACCCCAATGGGGCGCAAGGCTATTGCTCGCCTAGCCAGAACCTGCGCGACAAGTCGTCGCGATGTTAGGGAGCCAAGCCCATGCATGACATGCTGCGCGAATATCTTCCCATCCTCATCTTTCTCGCCATGGCGATCGTGTTGGGCCTTGTGCTCATGCTCGCCGCGGCAGTGGTGGCGGTCCGCAATCCCGACCCTGAGAAGGTGTCGGCCTACGAATGCGGCTTCAACGCCTTCGATGATGCCCGGATGAAATTCGACGTTCGTTTCTACCTCGTTTCCATCCTCTTCATCATCTTCGACCTCGAAGTGGCCTTCCTGTTCCCCTGGGCAGTGGCCTTCGGCCAGATTTCCATGGTCGGTTTCTGGTCAATGATGGTCTTCCTCGCGGTTCTCACCGTAGGATTCGCATATGAGTGGAAGAAAGGGGCGCTGGAATGGGCGTGATGACCTCTGCCAATACCGCCGGTGCGGATCGCGAAGTCGCGACGCAGACGCTGAACAAGGAACTGCAGGATAAAGGCTTCCTGCTGACCTCCACCGAAGACATCATCAACTGGGCGCGCAACGGCTCGCTGCACTGGATGACCTTCGGCCTCGCCTGCTGCGCCGTCGAGATGATGCAGGTGTCGATGCCGCGCTACGACCTCGAGCGCTTCGGCACCGCGCCGCGCGCCTCGCCGCGTCAGTCCGACCTGATGATCGTCGCCGGCACCTTGACCAACAAGATGGCGCCCGCTCTGCGCAAGGTCTACGACCAGATGCCCGAGCCGCGCTACGTGATCTCGATGGGCTCCTGTGCGAATGGCGGTGGCTATTACCACTACAGCTATTCGGTGGTGCGCGGCTGCGACCGCGTCGTGCCGGTCGATATCTACGTTCCGGGCTGCCCGCCCACGGCGGAGGCGCTGCTTTACGGCATCCTTCAGCTGCAACGCAAAATCCGCCGCACTGGCACGCTGGTGCGCTGAGGAGAGCGAGAGATGGACGATACTGCCCTTCGCGAATTGGCCGGCCATATCGAGCTGAAGCGCCCCGATGACGTGGTCTCCACCGAGATCGCCTTCGACGAGCTGACGGTCACGATCACCGCGCAATCCGTTCCCGGCTTCACCGAGTTCCTGCGCGACGATCCGAATTGCCGCTTCACCAACCTCGTGGACATCACGGCCATCGACTGGCCCGAACGCCCGCAGCGCTTCGATGTCGTCTGGCATTACCTGTCGATGTATCGCAACCAGCGCATCCGCATTAAGGCGGCGGTCCGCGAAGAGGACATGGTGCCCTCGATCACCAAGCTGCACCCCTGTGCCGATTGGTTCGAGCGCGAGATTTTCGACATGTTCGGCATCCTGTTCTCGGGGCACCCGGACCTGCGCCGTCTGCTGACCGATTACGGGTTCCGCGGCCATCCGCTGCGCAAGGATTTCCCGACGACGGGCTATGTCGAAGTGCGTTACGACGAAGTGCTCAAGCGCGTCGTCTATGAGCCGGTGAAGCTGACGCAGGAATACCGGCAGTTCGATTTCCTCTCGCCATGGGAAGGCGCGAAATACATCCTTCCCGGTGACGAGAAGGGCGAGGAGGCGAAATGATGGACGGCGATATCCGCAACAATGTCTATGATGACGGCTCGAAGGACACGCTGACCGACGAGCAGCGCATCCGCAACTTCAACATCAACTTCGGTCCCCAACACCCGGCCGCCCACGGCGTGCTGCGCATGGTGCTGGAACTGGACGGCGAAGTCGTGGAACGCGCCGACCCGCATATCGGGCTGCTGCACCGTGGCACCGAGAAGCTGATGGAAAGCCGCACCTATCTGCAGAACCTGCCTTACTTCAATCGCCTCGACTATGTCGCGCCGATGAACCAGGAACATGCGTGGTGCCTCGCCATCGAGAAGCTGACCGGCGTGGAAGTGCCGCGTCGCGGCTCGCTGATCCGTGTGCTCTATTCCGAGATCGGGCGCATCCTGAACCACCTGCTGAACGTGACCACGCAGGCGATGGACGTGGGCGCGCTGACGCCGCCCCTCTGGGGCTTCGAAGAGCGCGAGAAGCTGATGGTCTTCTACGAGCGGGCCTGTGGCGCGCGTCTGCACTCGGCCTATTTCCGGCCTGGCGGCGTCCACCAGGACCTGCCGCCGAAGCTGCTCGACGATATCGAGACATGGGCGCATGAGTTCCCGAAAGTGCTCGACGATATCGAAGGGCTGCTGACCGAGAACCGCATCTTCAAGCAGCGCAACGTCGATATCTGCGTCATCTCCGAGGAAGAAATCCAGCAATGGGGCTATTCCGGCGTGATGGTGCGTGGCTCCGGCCTTGCATGGGACCTGCGCCGCGCGCAGCCCTACGAATGCTATGACGAGTTCGACTTCCAGATTCCGATCGGCAAGAACGGCGATTGCTACGACCGCTACCTCTGCCGGATGGCCGAGATGCGCGAGTCGACCAAGATAGTGCTTAAGGCGATCGAGAAGCTGCGGATGCCGGAAAATCAGGGCGACGTGCTTGCCCGCGGCAAGGTGACCCCGCCGAAGCGGTCGGAAATGAAGCGCTCGATGGAAGCGCTGATCCACCACTTCAAGCTTTATACCGAAGGCTTCCACGTCCCCGCGGGCGAGGTTTATGCCGCCGTCGAAGCGCCCAAGGGCGAGTTCGGCGTCTATCTGGTGGCCGACGGCACGAACAAGCCGTATCGCGCGAAGATCCGCGCTCCGGGTTACCTGCATCTGCAATCCATGGATCACGTCGCCAAGGGGCACATGCTCGCCGACGTTTCTGCAATCATCGGCACGATGGATATCGTGTTCGGGGAGGTTGACCGCTAATGCTTCGCCGTCTTTACCCGGAACAACCCGATAGTTTCGAGTTCACGCCCGAGAACCTCGCATGGGCCAAGGCCCAGATGACCAAGTTCCCGGTCGGCCGTCAGGCCTCGGCGATCATCCCGCTGCTGTTCCGCGCACAGGAACAGGAAGGCTGGCTGAGCCGTCCGGCGATCGAAACCGTCGCCGAGATGCTCGACATGCCCTACATGCGGGCGCTCGAGGTCGCGACCTTCTACTTCATGTTCCAGCTGGCTCCGGTCGGCTCGGTCGCCCACCTGCAGATCTGCGGCACCACCTCGTGCATGATCTGCGGCGCGGAAGACCTGATGAAGGTCTGCAAGGAAAAGATCGCCGCCGAGCCGTTCCAGCTCTCGGAAGATGGCAAGTTCTCGTGGGAAGAGGTCGAATGCCTCGGCGCCTGTGCGAACGCTCCGATGATGCAGGTCGGCAAGGATTACTACGAAGACCTGACCGAGGAGAGCCTCGCGAAGCTGATCGACGAGATGGGCAAGGGCGATGTGCCGAAGCCCGGCTCGCAGACCGGCCGCTTCTCGTCCGAGCCCGCCTCGGGCCTGACCGCGCTCACCGAGAGCAAGGGCGACAAGGAAGAGTACAATGCTTCGGTCGACCTCGCGGTCGGCATCGGCGACACGATCAAGCGCATCGACGGCACCGAAGTGCCGCTCGCCGCACCGTGGCAAAGCTCGGGTCAGCGCGGCCCGATCGGCACGATGGGGCAGGAGCGTCCGCGCTCTGCCGCGCAACAGGACGAGGCGCGCAAGGCCGCCAAGAAAACCGAAGCCAAGCCCGCCAAGGACGCGCCCGCCGACAAGACCGGCGTGACGAAATCCGAAGCGCAGGCCACCTCGAAGGCCCGCCCGGAGTCCAAGCGTGAGCCCGAAGGCACCGAGGCTGAGGCCGCACAGGCAGAGGCAGGCGAGAAGCCCAAGCTGCTCGACGCACCGCGCGACGGTGGGGCCGATGACCTCAAGATGATCAAGGGCGTCGGGCCGAAGCTCGAGACGCTTCTGCATTCGATGGGCATTTATCATTTCGACCAGATCGCTGGCTGGACCGATGCGGAACTCGCTTGGGTCGACAGCAATCTCGAAGGGTTCAAAGGTCGCGCGACGCGTGACGACTGGAAAGGTCAGGCAGAGAAACTGGCCAGCGGGGCGGAGACCGAATTCTCGTCGCGCGCAAAGAAAGACGGCATTTACGAATAAGCGCAACAGGGTAGAGACCGCCGTTCGGCGGAGTGAATGGAGAAACGGGAATGGGTGATCAGACACAAGGGTGCCGCGGCAAGGCGGGTATCTGGGCAGGTATTACGGGGCTTGTGGTCACCGTATTCCTGATGGTCGTGGCGCATGAGCCCTTCCTCGTGGCTCTTTTCCTCGGTCTGATGACCTTCCTGCTGTTCGGCGCCTTCCTGATCTGGGCGTTCTGCTCCGAACATGGCGCGCCGGGCGCGGCTGACGGTACCGGCGCATCCTCCGACGACTCCGCAATTCCCGAAAGCCCGGTCGAAACCTTCAACGCCTCCTCTCCGGAAGGGGTGGCAGCCCAAGCGCAGGCAGCAGCGGCGGCACCGACGCCCGCAGCCGAACGCGAAGTGGCGCGTGCCGACACCATGACGCCCAAGGACGAAGCGGCCACGCCCGAGGCGGACAAGCCCGAGCCCGGCCCGACAACCAAGCCTGCGACGGAAGAGGCCGAGGCCGAGCCTAAGGCGGAAGAGCCTAAAGCCGAAGAGCCGAAAGCGGCGCCCAAGGCCAAGTCCGAGAGCGACGACACGAACCCGCTCTCCGCGATGTCGGCGCAGGTCGCGGATAAGCCCGCCGCCAATGCCGGGGGGCAACCCGAGGCCGCCGAGGGCGACGGCAAGAAGCCGCGTGGACTGAAGCAGCCGCGCAAGGCGGGGGCCGACGATCTCAAGAAGATCGAAGGCGTCGGCCCGAAGCTCGAAGAAGTGCTGAACGGCTGGGGCATCTACCATTTCGACCAGATCGCGAAATGGGGCCCCGAAGAGATTGCCTATGCGGACCAGAACGTGCCGCGTTTCAAAGGCCGCTGCACCCGCGACAAGTGGGTCAGCCAGGCGAAGATCATCGTCGAGGACGGCATGGATGCGTTCCTCGAACGGGCGAAGACGAACGATTACTGAGCGGGGGTGAATGAGCCAGATCGACGAGCACGACAGGGCGTTGGGGCGTAAAGCCGCCCTTATCATTGCCGTCGCCACGATCCTCTGGCTCCTCCTGCAATGGATCGGACAACAACAGGGCTGGTCGGCGCAGATCGCGCTGATCGGCGATCTCGCGGCGATAGCCGCCTATATCTACGCGCTGGCACTCGTCTGGCGCATCTGGCGCCGGAAATCCGGCAAGTGAGGGAAGCGATATGCTGAAGGATCAAGACCGGATCTTCACCAATCTCTACGGGATGCATGACCGCTCTCTGCAGGGCGCGAAGATGCGCGGGCATTGGGACGGCACTGGCGAGATCCTGTCGAAAGGCAAGGATTGGATCATCGAGCAAGTGAAGGCCTCCGGCCTGCGCGGGCGCGGTGGGGCAGGCTTCCCGACGGGTCTCAAGTGGTCCTTCATGCCGAAGGAAAGCGACGGGCGTCCGGCCTTCCTCGCGATCAACGCGGACGAATCCGAACCTGCGACCTGCAAGGACCGCGAGATCATGCGCCACGACCCGCATACGCTGGTCGAAGGCGCGCTGATCGCCGGTTTCGCGATGGGCGCGGCTGCGGCCTACATCTACATCCGCGGCGAATATGTCCGCGAGAAAGAGGCGCTGCAGCGCGCGATCGACGAGGCCTATGAAGACGGGCTGATCGGCAAGAACGCCTGCGGCTCCGGCTACGATTACGACGTCTACCTGTCGCATGGCGCGGGCGCCTATATCTGCGGCGAGGAAACCGCGCTTCTGGAAAGCCTCGAAGGCAAGAAGGGCATGCCCCGGATGAAGCCGCCGTTCCCGGCGGGCGCGGGCCTCTACGGTTGCCCGACCACGGTGAACAACGTGGAATCCATCGCCGTTGTCCCGACCATCCTGCGTCGCGGCGCGGAGTGGTATGCGGGCTTCGGTCGTCCGAACAACACCGGCGTGAAGCTGTTTGCGATGTCGGGCCACGTCAACACGCCCTGCGTCATCGAAGAGACCATGTCGATCTCGATGAAGGAACTGATCGAGAAGCATGGCGGCGGCGTCCGTGGCGGCTGGAAGAACCTCAAGGCGGTGATCCCGGGCGGCGCGTCCTGCCCGATCCTGCCCGCCGATCAATGCGAAGACGCGATCATGGATTACGACGGCATGCGCGAGCTGAAATCCAGCTTCGGCACCGCCTGCATGATCGTCATGGATCAGAACACCGACGTGATCAAAGCGGTCTGGCGCCTGTCCAAATTCTTCAAGCACGAGAGCTGCGGCCAGTGTACGCCCTGCCGCGAAGGCACGGGCTGGATGATGCGCGTGATGGACCGTCTGGTGCGCGGCGAGGCCGAGATCGAAGAGATCGACATGCTGTTCGACGTGACCAAACAGGTCGAAGGCCACACGATCTGCGCGCTCGGCGACGCAGCCGCTTGGCCAATCCAGGGCCTGATCCGTCACTTCCGCGAAGAGATCGAAGACCGCATCAAGGCCCGCAAGACGGGCCGCATGGGCGCGATGGCTGCGGAGTGAGAGACTAGTCGGATGCAAAAAGAATTCGAACTTGTGGACAATGTTTGGCGCGTCTCCGTTACGCCTCGGAGATTGTCGCGCCCTGTTCGCATCTTTGCGTTGTTCGCTGCGCTCGCGGGGACTGCCCTGCTTTTTGTTGTCCTTTTCCAACTCGGTGTTTCCGCGAACGCAGGGAATGAACAGTCGCTAGAGTTGATGGTCCTGTTGATTCTGTTTCTGTTTGTCGCCACTCAGCACTTCATCTTCCGGGCGATCGTGCCGGAACAGTATCGGTT
The DNA here is from genome assembly GCF_002085925.2 of Thioclava electrotropha. Taxonomy (NCBI): domain Bacteria; kingdom Pseudomonadati; phylum Pseudomonadota; class Alphaproteobacteria; order Rhodobacterales; family Paracoccaceae; genus Thioclava; species Thioclava sediminum. Next base: position 1,514,571 of record NZ_CP053562.1, read on the forward strand.
CACGAATGAATACGGCTTCAGGAAAACGTCGTATCTCTTATCGCTCAGTTGGGTCGCCTACTTCATCATCATCTCCCTCATCCTCTTCAGATTGGGAGGTGCGAATTGAGTGACGTTCTTCACCTGGCCGAGCTGAATATCGGCCGACTGGTTGCCGAACCGGCCAACCCGCATGCGGCGGAGGCGGCATGATGCGGGCGGTGATCATATCGGGCTGCGCGCTGGCACTCGGTGGCTGCATGGGCACTCCGGGCGGCAACGAGGCCTCCAAAGGGCCGCGCCGTCTGGCGGCACTCGAGGGCTATACGGCGGCCTATGACGCGAGCGGCGCGCTTGTCGTGATGCGGCAGGCGGCGCCCTTTGCGAATTACGAGGGTGCCGAGGCCACGCGGGCCGCGAACGCCATCTGCGGCGGGGCTGTGGCCTCGTCGATTAACGATACATACCGGGACGGCGCTTGGGTCTTCCCGATGGGCTGCGGACACGCGGCCTGACCTAAAACCCGCGCGGGGGCAACCTCGCGCCCGAAGAGACGAGACGGATAGCCATGGCTGACCTGAGAAAGATCATCATCGACGGGAACGAGGTCGAGGTCGATCCGAACCTCACGCTGATCCAGGCGTGCGAACAGGCGGGGATCGAGATCCCGCGCTTCTGCTACCACGAGCGTCTGTCGATCGCAGGCAACTGCCGGATGTGTCTGGTGGAAGTCGTGGGCGGCCCGCCGAAGCCCGCTGCCTCCTGCGCGATGCAGGTGCGCGACATGCGCCCGGGGCCGGAAGGCGCGCCGCCGGTGATCAAGACGAACTCGCCCATGGTCAAGAAGGCCCGCGAGGGGGTGATGGAATTCCTGCTCATCAACCACCCGCTCGACTGCCCGATCTGCGACCAGGGCGGCGAATGCGATTTGCAAGACCAGGCAATGGCTTACGGGGTGGACTTCAGCCGCTACCGCGAGCCCAAGCGCGCCGCGACCGAGCTGAACCTCGGCCCGCTGGTCGAGACCCATATGACGCGCTGCATCTCCTGCACCCGCTGCGTGCGCTTCACCACCGAAGTCGCGGGCATCACCCAGATGGGCCAGACCGGTCGGGGCGAGGATGCGGAAATCGCGAACTACCTGAACATGACGCTCGATTCCAACATGCAGGGCAACATCATCGACCTGTGCCCGGTGGGCGCGCTGGTCTCGAAGCCCTACGCGTTCACCGCGCGTCCGTGGGAATTGACGAAGACCGAGACCGTCGACGTGATGGACGCCGTGGGCTCGAACATCCGCGTCGACACCAAGGGTCGCGAAGTGATGCGCATCCTGCCGCGCAACAATGACGACGTTAACGAGGAGTGGATCTCCGACAAGACCCGCTTCGTCTGGGATGGTCTGCGCCGCCAGCGTCTCGACCGGCCCTACGTCCGCGTCGATGGCAAGCTGAAGCCTGCAAGTTGGGGCGAGGCGCTGAGCGCCGCCGCCGAGGCGATGAAGGGCAAGAAAGTCGCCGGTCTGGTGGGCGATCTGGTCTCGACCGAGGCGGCTTTCTCGCTCAAGCAGCTGATCGACGGTCTGGGTGGCACCGTCGAATGCCGCACCGATGGCGCGCGTCTGCCGATCGGCAACCGCTACGGCTATGTCGGCAACGCGACGATCGCCGATCTGGATAACGCCGAGATGGTGCAGATCATCGGCGCGAACCCGGCGGTGGAAGCGCCCGTTCTGAACGCCCGCATCCGCAAGGCCTGGGCCAAGGGCGCGACTGTCGGTCTCGTCGGCGAAGCCTGCGATCTGACCTATGACTACGTCCATGTCGGCACCGACCGCGCCGCGCTAGCCGAGCTGTCGGGCAAGACGATCTCGGACGAGACCAAGGCGAAGAACACCGTCGTCATCATCGGGCAGGGCGCTCTGAACGAAGCCGATGGCGAGGCGGTTCTGGCCCATGCGATGAAGCTGGCCGAGAACTCCAACGCCAAGTTCATGGTGCTGCACACCGCCGCCGCTCGTGTCGGCGCGATGGATGTGGGCGCTGTGACCGAGGGCGGTTTGCTCGCGGCCATCGACGGCGCCGAAGTGATCTACAACATGGGCGCCGACGAGGTGGAGATCACCCCGCGCGCCGAGGGTGGCCCCTTCGTGATCTATCAGGGCAGCCACGGCGACCGCGGGGCCAACCGCGCCGACGTGATCCTGCCGGGCGCGGCCTATACGGAAGAAAACGGCCTCTTCGTGAACACCGAAGGGCGTCCGCAGCTTGCCTTCCGCGCGGCCTTCCCGCCGGGCGAGGCGAAAGAGAACTGGGCGATCCTGCGCGCGCTTTCGGCCGAGCTGGACGCCAAGCAGCCTTGGGACACGCTCGCCGGTCTGCGCCGCGCGATGGTCGCGGAAGTGCCGCATCTGGCGCAGGTCGATGAGGTTGTGGAGAACGAAGTGCAGGCGATCGAGCCGCGCGACATGGGTAAGGCGACCTTCCGTCTGCCGATCCACGAATTCTACCTGACCAACCCGATCGCACGGGCCTCCGTCGTGATGGGCGAATGCGCGAGCCTCGCGAAAGCGCGGGCCGAAGCGCCTGTTGCCGCCGAGTGAGGTTGAGACGGATGATGCAGACCCTGCCCAATATCGCACCGCTCGCCCCCGGCCTTCTGGCCGGTCTGGCGGCGTGCACGCCGACCGGCGGGGCGCAGGGGGATAGCGCGGTCAAACCGGACTATCGGGGCACCGAGACACGGCTCCTCGACAGCGATCTGGTGGAGATACGCGCGCGTGTCTCGGGCGAGGGCGCTGGCGAGAAAGCGGCGACCGATTATGCCCAATGCGCAGCCGCGCAATATGCGCTGGTGCGCGGCTATGGATTTGCGCGCCACGTGCGCACGAATGTGACTGAAGAGGGTGGCATCTGGCGGGCAGATGCGGTCTACACCATCTCGCCCGCCTTGCCGCAGGGACTCAAGACGATCGACGCGGAAGTGACCGTCGCCGATTGCAAGGATCGCGGCATTCCGACCGTATGAAGAGAGTGGGACATCATGGCTGAATTCTTCGCGACACCTTTCGGGATCTTCCTGCTGATCGTGCTGCAGAGCTTGGCGGTTATCGCCTTCGTGATGCTTTCGATGATCTGGCTGGTCTATGGCGACCGCAAGATCTGGGCTGCCGTGCAGATGCGTCGCGGGCCGAACGTCGTCGGGCCCTGGGGCCTGATGCAGACCTTCGCGGATGCGCTGAAATATGTGGTCAAGGAAATCGTCGTGCCGGCGGGCGCCGACAAGTTCGTCTATTTCCTCGCCCCGATCCTGAGCTTCGTGCTGGCGATGCTGACCTTCGCGGTGATCCCGTTTGCCGACGGTTGGGTGCTGGCCGATATCAACGTGGCCCTTCTGTTCGTCTTCGCGGCCTCCTCGCTCGAGGTGTATGGCGTGATCATGGGCGGCTGGGCGTCGAACTCGAAATACCCGTTCCTAGGCTCACTCCGCTCGGCCGCGCAGATGATCTCCTATGAGGTCTCGATCGGCCTGATCATCATCGGGGTGATCATCTCGACCGGCTCGATGAACCTGTCGACGATCGTGCGCGCGCAGGATACCGGCTGGGGCCTGCTGGGCTGGTACTGGCTGCCGCACCTGCCGATGGTGGCGCTGTTCTTCATTTCGGCGCTGGCCGAGACCAACCGCCCGCCCTTCGATCTTCCGGAAGCGGAATCCGAACTCGTCGCGGGCTTCATGGTGGAATACAGCTCGACCCCGTATCTGCTGTTCATGGCCGGCGAATATATCGCGATCTGGCTGATGTGCGCGCTGATGTCGATCCTGTTCTTCGGCGGCTGGCTGTCCCCGATCCCGGGCCTGCCCGACGGGGTGCTGTGGATGTTCGCCAAGATGGTGTTCTTCTTCTTCATGTTCGCGATGGTGAAGGCGATCGTGCCGCGCTACCGCTACGACCAGCTCATGCGGATTGGCTGGAAAGTCTTCCTGCCGCTGTCGCTGGCGTGGGTGGTGATCATCGCTTTCCTCGCGAAATTCGAAATCTTCGGGCACTTCTGGGCCCGCTGGGCGATGGGGAGCTGATAGATGGCTTTCGACTATAACCGCGCTGCCAAGTATTTCCTGCTGGTGGACTTCATCAAAGGCTTCGGCCTGGGGATGCGCTATTTCTTCGCGCCGAAACCCACGCTGAACTACCCGCACGAGAAGGGCCCGCTGTCGCCGCGCTTCCGTGGCGAGCACGCCCTGCGCCGCTACCCCAACGGGGAAGAGCGCTGCATCGCGTGCAAACTGTGCGAGGCGATCTGCCCGGCGCAGGCGATCACGATCGACGCGGAACCTCGCGCCGACGGCTCGCGCCGAACGACGCGCTACGACATCGACATGACGAAATGCATCTATTGCGGCTTCTGTCAGGAAGCCTGCCCGGTGGATGCGATCGTCGAAGGTCCGAATTTCGAATTCTCGACCGAGACCCGCGAGGAGCTGTTCTACGACAAGCAGAAGCTCCTTGAGAACGGGGCTCGCTGGGAAGCCGAGATTGCCCGCAACCTCGAACTGGATGCGCCTTACAGATGACCGACGATTTTTCGAAACTCTTTAGCAACATGATGGAGCAGTCGGCCGAGATGGCGCGGCTGTTCAATCCGGCGCTGGAAAGTTTCAATCCGGCTGCGATGGAGAAACTCTTCCCCACCATGTCGAAGGACATGATGGAGATGTGGTTCGGCAAGACCTTCAACCGCGAAGGGCTCGACAGCCGGACGCGGCTTCTGGTGACGATTGCCGCGCTCACGGTGCTGGGCGCGCAAGCGGACTCGCAGCTGCGCCTGACGATCCGCCACGCACTCGAGGCCGGGGCCACGCAACGCGAGATCGCCGAGGTGATCTTTCAGATGAGCATGTTCGGCGGGGTGCCCGCCATGACCCGCGCGCTCGAGATCGCGCAATCGGTCTTCGACGAGAATTCGGGAGAGAACGAATGACGGTGTTTGCTTTCGCCTTCTACCTTTTCGCCATTACGGCGGTGGTCGCGGGCTTCATGGTGGTGATTTCCAAGAACCCGGTCCATTCGGTGCTCTGGCTGATCCTGACCTTCCTGTCGGCGGCGGGACTTTTCGTGCTGCTGGGCTCGGAATTCGTCGCGATGCTCTTGATCATCGTCTATGTCGGCGCGGTCGCGGTGCTCTTCCTCTTCGTGGTGATGATGCTCGATGTCGACTTCGCCGCGCTGAAAGGCGAGCTGGCGCGCTACATGCCGCTCGGCCTCCTGATCGGGGTCGTGATGCTGGTGCAGCTGGGTATCGCCTTCGGGGCGTGGCAGACCTCCGGCATGGCGGAAAGCCTGCGTGCCGATCCGGTGCCCGAGGGCATGACCAACGCGCAGGCGATCGGCCTGCTCGTTTATGACAAATACCTCTACCTCTTCCAGACGGCGGGCCTGATCCTGCTGGTCGCGATGATCGGGGCGATCCTTTTGACGCTGCGCCATCGTACCAACGTCAAGCGCCAGAACGTCATCGCGCAGATGCATCGCGATCCGTCCAAGACGATGGAAATGGTGGACGTCAAACCGGGGCAGGGGCTGTGAGCGAACAAAAGCAAGCGAAAAACGCGAGTTCGGAAACGAGGGTGAACGCATGATCGGATTGGAACATTACCTTGGCGTGGCTGCCGCGCTGTTCGTGATCGGCATTTTCGGGATCTTCGTGAACCGCAAGAACGTGATCGTCATCATGATGTCGATCGAACTCATGCTGTTGGCGGTGAATATCAACCTGGTGGCCTTCGCGGCCTATCTGGATGACCTCGTCGGACAGATCTTCACCCTCTTCGTGCTGACCGTTGCGGCAGCCGAGGCCGCGATCGGCCTTGCGATCCTTGTGGTCTTCTTCCGCAACCGCGGCTCGATCGAGGTCGAAGACGTCAACGTGATGAAGGGATAAGGGACGATGGAAACGATCATTCTCTTTGCGCCGCTGGTCGGTGCGATCCTTGGTGGCTTCGGCTGGCGGGTGATCGGCGAAAAGGGCGCGATGGTCCTGACCACGGGCCTTCTGTTCCTCGCCGCTCTGCTCAGCTGGATCGTCTTTCTCACGCTGGGCGATCAGACGCAGCACATTCACGTCCTGAACTGGATCACCTCGGGTGAGCTGGACGTCTCGTGGGCGATCCGGATGGACCGACTGACCGCGATCATGCTGATCGTGGTGACGACGGTCTCCTCGCTCGTGCATCTCTACTCGTGGGGCTACATGGCCCATGACGAGAATTTCGACGAAGGCAAGGGCGAGAACTACAAGGCGCGCTTCTTCGCCTACCTGTCCTTCTTCACCTTCACCATGTTGATGCTGGTGACCTCGGACAACCTGCTGCAGATGTTCTTCGGCTGGGAAGGCGTCGGTGTCGCCTCCTACCTGCTGATCGGCTTCTACTACAAGAAACCCTCGGCCAACGCGGCCGCGATGAAGGCCTTCATCGTCAACCGTGTCGGCGATTTCGGCTTCCTGCTGGGGATGTTCGGTCTGTTCTACATGACCGGCTCGCTGCAGCTGGACGACGTCTTCTCGGCGGCCCCGGCCTTGTCAGAGACCAATCTCGACTTCCTCTGGGGGTCCTGGAACGCGGTCGAGCTCTGTGCCTTCCTGCTCTTTGTGGGTGCGATGGGTAAATCGGCGCAGCTCTTCCTGCACACATGGTTGCCGGACGCGATGGAAGGCCCGACGCCTGTGTCGGCGCTGATCCACGCCGCGACCATGGTGACCGCAGGCGTGTTCCTCGTCTGCCGCATGTCGCCGGTCTATGAATACGCTCCGCATGCGCAGACCTTCATCGTCGTGATCGGCGCCTCGACCGCCTTCTTTGCTGCGACCGTGGGTCTGGTGCAGAACGACATCAAGCGCGTCATCGCTTATTCGACCTGTTCGCAGCTGGGCTACATGTTCGCCGCGGCCGGTGTCGGCGTCTATTCAGTGGCGATGTTCCACCTGCTGACCCACGCGTTCTTCAAAGCGCTGCTGTTCCTCTCGGCGGGTTCGGTCATCACTGCGATGCACCACGAGCAGGACATGCGGAACTATGGCGGCCTTCGCAAAAAGGTGCCGCTGACGTTCTGGGCGATGATCTTCGGTACGCTGGCGATCACCGGGGTCGGTATTCCCTTCACGCCGATCGGCTTCGCGGGCTTCCTGTCGAAAGACGCGATCATCGAGAGCGTCTGGGGCGGTTCCGGCGCGGGCTATGCCTTCTGGCTTCTGGTTATCGCGGCGGCCTTCACGTCCTTCTATTCGTGGCGGCTGATCTTCATGACCTTCTTCGGCAAACCGCGCGGCGATCATCATGCGCATGATCACGCGAAGGAAAGCCCCTGGGTCATGACGGTGCCGCTGGTGGTTCTGTCCTTCGGCGCGATCTTCGCCGGGATGATCTGGTACAACGTCTTCTTCGGCGATCACGCGAAGCTGGTGAAATTCTTCGGGCTTCCCGCCCATGCCGAGCAGACGGCGGATGCGGGTCACGCGACGAATGGCGAGGCTGCGCAGACCGGCGAGGGCACCCATGGCGCAACGCCGCCGGTGCCGGATGCGACCATGTCCGAAGATCAGGCCGAGGCCGAGCTGATGGACGAGGCCAAGACCTCGCCGGATGTCGGCGTCTCGACGGCGGTGATCAAGTATCCGGGCGTCGCACCTCAGGGCGCGATCTATATGGGTCAGGAAAACGAGGTCATCGACAAGGCGCACCACGCGCCGGCCTGGGTCAAGGTTTCGCCCTTCGTGGCGATGCTTGCAGGGCTTCTCGTGGCATGGCTGTTCTACATCAAGGACACCAGCCTGCCGAAGCGGTTCGCCGAGGCGCAGCCGGGCCTGTACCGCTTCCTGCTCAACAAGTGGTATTTCGACGAGCTGTACGAGCGCATCTTCGTGCGCCCGGCGCTCTGGTTCGGCTATCAATTCTGGAAGAAAGGGGACGAGGGCTCGATTGACCGAGTTATCGACGGCATGGCCGTCGGCATCGTCCCGACATTCACGAGGTTCCTTAACAGGATGCAATCGGGCTATCTGTTCCACTACGCCTTCGCCATGGTGATCGGGATTGTCGGTCTCATGCTCTGGGTCGTCCTCAACGGGGGGGCGAACTGATGCAACACCTGCTTTCCATCGTCATCTTCACGCCCGCCGTGGCGGCGCTGATCCTCGCGCTGGTTCTGCGCGGCGGCTCGCCCGAGGCGGACCGGAACGCGAAATGGGTGGCGCTGACCGCGACGTCGGTCACCTTCCTGATCTCGCTGTTCCTGCTGGCCGGGTTCGACCCGTCCAACACCGGCTTCCAGTTCATGGAGAAATACTCCTGGATCATGGGGTTCCAGTACCGCGTGGGCGTCGACGGCCTGTCGATCCTCTTCGTGATGCTGACCACCTTCATGATGCCGCTGGTGATCGTCGGTAGCTGGAACGTCACCGACCGCGTGAAGGAATACATGATCGCCTTCCTCGTCCTCGAGACGCTGATGGTGGGTACCTTCGTTACGCTCGATCTGGTGCTGTTCTACCTGTTCTTCGAAGCGGGCCTGATCCCGATGTTCCTGATCATCGGTATCTGGGGGGGCAAGCAGCGCGTCTACGCCGCGTTCAAGTTCTTCCTCTACACCTTCTTCGGCTCGGTCTTCATGCTGGTGTCGATCATCTACATCTACTTCCACACCGGAACGACGGACATGCCGGGGCTGCTCGTCTACGAGTTCCCATACACACCGGTGCACATACTCGGGATAACGATCCCCGGCGGGGTGCAAACGCTGCTCTGGCTCGGCTTCTTCATCTCCTTCGCGATCAAGATGCCGCTCTGGCCGGTGCACACCTGGTTGCCTGCCGCGCACGTGCAGGCGCCGACGGCCGGTTCGGTCGTGCTCGCCGCGGTGCTGCTGAAGCTCGCCGATTACGGTTTCCTGCGCTTCTCGCTGCCGATGTTCCCGGTGGGCAACCTCGTGGTCGGCCCCTGGGCGATGTGGCTCGCGGTGATCGCGATCATCTGGACCTCGCTGGTGGCGCTGGTGCAGACCGATATCAAACGCGTCATCGCCTATAGCTCGGTCGCGCACATGGCCGTCGTGCTGCTCGGGATTTTCTCGGGCACGCAGCAGGGCATCGAGGGCGGTATCTTCATGGTTGTCGCGCACGGTTTCACCTCGGCGGCGCTGTTCCTCGCGGTGGGTGTGGTCTACGACCGGATGCATACGCGCGAAATCTCGGCCTATGGCGGCCTGGTGAAGCGCATGCCCGCCTATGCGACGATCTTCATGTTCTTCACGATGGCCAATGTCGGCCTTCCCGGCACCGCCAATTTCGTCGGCGAGTTCCTGATCCTCGTGGGCGTCTTCCAGGTGAATACGTGGGTTGCGCTCTTCGCCACGACGAGCGTGATCCTGTCGGCGGCCTATGCGCTCTGGCTCTATCGCCGGGTCGTCTTCGGCGATCTGATCAAGGAGAGCCTGCGTTCGATCACCGACCTGAGTACGCGCGAGAAGTGGATCTTCGCGCCGCTGGTGGCGATGACGTTGCTGCTCGGGGTCTATCCTGATCTGGTGACCAACATCATCGGGCCGTCGGTGACGCAACTCGTCCAGAACTATCACGATGCCTTGCCGGACAACCTTCTGTCCGACCTGGTCGAACACTGAGGAGCTGAGGGATGACTTCTGCGGATTTCTCGATCGTCCTTCCGGAGTTTTTGCTCGCCGTCTACGCGATGGTGGCGCTGCTCGCGGGTGTGTGGTTCGGCAAGGACAAGCTTGCGCCGACCCTGCTGTGGATCACCTCCGGCGTCATGCTGGTGATCGCGGCCTGGATCGGTCTGGCCGAGGTAGGGTCGCATGAGGCCTTCGGTGGCCTCTTCATCGACGACGCGTTCTCGCGCTTCACCAAGGTGATGATCCTCGTCTCGGCTGCGCTGGTTCTCGCGATGGGCACCGATTACATGCAGCGGCGCGGGCTGCTGCGCTTCGAATACCCGATCCTTGCGACGCTGGCCGTCATCGGCATGATGATGATGGTCTCGGCGGGCAACCTGATGTCGCTCTACATGGGGCTCGAGCTGCAATCGCTCGCGCTCTACATCGTGGCCGCGCTGCGCCGCGAGAGCGAGAAGAGCTCGGAAGCGGGTCTGAAGTACTTCGTGCTCGGCGCGCTGTCCTCGGGCATCCTGCTCTACGGCGCCTCGCTGACCTACGGCTTCGCGGGCACCACGCAATTCGCGGGTATCATCGGGGTGGTTCAAGAAGGTCACCTGCCGATCGGCCTTCTGTTCGGCATGGTCTTCCTGATCGCCGGTCTCGCCTTCAAGGTCTCGGCGGTGCCGTTCCACATGTGGACGCCCGACGTCTATGAAGGTTCGCCCACGCCGGTCACCGCCTTCTTCGCCACCGCGCCGAAAGTCGCCGCGATGGCGCTGATCGCACGGCTCGTCTTCGACGCCTTCGGTCAGGTGCCGGCGGAGTGGGGCCAGATCCTCGCGCTGCTTGCGGGCCTGTCGATGGTCTGGGGCTCGGTCGCGGCGATCGGTCAGACGAACATCAAACGCCTGATGGCCTATTCCTCGATCACCCATATGGGCTTCGTGCTGCTGGGCCTCTCGGCGGGCACCGCCGAGGGCGTGCAGGCGATGCTGACCTATATGGCGATCTACGTGACGATGAATGTCGGCGTCTTCGCCTTCATGCTCTCGATGGAGCGTGACGGCCAGCCGGTGACCGATATCAAGTCGCTGAACCAATATGCCCGTCAGGATCCGACCAAGGCGCTGGCGATGCTGGTACTGCTGTTCTCGCTCGCGGGCGTGCCGCCGTTCCTGGGCTTCTTCGCCAAGTTCGCGGTGCTGCAGGCGGCGCTGCATGCGGGCTATATCTGGCTCGTGCTGCTGGGCGTGATCGCCTCGGTCGTGGCGGCCTTCTACTACCTACGGATCGTGTTCTACATGTATTTCGGCAAGGAGACGGACCCGCTGGACAACCGGATGCCCGCGATCCAATGGGGGCTTCTGATGGTCTCCGCGCTGGCGATGCTGCTCGGTATCTTCAACCTCTTCGGCATCGAGGGCGCAGCCCAGGCTGCGGCGGCGGCTCTTGTCAACTGAGCGCGATGACTGGCCCGAGGGTGTGGCGCGACATGTCCTGCCCTCGGTCGATAGCACCATGGATGAAGCGGCCCGGCTAGCGCCGGGCCTCTCCGGTTCAGCGTGGATCTTTGCGCATGAGCAGACCGCGGCCCGCGGTCGGCGCGGCCGTGCCTGGCGCGCGCCCACGGGCAATTTCTCGGCGACGCTGGTGATGCGGCCCGAGGGCGGGCTGGGGCAGGCGGCGCTCTATTCCTTCGTCGCGGCTCTGGCGCTCGAGGCGGCGCTCGCCCATGTCGGGGGCCCGCATGCGCGGCTCTCGATCAAATGGCCCAATGACGTGCTGCTGAGCGGTGGCAAGATCGCGGGTATCTTGCTGGAGAGCCTGCGGGGCGGAGAGCAGATCGCGATCGGCATCGGGGTGAACCTCGCGCAGGCGCCCGACCGCAGCGAGGTCGAGCCCGAGGCGATGGCCCCGGTCAGCCTGATTGGCGAGACCGGGATGCAGATCGCCCCGGTCGACTTCCTGCCGATGCTGGCGCAGGCCTTCGATCACTACGACCGGCAATTCCGCGATTACGGCTTCGACGCGATCCGCAATGCGTGGCTCGCCCGCGCGGCGCGTCTGGGCGAGGAGATCACCGCCCGGGTCGGCAACGAGACCTATCGTGGCACCTTCGAGACCATCGACGAGACCGGGGCGCTTATCCTGACCACGCCCGAGGGCCGTCGCGCCATCTCGGCAGCGGATATCTTTTTCTGAGCGGAAAGGGGGAGCCATGCTTCTCTGCATCGACTGCGGTAACACCAATACGGTCTTTTCGGTCTGGGACGGGACGGATTTCGTCGCCACTTGGCGGATGGAGACCAATCACCAGCGCACGGCGGACGAATATTTCCTCTGGCTGTCGGGCATGATGCGCGTGCAGGAGATCGCCGGCGAGATCACCGAGGTGATCATCTCGTCGACCGTGCCGCGCGTCGTGTTCAACCTGCGGGTCCTGTCGAACCGGTATTTCAACTGCCGCCCGCTGGTGGTGGGCAAGCCCGAATGCCGTCTCCCGGTCGAGCCGCGCGTCGATCCGGGCACGACCGTGGGGCCGGATCGCCTCGTGAACACGGTGGCGGGCTATGACCGGCATGGCGGCGATATCGTCGTCGTCGATTTCGGCACTGCGACCACCTTCGACGTGGTGGCCTCCGACGGGGCCTATATCGGCGGCGTGATCGCGCCCGGCGTGAACCTCTCGCTGGAGGCGTTGCACGCCTCCGCCGCCGCCCTACCTCATGTCGATGTGACGATGCCCGAAAAGGCCATCGGCACGAATACCGTCGCCTGTATCCAATCGGGCGTTTTCTGGGGCTATATCGGCCTCGTCGAAGGCGTCGTGCGCCAAATCCGGCTCGAACGCGACCGGCCGATGAAAGTCATCGCGACCGGCGGTCTGGCCGAACTGTTCTCGCAGGGCTTTGACCTCTTTGACAGTGTGGATTACGACCTTACCATGCACGGCCTTCGCCTCCTCAACGACTATAACAAGGATCTTCCCGCGTGAGTGACAGACTGATCTACCTCCCCCTCGGCGGTGCCGGCGAAATTGGCATGAACGCCTATGTGTACGGCTACGGCCCAGAGGGGAAAGAGCGGCTGATCGTTGTCGATCTGGGCGTGACTTTCCCGGATATGGACGGCACGCCCGGCGTCGATCTGATCTTCGCCGATCTCGAATGGCTGGAAGCGAATGCCGACCGGATCGACGCGATCTTTATCACCCACGCCCATGAAGACCATATCGGCGCGCTGCCCCATGTCTGGAACAAGCTGCGCAAGCCGGTCTATGCGCGGGCCTTCACCGGCCGCATCGGTCAGCTGAAGCTGGAAGAGGCGGGGATCCCGCCCGAGACGATCCAGATCGTCGAGCCGCGCCCGAAGGTGATCGAAGCCGGTCCGTTCAAGGTGCAATTCGTGCCGATCTCGCACTCGATCCCCGAGAGCTCCGGCCTCATCATCGACACGCCCGCGGGCCGCGTCGTCCATACGGGCGATTTCAAGCTCGACGGCAACCCGATCGTGGGCGAGCCCTTCGAGCCCGAGATGTGGCATGCCATCGCCAAGGAAGGCGACGGTGTGAAGGTTCTGGTGAGCGATTCCACGAACGTCTTCTCGCCGCTGCCGGGCCGGTCGGAGGCCACGTTGGCCGAGCCGATCTCGGAACTGATCCGCGCCCAGACCGGCATGGTCGTCGCGACCACCTTCGCCTCGAACGTCGCGCGCCTGAAGACGCTCGCCGAAGCGGGCAAGGCCGCAGGCCGCTCGGTCTGCCTGCTCGGCCGTGCGATGAAGCGCATGGTCTCGGTCGCGGAAGAAACCGGGGTGCTCAAGGGCATGCCCGGCACGATCTCGGCGGAAGAGGCGAGCGATGTGCCGCGCCAGAACCTGATGCTGATCGTGACCGGTTCTCAGGGCGAGCGCCGCGCGGCCTCGGCCCAACTGAGCCGTGGCAAATATCTGGGTCTCGAGCTGAAAGAGGGCGACACGTTCCTGTTCTCCTCGAAGACCATTCCGGGCAACGAGCGTGGCGTGATCCGCATCATGAACGCCTTCTCCGAGATGGGCGTCGACGTGGTGGACGATCACGGCGGGCTCTATCACGTCTCGGGCCATGCGAACCGCCCCGATCTGGAAGCGGTTCATGAGCTGCTCGCGCCGAAGATGCTGATCCCGATGCATGGCGAGCATCGCCACCTGCGCGAGCACGCGAAGCTGGCGGCGGATAAGGGCATCGCGTCGGAAGTCGCGACGAACGGCACGATGATCGACCTGACCGGCAAGGCGCCGAAAGTCGTCGAATATATCGAAGCGGGCCGCACTTACCTCGACGGTTCGGTGCAGATCGGCGCTATGGACGGCGTGGTGCGGGACCGGATGCGCATGGCGCTGAACGGGCTGTGCCTCGTGACCCTGATCCTCGACGAGGAAGACCAGCCCCTGGGCGAGCCCTGGGTCGAGCTGAACGGCCTGCCGAAACTGGGCCGCTCGGGCGCGCCGCTGGCGGAGACGATTGAAGACGAGATGACGCAATATCTCGAACGCGCCTCGATCAAGGTCCTCAAAAATGACGACAAGATCGACGAGGGCCTGCGTCGCATCGCGCGTCAGGTCTCGATGGAAGAGATCGGCAAGAAGCCCGAAGTGATCGTCGTCACCAGCCGCCTGACCGATTGAGCGCGGCTCCGCGCCCCAAAAGGGCGCGGATCGCCCCAAGCGCAGGCGGGTAGGGGCGCGCTCCATCTTTCAAGACAAAGAAAAACCCCGCCGGAGGAAGCCTCCGGCGGGGATATTTTTACCAATACGAAAGCGTCAGCTGTCCGCTTTGTCCTCGGCGGTCTCCTCAACCGCGCCGGGGCGGAAGGAGACGGTGAGGAAGTCCGGAACGTGATCGCCCATGCCCACGACTTCGTTGTCGCGCTCGCGGCGGTTGCGACCACCGCGCGACCGGCGGGCATTACCGCCCTCGTCGGAAGACTGGCTGCGCGATTGCGGCTTCGGAGCGCTCGCGGCCTCGGGGGCTGCTTCGCTGCGGGCCTCTTCGGGCTGAGCCTCGGCTTTCTTGGGCGCCTGCTCTTGCTCCTGCTGCTCCTGTGGCGCGGCGCTTTGCGGCTGCTGCGTCTCTTCGCTGCGCTGGTCGCGTTTCGACCCACGCCCGCCACGATCCCGGCTGCGCCCGCCGCGCGAACGACCGCCCTTGGCGTCTTCGCGCTTGCGCGCCGGTTGCTTCGCGCCTTCGGACAGTTCGAAATCTTCCGGCGGCTCGGCGCGCGGGATTTCCTGCTCGACGAGGCTTTCGATCTGGCTAAGGAACTTCTCGTCCGACGGGACCGCGATCGAGATCGCCGTGCCCTTGCGGCCCGCGCGACCCGTGCGGCCGATCCGGTGGACGTAATCCTCGGCATGCATCGGCAGGTCGTAGTTGAAGACGTGGCTCACCGAGGGCACGTCGAGACCGCGCGCGGCCACGTCGGAGGCGATCAGCAGTTTGAGCTTGCCATCGCGGAAATTCTCGAGCGTGCGCGTGCGCTGGCTCTGGTCGAGGTCGCCGTGGATCGGGGCGGCGTCGAAGCCGTATTTCTGCAGGCTTTTCGCGACGATATCGACATCGACCTTGCGGTTGCAGAAGACGATCGCGTTGGTGCAGGCCTCGCCCTCGGCCGAGATCACCGCGCGCAGCAATTCGCGCTTGGCCTTGGCCGTCTGGTCGCGGCGCGCCGGTTCGATCTGGATCAGCTTCTGGGTGATGTTCGCACCCGTGGTCGCCTGACGCGCAACTTCGACCCGCGTCGGCGCATGCAGGAAGGTGTTGGTGATCCGCTCGATCTCCGGGGCCATCGTGGCCGAGAAGAACAGCGTCTGGCGCGTGAACGGCGTCAGCTGAAAGATGCGCTCGATATCCGGGATGAAGCCCATGTCGAGCATCCGGTCGGCCTCGTCGACGACCATGACCTTCACGTCGGTCAGGATCAGCTTGCCACGCTCGAAATGGTCGAGCAGGCGGCCCGGCGTCGCGATCAGCACGTCGACGCCCTTGTCGATCAGCTTGTCCTGCTCGCCGAACGACACGCCGCCGATCAGCAGCGCGCGCGTCAGCTTGGTGTTCTTGGCGTAGAGGTCGAAGTTCTCGGCGACCTGGGCTGCCAGTTCGCGCGTCGGGCAGAGCACGAGCGAGCGCGGCATCCGGGCGCGGGCGCGGCCCCGACGCAGCAGCGTCAGCATCGGCAGGGTGAAGCTGGCGGTCTTGCCGGTCCCGGTCTGCGCGATGCCGAGCACGTCCTTGCCTTCGAGCGCGGGCGGAATGGCGCCAGCCTGAATGGGCGTGGGCTCTTCGTAGCCAGCATCGACAACGGCGGAAAGGACTTTCGGGTCCAGCTTCAGATCGGTGAATTTAGTCATGGGTTTCCTTGGTTTACCTTTGATCGCGTCCTGTCGCGACCCGCATCGGGCGGGGCCGCTATCGGGCGCTTTAGGAACCGGGCGCCCAGGAGAAGCTCCGCCGGATTACGGAGCTTGACTGCGCCCTACCGGATTGCGACGCAAAGGTCAATCTTTTCAGGGGGTGACCCGGGGCTGCGCGCGGAACATAGCGCGGTCCTGCGCGATATTCGGCCTCTTGCAAAAGGGCACGGAACCTGACCTCCTGAGCGGGGTTTGATCCGGAAGCGTGACGAGGGACAGGTATGGCAGTTGCGGAATCGGCGGGTCTCGGCCCGGTATTGGCCTTTGCGCTGGTGGGGGTGTGCGGTGTTGGGGCGCAATGGCTGGCCTGGCGCCTGCGCCTGCCCGCCATCGTGATCATGCTGGTCGCAGGGCTCATCGCAGGGCCCGCGACAGGGCTGTTGAACCCGAGCCGGGATTTCGGCGACTTGCTGAGCCCTCTGATCGCGCTCGCCGTGGCGGTGATCCTGTTCGAGGGGGGCTTCTCCCTCGATTTCCACCGCTTGGGCGACGCGAAAACCGGCGTACGGCGACTGGTCTTCATCGGCGCGCCTCTGGGCTGGTTCCTCTCGGTGCTCGCGCTCGTTTGGGGCGCGGGGCTCAGCTGGGAAAGCGCGGCTGTTTTCGGCGGCATCATGGTCGTTACCGGCCCCACGGTGATCGCGCCGCTTCTGCGCACGGCGAAACTTGCCCGCCGCCCTGCGCGTCTGCTGCAATGGGAAGCCATCGTGAACGATCCGATCGGCGCGTTGGCGGCGGTTCTGGCCTTCGAGGTGGTGTTCACGCTGCGCTCCAACCTGCCGATGGGCGAGGCGGTCGGGCATCTCGCGCTCGGTATCGGCTTTGCGGCCGCGATCGGCGGTGTGATCGGCTGGGGCATCGCGCGCAGCTTCTCGCGCGGGTGGGTGCCGGAATTCATGAAGGTGCCGGTGCTCTTCGCGACGCTTCTGGGTACCTTCGCGGTGACGGATCACGTGCTGCATGAAAGCGGGCTGCTGGCGGTCACCGTGATGGGGCTGGTGATCGGCAATGCCGACCTGCCGTCCTACGAGGAACTGCGCCGTTTCAAGGAGCATGCGACGGTCTTGCTGGTCTCGGGCGTGTTCATCCTGCTCGCCGCGAATATCGAGATCGACCAGCTGGCCGCCCTCGACTGGCACGCGCTCCTGTTCGTTATTCTCGTGGTGCTGGTGGCGCGGCCGCTAACAGTGCTGATCTCGCTGATCGGGACAGCACTGCCGCGCAACGAGCGGCTGCTGATCGCCTTTACCGGCCCGCGCGGTGTGGTTCTGGTCGCGGTGGCGGGCCTCTTCGGGCAGCGTCTGGCCGAGATCGGCGTCGCAGACGGGCTGCGGATCGGGCCGCTGGCCTTCGTTCTGGTGCTGGTCACGGTGATCGTGCACGGCTTCACGCTGGCGCCGCTGGCGCGGAAGCTGGGGCTCGCCAATGCCGACAAGCCGGGGCTGCTGATCGTGGGCGGCTCGCGCTTCACCACGGCGCTGGCCGAAACGCTGAACAAGGCCGAGGTGCCGGTGCTGATCACCGATCCGAACCATGCCCACCTGATCCGCCCGCGCGCCAATGGGCTCAAGACCTTCTACGGTGACATTCTGGGCGAGGCGGCGGAGGACAAGGTCGAGCTGATGGCCTATTCGACCCTGCTCGCGGCCACCGATAACGACGCCTACAACACGCTCGTCGCGACCGATCTCGCGCCCGAGCTGGGCCGCGACAAGGTCTGGCAGGTGCCGCGCCAGAAGGACGACCGCGAGCGTCACGCGCTGCCGACGCAGCTCGGTGGGCGCCGCTTTGGCGAGGGGCGGACGCTGGAGAATTGGGAGAAGCTGTTGTCCGAGGGCTGGCGTTTCCGCGTGACCCGGATCACCGAGGAATACACGCTGACCCAGTGGCGAGAAAAGCGGCCCAAGGCGAAGCCCGTGATGGTCGTTGCAAAAAGCGGCGATCTGCGCTTCGTGATCGACCCGGCCGAAATGAAGGTCGAGCCGGGCGGGCGGTTGATCTCGCTCCTGCCGCCCGAGGCCTTCGAGGAAGAGACCACGCAGAAGGCCAAGGCCGGGGAGAAACCCTCGGGTCAGCCGGGGCCTGCCGCGCGGATCCCGTGAGGTTTAGTCGATCCGGGCGGTGAGGGTGCGGCGAGCGATCACCGCGCCATCACGGCTGAGCGTGATCTGGCCGTCGTAGCGGCCCCTCGGCCATCCGCCCGGCGGGGCTTTCTTCCCGACATAACGGAAGAACCGGGCCTTGGACGCGTCGACCTCGGTGGTCGTGCTGATGCTGATCCCGTCCGGGCCGGTGATCTCGAACCCGATCGTGTCCCCCGCACGCAGGCCGAAACCGTAGCCCCACAAGACGAGCGCGGGTGCGGTGTCGCTGGGCGGGGGCAGGGGAGCGCCGGTCAAGACTGTCTCGAAGCGTGGCACGGTGGCGGTGAGCCCGGCCTCGAGCCATCCGCTCGGCCGATAGGTGATCGGGGCGGACCAGAGCGTTTGCGTCGCATTGGTGGCGCAGGCGTCCTGCATGTCTGGGTCGAACGGGTCAACTACGGTGACGTCGTGGCGCAGCGAAAGATGCAGATGCGGGAATTCCGCTTGGCCCGATTGTCCGACGAGGCCGAGCGGTTCGCCGGCTTTTACCCGGTCGCCCCGGTTCACGGAAATGGAGCCTTCGCGCAGATGGCAATACTGGGTCTGCCAGCCATTGCCGAGATCGATGACGATCCCGTTTCCGCATTCTTTGTCCGCGACCGTTTCGCCGCCGACATAAGCCCCGTCGGGCTCTCCGTCTCGGGTGGCGATCACCCGGCCCGGGGCGGCGGCGATCACCTGCACGCCCGCCTGCATCTGCGCTTCGGTCAGCAGTGCGAAATCGGTGCCCTTGTGCCCGTCATAGGTTAGCCCGCCGCAACCCGCATCGCGCACACCGGAGCCGGGGTCGCGGTCGACGTAGTTCTGGATGTAGCAGTCTTGGCCAAGTGTGCACTCGACCGGCATCTCCAGCTTCGGCGCGTCGGTTAGAAAAGTCCCGGCCATGCAGGGCACGGCCGGGACGAGTAGGCTTATCAATACCGCGCGGAGCACGGCCTAGATCATTCGGCGGTCAGCAGGCGCGGCTTGGAGCCGGAGATCCGCTTCTTGCCCGGTTCCTCGACCTTGATGACGATCTTGTCGTCCTTGATCGAGACCTTGGCGACGCCGCCCTTGGTGAGCTTCCCGAAGAGCAGCTCTTCGGCGAGCGGCTTCTTGATATGCTCCTGAATGACCCGGCCCAGCGGACGCGCGCCCATCTTGTCGTCGTAGCCCTTCTCGGCGAGCCAGTTCGCGGCAGCCGGGGTGAGCTCGATATGGACGTTGCGGTCGATGAGCTGCGCTTCGAGTTGCAGCACGAACTTGTCGACCACCTGCAGGATCACCTCGCGCGGCAGCGGCGCGAAGCTGACCACCGCGTCCAGACGGTTGCGGAACTCGGGCGTGAAGGTCCGCTCGATCGCGGCCGTATCTTCGCCCTCGCGCCGATCGCGCCCGAAGCCGATTGCGGTCTTCGCCTGTTCTGCGGCGCCCGCATTCGAGGTCATGATCAGGATCACATTGCGGAAGTCGACGGTCCGGCCGTTATGGTCGGTGAGCTTCCCGTGATCCATCACCTGCAGCAGGATGTTGTAGACATCCGGGTGCGCCTTTTCGATCTCGTCGAGCAGCAGCACGCAATGCGGGTGCTGGTCGACGCTGTCGGTCAGCATGCCGCCCTGATCGAAGCCGACATAGCCCGGAGGCGCGCCGATCAGACGCGAGACCGCGTGCTTCTCCATGTATTCCGACATGTCGAAGCGCATCAGTTCCACGCCGAGCGTATCGGCGAGCTGCTTGGCGACCTCGGTCTTGCCGACGCCGGTCGGACCCGCGAAGAGGTAGTTGCCGATCGGCTTCTCCGGCTCGCGCAGACCCGCACGGGCCAGCTTGATCGCGGAGGAGAGCGTCTCGATCGCCTTGTCCTGACCGAACACGACGCGCTTGAGGGACTTCTCGAGATCCTTGAGCACCTCGGCATCGTCCTTCGAGACCGATTTCGGCGGGATCCGCGCGATCTTGGCGACGACCGCCTCGATCTCTTTCGGGCCGATGGTCTTGCGCCGCTTGCTTTCGGCCACGAGATGCTGGGCCGCGCCCGCCTCGTCGATCACGTCGATCGCCTTGTCGGGCAGCTTGCGGTCATGGACATAACGCGCCGACAGCTCCACCGCCGTCTTGATGGCGTCGTTGGTGTAGCGAATGTCGTGGTGCTTCTCGAAATAGGGCTTCAGACCCATCAGGATCTTGATGGAATCCGGCACCGACGGCTCGTTCACGTCGATCTTCTGAAACCGGCGGCTCAGCGCGCGGTCCTTCTCGAAGTGCTGGCGGAACTCCTTGTAGGTGGTGGAGCCCATGGTGCGCAGCTTGCCGCCCTGAAGCGCGGGCTTCAGGAGGTTGGACGCATCCATCGCGCCACCCGAGGTCGCGCCAGCCCCGATCACGGTGTGAATCTCGTCGATGAAGAGGATCGCGTCGGGATGCTCTTCAAGCTCCTTCACGACAGCCTTCAGACGCTCTTCGAAGTCGCCGCGATAGCGGGTGCCCGCGAGCAAAGCGCCCATATCGAGCGAGTAGATCGTCGAATTGGCGAGGATCTCCGGGGTTTCGCCGCGCGTGATCTTCAGCGCGAGGCCTTCCGCAATCGCGGTCTTGCCCACGCCGGGATCGCCCACCAGAAGCGGGTTGTTCTTGCGGCGGCGGCACAGCACCTGAATGCAGCGCTCCACCTCGTGTTCGCGCCCGATCAGCGGGTCGACATCGCCCTTCTCGGATTTCGCGTTGAGGTTCACGCAGTATTTCTCGAGCGCGGAATCCTTGGCTTCGGCCTGGGTTGCCCCTTCCGCCTTGGCCTCTTCCTCGGCGCCCGACACCGGGCGGGTTTCGCCGAACTCGGGGTCCTTCGCCACGCCATGCGCGATAAAGTTCACCGCGTCGTAGCGGGTCATGTCCTGCTCTTGCAGGAAGTAGGCGGCGTTGCTTTCGCGTTCCGCGAAGATCGCGACGAGCACATTGGCCCCGGTCACTTCCGAGCGGCCCGAGCTTTGGACATGGATGGCCGCGCGCTGGATCACGCGCTGGAAGGCGGCGGTCGGCACGGCTTCCGAACCTTCGATTTCGGTCACGAGGGTGGACAGCTCATCGTCGATGAACTCCACCAAGGTCTGGCGCAATTCGTCGGTGTCGACGGCGCAGGCCTTCATCACCCGCGCGGCGTCCGGCTCGTCGATCAAGGCGAGGAGCAGGTGTTCTAGCGTCGCGAGTTCATGCTTTCGGGCATTGGCGAGCGCCAGCGCCCCGTGGATTGCCTGTTCGAGCGTATTGGAAAACGACGGCATTATCTGCTCCTTTCCTCGGAGGGCGGCGCGGGAGGATACCCAGCCTAGTGTTGCCCTATAAGATTAAAGTTCGGTGGAAATCGCCGCGCTTCAAGTCTTTTCATGCCCAAAATCCGACCGGACTCCGATTCGTGCGGAAAAAACGGTCATTTAACGGGCGCGACGGTGCAGGGATACCGATGAGGCGCGCAATATCTTGGGGGGTTGCGTGTGACCTCTCCCATATGGGGAGGGTTTTCGCGCGTTCAAGCGTAGTGCCGGTTACTTGGGCGACTCGCCGCGGCTTTCAGCGGTGTCGTATTGCGTGTCCTCATAGACCGGCGGACGGCGCGCGGTGCTCTGGTGCAATTCCGCGGCCAGTTCGGCCTCTTCGGGGTCGGTGTTGCCCCCGCGCGCAGGCGTGTCTTCGGCGCGCGCCGCGGGCGGCGATTTGGTCGAGGGCTCCTCAGCGGATGTATTCTCGTCGTCGTCGTCGTCGTCGACTTCTTCGTCGAGCTCCGCCTCGGTATGGGCGGCAGGCGAATGCTCCAAAAGCAGCGCCATGATGTCGGTCCGGGTCAGGATCCCGACGAGCCGTCCGCTTTCGGTCACCGGCACGACGCGCGCCTCGCGCCGGGCCAGCCGTTCGAGCAATTCGCCCACCGGCGTATCGCCCTCGACCGTCTCGATATCGGTATGGAAGATCGCGCGGACCTCTGCCTCGGGCGGGGCCGCGCGAAAGCGCAAGGGGCGGCGCAGGATGTCGAATTCCTTGAACAGTTCCTCCAGCGCGTCGTGCTGATCGACCACGCCGAGGTAATAGCCGGAATTATCGACCACCGGCAGCGTGTGCACGTTAAGCGCGGTCATCTTGCGCACAATCTCGGACAGCGGCGCTTCGGGGCTGACGGTGACGGGGTTCTGCGTCATCAGATCGCGGACATGGGTGTCGGCGAGAAGGGACTCGGCGGCGCGGTGTTCGGCCACCGCCATCAGCCGCGCCAGATCTGCCGGGTCCATATTGGCCGATTGGTTGAACTCGACCAGCAGGTTCGACAGATCGCGCTGGCTCAGCGAGCGGGCCGGGCCGCGGGCGCGTCCGACATGGGCCGGATGATAGGCGAGCGGGCGCGTCGGGTAGGAAATGCCGAACAGCCGGTTCCAGAGCATCGCGAAACCGATCATCAGCACGGTCATCACCGCGATCGGGAAGATCGCGAAATCGAAGCCGAGCCGTCGTCCCGCCTCGTGTTCCAAAACCACCAGCAGCGCGATCCCGGCTGCGGGCGGATGCAGTGCGCGCGCCGCCATCATCGCCGCGATCGACCCGCCGACCGCCAGCCCGTCCGCATAGGGCGGCGGGGTCACCATCAGCACCGCGACCGGCACCACGGCAGAGATCATCATCCCCATCATCGCGGACCACGGCTGCGCCAGAGGCGAATTCGGCAAAACGAACAAGAGCACCGCCATCGAGGCGAAGCTGGAGACGAGGTAGATCCCCGCCTGACGCGAATGGGGCAGGGTGGCCACGATGAAGGTCACGACGAGGATCGCCACACCTGCGCCAACCGCGCCCCGCAGAATGTCGACCGCGGGCCTGCGCCCCATGGAGGGACCGAAGCGGCGCAACTGGCGGCGGACATTCTTGGGCAAGTGTGAGATCGGCATCGGTTCGCTGGGTTGAAAAAGGTGCGACAGGTATCGCGCCTGCCACGCGCGGATGCAAGCGCGGGGGCGGTGAGAGGGCATGGCGGTTGATGGTCGGACGGCACCGCAAGGGCGTCTGACATCTTGCCATCATGCGCGGTGCCTCTATGGTGCGGCGCGACTTTACAGGCGGGACGCAAAACGGGGAGAGCGCGATGGCCGGACCGATAGACAAGACGCTGCGCGCGGCGAAGGCCCATGCGAAAAGCGGAGCCTTTGCCGAGGCCGAGGCGCTCTATCGCGAGGTGCTGGCGCGGTTTCCCGGCAACAAGCGCGCGCAGGCCGGGCTGGTCGAGATCGCGCAGACCCGCGCCTCCACCCGTCCGATGAACCCACCGCGCCCGGTGATCGACCAGCTCTTCGGCCTTAAGAAGTCGGGCCGTGACCGCGAGGCCGCCGAGGCCGCCGCCCGTGTCCTCAAGCAATTCCCGCGGGCTCCGGCTGCGATGGAAGTCCGTGCAGCGGCGCTCTCGGCGCTGGACGATCACGAGGGCGCGGCGGCGCTTTATCGCGAACTGGTGGGCATGTTTCCTGACGCGCCCGACGCGCATGGCAGCTACGGCAACGAGTTGATGGCGCTGAACCGCGACGACGAGGCCGTGGCCGAGTTCGAGCGCGTGTTGGAATTACGGCCCGGCGATCCGGTTTCGCTCAATAACATCGGCAATGCGAAACGCCGGGCGGGTGACGACAAGACCGCGCGCAAACTTTATCACGCCGCCCATGAGGCTGCGCCCGATTTCGCCGAGGCACAGCTGAATCTGGGGAATATGCTGGCGAAAGATGGAGAGCTGGAGGAGGCGGAATTCCACCTCAAGGCCTTCTTGCACAAAGTGCCCGATCACTATCTGACCCTGTCGTCGCTGGGCGATCTCCTTCTCGCAAAAGGCGACAAGCAATCGGCGCGCGAGAGTTACGAGCGCGCTTTGCACTACCGGCCCGGCTTCCCGGATGCACTCGCCGGGCTCGCCCATATCCAGCGCGCCACAGCGGACGATCCGCTTTTCGATGCGCTCACGGCTTCGCTCGCGCAGCCGGGCCATAGCGCGAAGCAACGCGCGGGGCTCGAATTCGCACTTGGCAAGCTGCGCGAGGAGTCGGGCGAGACCGAGGCTGCTTTCGATCATTACACGCGCGGCAATGCGCTGCGCAAAGAGGCTCAGGGCTACACCATTGCGCGCGACGTGGAGCGTTTCGCTCAGATCAAACAGGCGTTTCCCGCTCCGCCCGCCGAATTCGCCGAAGCCGCGCCTGACGGTCCCGAGCCGATCTTCATCGTCGGCCTGCCGCGCTCGGGCACGACCCTGACCGAGCAGATCATCTCGGCGCACCCGCAGGTCGCACCGGGCGGAGAGCTGACCGAGCTGAGCCAACAGTTCAACGAGTTCGACTGGACCGCCCCCGGTCTGCTGGCGCAGAAAGCACCCGAGATCCGCGCCGAGTATCGCGAGAAACTGCGTAAGCTCGGGCAGGGCGCGCCCTTCGTGACCGACAAGATGCCGCTCAATTTCCGCTGGCTGGGCGCGATCCGGGCGCTTTTCCCGCAGGCGAAGATCGTCCACACCAACCGCGACCCGCGTGCGGTGATCTGGTCGATCTTCCGGCTCAATTTCAGCTCCGACGGCAATGATTACGCCTATGATCTGGACGATCTCGTTGCCTATCATGGCCTCTATCGCGACCTGATGGCGCATTGGCGCACGCTGTTCGGCGCGACGCTTTACGATCTCGATTACGAACAGCTGACCGCGACGCCGGAGCCGGTGATCCGCGACATGCTGGCCTATCTCGAACTGCCTTTCGACGAGGCGTGTCTGCGCCCGCAGGACAATACGCGCATCGCGCGCACCGCGTCGCGCGATCAGGTTACGAAACCGATCTACAAGGGCAGCTCGCAGGCGTGGGAGAAATTCGCGCCCCATCTGGAGGCAGCTTTCGCCAAGCTCGACTGAGTCCGGGCTTGTTTGTCACAGAATCGTCATTAACCTGTGAGGGCACTTAGGTAAGCCTCCCCCGATTCCCGAGCGGTTTCATTTTTTCCTTAGGTGCGCCTCGCGATGTTGTTGCGGCAGGTTTTCTGCCGCGCTCTTCATGGCGTGGGTGCTCGCAATGGTCGGGGGGCGATTTTGCGAGTGAAAGCCAATGGCTTGGTCCGTCGACAAGGTTCTGCTTGCTGCGCGCAGTCATGCAAAGCGTGGGGAATTTGCGCAGGCCGAGGCGCTTTACCGCGAAGTGCTCGGGCGGTTTCCCGGCAACAAGCGCGCGAAAGCGGGGCTTGAGGCACTGGGGCAGGCCAGCAAGACGAAACCCGCCGCGGGGCCGCCGCGCGCGCTGGTGCAGCAGTTGATGGGGCTGATGCAGACGGGGCGCAATCGCGAGTTGGTCGAGCAGGCGAACCGCGCGCTGCGGATCCATCCTGACACCATACTGTTGCTCGAATTCCGCGCGGCGGGGCAGGGGGCGCTTGGCGATCATGCCGGGGCGGCCGAGACCTATCGCCGCCTGATCGCCTTGCGTCCGGATCACGCCGACACGCATGGCAATCTGGGCAATGAGATGATGGAGCTGGGCCAGCACGAAGACGCAGTCGTTCAGTTCGAGCGCGTGTTGGCGCTGCGCCCACGCGATCCGGTCGCGCTCAACAATATGGGCAATGCGCTGCTCGCGCTCGGCCGCGAGGCCGAGGCGCGCACACGGTTCGAGGCCGCGCTCGAGGTCGCGCCGAATGATGTGCATATGCTCAATAATCTGGGCAACCTGCTGCTGAACGAGGGGGATTTCGCTGCGGCGCGGCTCCGGTTGGAAAAGGGGCTGTCGCTCGATCCGCACCATGTGTTGCTGTTGAACAATCTTGGCATCGTGCTTCTCGCCGAAGGCGATCTGGCGGGGGCGCAGACGCGGTTCGAGGGGGCGCTGGCCGCTGACCCGAGTTATGCCGAGGCCTGGTGGAACCTCTCGCCCCTGCATCGCTTCGTACCCGATGACCCGCTGCTTTCGCAACTCGAGACGCAGGTCGCGACGGAAGGCCATTCGGAGCATGACCGGATGCTGCTCGAATTCGCGCTGGCAAAGGCGCAGCATGATGTGGGCAGGTCCGAGCGGGCCTTCGCGCTCTGGCACTCGGCCAATGCCCGGCGCAAGGCCGAGCTGGGCTATGACATCGCGCAGGATCGCACGCTGTTTGCGCAGCTGCGCGACCGGTTTGCCGAAGCTTATCCGCCGATCCCCGAGACCGAGGCCGACCGGGCTGCCCCGGTGCCGATCTTCCTGCTGGGCCTGCCGCGTTCGGGCACGACGCTGGTCGAGCAGATCGTCACCCAGCACAGTCAGGTCGCGCCCGGCGACGAGATCGCCACGCTCGACCGCGAGATGAGCGCGCTCGACTGGAGCGACCCGGAGTCCCTGACCCGGGAGGCGGGGCGGATCCGTGCCGCCTATTACGAGACGCTGACCGGGCTGGCCGATGGCAAGCCCTTCGTGACCGACAAGATGCCGCTCAACTTCCGCTGGATCGGCGCGATCCGGGCGCTGTTTCCGCGCGCGCTCATCGTGCATGTCCATCGTGATCCGCGCGCGACGCTCTGGTCGATCTATCGCAACTTCTTTTCCAGCGCGGGGAATGGCTACGCGCATGATCTGGACGATCTCGTGACCTATCACGGGCTCTATCGCGATCTGATGGCGCATTGGGCGACGCAGCCCGGCACGATCGTCGATTGCGACTACGAGGCGCTGACGGAAGACCCCGAGGCGCGCAGCCGTGCGCTGATCGAGGCGCTCGGGCTGCCTTGGGAGGACGCCTGCCTGCGCCCTCAGGACAACGTCCGCACGGTTGCGACCACGTCGAACACGCAGGTGCGCAAGCCGATCTACAAGGGCAGCTCGCAGGATTGGGAGAAATACGCCCCGTACTTGAAGGCGGCTTTCGCGAAGCTCGACTAAGCGCTGGCTTGCGGCGCGCGGTGGGCGCGCTAATCTGCCCGGACCTCTAGGAAAGCCCCGCGATGCCCGAGTTGTCCCAAATCTTCGCTTTCGGTGCCGTGGCGCTGGCCATGGTGCTGAGCCCCGGTCCCAACATGATCTATCTGGTCTCGCGCACGATCTGTCAGGGGCGAGGCGCGGGGATGATCTCTCTGGGTGGGGTGGCGCTGGGTTTCGTCTTCTACATGCTTTGTGCGGCCTTCGGGATTACTGCGATCGTGCTCGCCGTCCCGTATGCCTACGACGCGCTGCGGATTGCCGGGGCGCTCTATCTGCTCTGGCTGGCATGGCAGGCGGTGCGGCCGGGCGGGCGCTCGGCCTTTGAGACGCGCGAACTGCCCATGGACGGGCCGCGCAAGCTGTTCGTGAGGGGCTTCGTCACCAACCTCCTCAATCCGAAGATCGCGGTGATGTATCTGTCGCTGCTGCCGCAATTCATCGACCCTGCGGCGGGATCGGTGCTGGCGCAGTCACTGGCGCTGGGCGCAGTGCAGATCGTCATCTCGGTGGGTGTGAATGCTGCAATCGTGATGGGCGCCGGCGCGATGGCCCGGTTCCTCGCGACGCGCCCGCTCTGGATGCGGGTGCAACGCTGGGCGATGGGGACGGTGCTCGCCGCGCTGGCGCTGAGCGTGCTGCGCGACGCGCGACGGTGAGACCTAGAACCGGTCCTTGCGAGCGCGCGCTTCGGTGAAGACTTCGACCGGCGTTGCGCTTTCGGGCAGGCCGAGCGCCGCGCGCAGTTTCGGATCGTCGCCGCGCAGGAACGGGTTGGTCGCTTTCTCCAGACCCAGTTCGACCGGAACGGTGGGGCGGGCCTGAGCGCGAATGGCGCGGACATTCTCCATCCGGTCGATGAGGTTCGGGTTCTCCGGTTCGATCGAGAGCGCGAAGCGACCATTTGCCTCAGTATATTCATGCCCTGAACAGACCAGCGTCTCGTCGGGCAACTCGCTAAACCGCGACAACGTGTCATACATCTGTTGCGCCGAGCCCTCGAAGAGACGCCCGCAGCCCCAACTCATCAGGCTGTCGCCGGAAAACAGCAGGCCGCCCTCGGGGAAGTAATAGGCGATATGGCCGACCGTATGCCCATCGGCGGGCAGAACCTCGACATGCTCCATCCCGATCGCGAGTTTTTCGCCGGGCGAAACCTCCTGATCGAGCTTGGGCAGACGATGCGCATCCGCCTTGGCCCCCACGATTTTCGCCCCCGTTGCCGCTGACAGCGCCTGAACGCCATCGATGTGATCGGCGTGATGATGCGTCAGCAGGATCAGATTCGCTTTCCAGCCCCGTTCGTTCAGCGCCTTCAGAACGGGCGGCGCTTCGGGAACGTCGATCACGGTGGTTGTGTCCGTCGCCGCCTCGTGCACGACATAGGCATAGTTGTCGGCGAGACAGGGAATGATGAGAAGCTCAACGGCCATGGTGTTTTCTACCGCTTTGATTATCTTGGCACATAGCTAAGCCGAAGGAAGCGAAAGGCGCAATGCATCTCGACGTACTCGACCTGCGGAATTTCTACTACCGGACCCAGCTAGGCCGTGCGGCGCAGCGGGCAATCCGGGATCGCGTTGTTTCCATGTGGCCCGCGACGGGGCCGCAGATGGCGGGGCAGACGGTGGCGGGTTACGGCTTCGCGGTGCCGCTGCTGCGTCCTTATCTGGAGCCTGCGCGCCGGGTGATCGGGTTGATGCCGGCCGAGCAGGGCGTAATGCCTTGGCCTGCGGGGATGCCCAATGTCTCGGTCCTGTGCGACGAGGCGCGCTGGCCGCTGGAGACGGGCCGGGTGGACCGGCTGATCGTGATGCACGGGCTCGAAACCTCCGACAATTCCGAGGCCCTGATGCAGGAATGCTGGCGGGTGCTGGGGCCGGGGGGCAGGGCGCTGTTCATCGTGCCCAACCGCGCCGGGCTCTGGGCGCCGCGCGAAACCACGCCCTTCGGTTTCGGCAAGCCCTACACGCTGGGACAGCTCGACCAGCTCGCACGGCGGTCCGGCTTCGTGCCCGAGCGCCATACCGGCGCGCTCTACATCCCGCCGAGCCATCGCCGCTTCTGGCTGCGCTCGGCCGCGATGTGGGAGCGGCTGGGCACCAAGGCGGCGGGCGTGCTGGCGGCGGGCGTGGTGATGCTCGAAGTCTCCAAACAGGTCCATGCGCGCCATGATTCCGGCCTCGGTGCGCGGGTCCGCAAACCGCTGTCGATTCTCGAAGGGGCGGTAAAACCGGCGACGGACCCGGCCTGACACGGAGTTAATGCCTCCCGCGGGAAAAACAGTCGAGACGCAACAATCACGTTCGCGTACCGCCCGTCGCGCAACTCTCATGTGTTCCGTCGCGGGAGGCGGATAATTATCGAACTGCCAACGCGTATTGAGGTGAATCACCCCCGCACGGCGTTCCGTGACCAACCGGTCCAAATTCCTGTTAGCGCCCACAAAATCCTCCCGTCCCTGTCACCTTCCCGCGACGAAGGGCAGATTGGAGTGCTTCTGCTCACATTCTCGTGCTCAAGATGGTTGCGAGGGGGGGATTGCTCTGCTAGTGACCTCCCCGATAAGCGGCGCGGAGGGCATGTCTCAAGCGCGCCGGGGGAGCGCCCCATGGCCTGTTCCGGGTCGGGGCAAAACGCATCGGAAGGGTGGACGTGTCCGAACCAGCTTCGATTTCCGCAAGCATCGCCGGCCGCTATGCGCTGGCCATTTTTGAACTCTCGCGCGAAGCAAATGCCCTCGCCGCGCTCGAAGCCGATGTCTCCGCGCTGTCGGAGGCGCTGGCTGGCTCTGACGAGCTGCGTGAGGTGATTGCATCGCCGGTCTACACGCGCGACCAGCAGGCCGCCGCAATCGGCGCTCTGGCAGGTAAGATGGGCCTGTCGGACCCGATGAAGAACGGCCTGCAACTGATGGGCGCCAAGCGTCGTCTCTTCGTGCTGCCGCAGCTGCTCAAGGCGCTGTCGGACCTGATCGCGGACGAGAAGGGCGAAGTGACCGCAGATGTCACCTCGGCCAGCAAGCTCAGCGCCGCACAGGCCAAGAAGCTCGCCGAAGTGCTGAAGAACCAGACGGGCAAGACCGTCAAACTGAACACCGCCGTCGATGAAAGCCTCATCGGTGGCATGATCGTAAAGCTGGGCTCGCGCATGGTCGACACGTCGATCCGTTCGAAGCTCGCTTCTCTCAAGAACGCCATGAAAGAGGTCGGATAAATGGGCATCCAAGCAGCTGAGATTTCTGCGATCCTCAAGGAGCAGATCAAGAATTTCGGGCAGGACGCCCAAGTGGCCGAAGTCGGTCGCGTGCTGTCGGTTGGCGACGGTATCGCGCGCGTCTACGGGCTCGACAACGTCCAGGCCGGTGAGATGGTTGAATTCCCCGGTGGTATCCGCGGGATGGCACTGAACCTCGAGACCGACAACGTCGGTGTCGTGATCTTCGGTTCGGACCAAGACATTAAAGAAGGCGACACCGTCAAGCGCACGAACTCCATCGTGGACGTGCCGGTCGGTGAAGCGTTGCTCGGCCGCGTGGTCGACGGTCTCGGCAACGCACTCGACGGCAAAGGCGCCATCGAAGCGAAAGAGCGTCGCGTCGCCGACGTGAAAGCTCCGGGCATCATCCCGCGTAAATCGGTTCACGAGCCGATGGCGACCGGCCTCAAGTCGGTTGACGCCATGATCCCGATCGGCCGTGGCCAGCGCGAGCTGATCATTGGCGACCGTCAGACCGGTAAGACCGCAATCGCGCTCGACACCATTCTGAACCAGAAGTCGTATAACGACGCCGATCCGTCCAACAAGCTGCACTGCTTCTACGTCGCGATCGGCCAGAAGCGCTCGACCGTGGCGCAGCTGGTGAAGAAGCTCGAAGAGACCGGTGCGATCGAATACACCACCGTGATCGCCGCGACCGCTTCGGACCCCGCGCCGATGCAGTACCTTGCGCCCTACACCGCGACCGCGATGGCGGAATACTTCCGCGACAACGGCATGCACGCGCTGATCATCTATGATGACCTCTCGAAGCAGGCTGTCGCCTATCGTCAGATGTCGCTTCTGCTGCGTCGCCCGCCGGGCCGCGAAGCTTACCCGGGCGACGTGTTCTACCTGCACTCCCGCCTGCTGGAGCGTTCGGCGAAGCTGAACGAAGACTTCGGCGCCGGTTCGCTGACCGCTCTGCCGGTCATCGAAACCCAGGGCGGCGACGTGTCGGCCTTCATCCCGACCAACGTGATCTCGATCACCGACGGTCAGATCTTCCTCGAGACGGAACTGTTCTACCAAGGTATCCGTCCCGCCGTGAACACCGGTCTGTCGGTGTCGCGCGTTGGTTCGTCGGCTCAGACGAACTCGATGAAGACCGTGGCAGGCCCGGTTAAGCTGGAACTGGCACAGTATCGCGAAATGGCGGCCTTCGCTCAGTTCGGCTCGGATCTCGACGCCGCAACTCAGAAGCTGCTGAACCGTGGTGCGCGCCTGACCGAGCTGATGAAACAGCCGCAGTATTCGCCGCTCACCAACGCGGAAATCGTGGCCGTCATCTTCGCCGGCACCAACGGCTTCCTCGATGGCATCCCGGTCTCCGAGGTCGGCAAGTTCGAACAGGGTCTGCTGGATTACCTGCGCAACTCGCGCAAGGACATCCTCGACTGGCTCACGAACGAGGATCCGAAGATCAAGGGTGACGCGGCCGACAAGCTGAAAGCCGCTATCGACGAATTCGCCAAGACCTACGCGTGATTGGCCTGAAAGGACAGGGACATGCCCAGCCTTAAGGACCTTAAAAACCGGATCGGAAGCGTCAAGAACACGCGGAAGATCACGAAGGCGATGCAAATGGTCGCCGCCGCAAAGTTGCGCCGCGCTCAAGAAGCGGCCGAAGCTGCGCGCCCCTATGCCGAGCGGATGCACTCCGTGATGGCGGGGCTCGCAAGTTCGGTCCAGGGCCGGGACAACGCGCCGCGCCTGCTTTCGGGCACCGGTTCGGACAAGGTGCAGCTTTTGGTGGTCATGACCGCCGAACGCGGCCTGTGCGGTGGCTTCAACGCCAATATTGCGAAGCTCGCGCGCCAGACGGCTGACAAGCTGCTGGCCGAGGGCAAAGAGGTGAAGATCCTCACCGTCGGCAAGAAAGGCCGCGATGCGCTGCGCCGTGAATACGGTCAGTACTTCATCGGCCACGTCGATCTGAGCGACGTCAAGCGCCTGAGCTATGACGACGCGCAGAAGATCGCCCGCGACCTGATCGGTCGCTTCGACAAGGGTGAATTCGACGTCGCGACGATCTTCTTCTCGATCTTCGAGAGCGTGATCGCGCAGCGCCCGACCGCGAAGCAGATCATCCCCGCTTCCTATGAACCGGAAGAGGGCGAAGAAACGCCGAGCGTCAATTACGACTACGAACCCAGCGAGACGCAAATCCTCGAGGATCTGCTGCCGCGTGGGGTCGCCACGCAGATCTTCACGGCTCTGCTGGAAAACGGT
The DNA here is from genome assembly GCF_002085925.2 of Thioclava electrotropha. NCBI lineage: Bacteria > Pseudomonadati > Pseudomonadota > Alphaproteobacteria > Rhodobacterales > Paracoccaceae > Thioclava > Thioclava sediminum. The sequence continues at coordinate 1,547,228 of NZ_CP053562.1, forward strand.
GCCTCGGAACAAGGTGCGCGGATGTCAGCGATGGACTCTGCGACGCGCAATGCGGGCGATATGATCGACAAGCTGACGATCGAATACAACCGCACGCGGCAGGCCGCGATCACCAAGGAACTCATCGAAATCATTTCGGGCGCCGAGGCGCTCTGACGGAACCGGAGAAAGACAGACATGGCAAGCAATGGTAAAGTGACCCAGGTCATCGGCGCCGTCGTCGACGTGCAGTTCGACGGCGAGCTGCCTGCGATCCTCAACGCGCTGGAAACCGAGAACAACGGCAAGCGCCTCGTTCTCGAAGTGGCTCAGCACCTCGGCGAAAACTCGGTGCGTACCATCGCAATGGACGCGACCGAAGGTCTCGTGCGCGGCGCCGGCGTGAAAGACACCGGCAAGCCGATCTCGGTGCCGGTCGGCAACGCGACCCTCGGCCGCATCCTGAACGTGATCGGCGAGCCCGTGGACGAGAAGGGCCCCGTGGAAGCGGACGAAACCCGCGCCATCCACCAGCCCGCGCCGAACTTCGAGAGCCAGGCGACCGCCTCGGAAATCCTCGTGACCGGCATCAAGGTTATCGACCTGCTCGCACCCTACTCCAAGGGTGGTAAGATCGGCCTGTTCGGCGGCGCTGGCGTCGGCAAGACCGTTCTGATCATGGAGCTGATCAACAACATCGCGAAGGTGCACTCGGGTTACTCGGTGTTCGCCGGTGTGGGCGAGCGGACCCGTGAAGGGAACGACCTCTACCACGAGATGATCGAATCCAACGTCATCAAGCCCGACGATCTGTCGAGCTCGCAGGTGGCTCTGGTCTACGGCCAGATGAACGAGCCTCCGGGTGCGCGTGCGCGTGTCGCTCTGACCGGCCTGACCCTGGCCGAGCAGTTCCGCGACCAGTCGGGGACCGACGTTCTGTTCTTCGTGGACAACATCTTCCGCTTCACGCAGGCAGGTTCCGAGGTGTCGGCACTTCTGGGCCGTATCCCCTCGGCAGTGGGCTACCAGCCGACGCTGGCCACCGACATGGGCGCGATGCAGGAACGCATCACCTCGACGAAAGCCGGCTCGATCACCTCGATCCAGGCCGTCTACGTGCCCGCGGATGACCTTACCGACCCGGCTCCGGCCACCACCTTCGCCCACCTTGACGCCACGACCGTTCTGTCGCGTGCGATCTCGGAACTCGGCATCTACCCGGCTGTGGACCCGCTGGACTCGTCCTCGCGTATCCTCGATCCGGGCATCGTCGGCGAAGAGCACTACAAGGTCGCCCGTCAGGTGCAGGAGATCCTTCAGCGCTACAAAGCTCTGCAGGACATCATCGCCATCCTCGGTATGGACGAACTGTCCGAAGAGGATAAGCTGACCGTGGCTCGTGCCCGTAAGATCCAGCGTTTCCTCTCGCAGCCCTTCGACGTTGCGAAAGTGTTCACCGGTTCGGACGGCGTTCAGGTTCCGCTCGAAGACACCATCGAGTCGTTCAAGGCGGTTGTTGCAGGCGAATACGATCACCTGCCCGAAGCAGCCTTCTACATGGTTGGCGGCATCGAGGACGTGAAAGCGAAAGCCGAGAAACTCGCCGCTGCGGCGTAAGGAGGCATTATGGCCGACACGATGCAATTCGATCTCGTTGCGCCCGAGCGCAAGCTGGCCTCGGAAGAGGCGGCGGTCGAGGTCATGGTGCCTGGTGCGGATGGTGACCTCACGGTCATGCCCGGCCACGCGCCGATGCTGACCACGCTGCGTCCCGGCAAGCTGACGATGGTGACGCGGTCGGAAACCCAGAGCTACGCGGTGACGGGTGGCTTCGCCGAGATCACCCCCGAGGGGATCACGGTTCTGGCCGAGCGTTCGCTGCCCGCGGAAGAGTTCACCAAGGAAGTCCACGATCGCCTGATCGAGGAAGCCCGCCGCGTCCATGACGAGGCGCATCCTTCGGTGGCCGACATGACCGCGAAGCTGCTGGCTGACATGGAGGCCCTCGGCTCGCATATGCTGAGCTGAGACCTCTCGCGAAAAGATTTAGGAAGCCCCGGATTTTCCGGGGCTTTTTATTGTCTGCAGTTGCGGTAAGCTCTGCCTCAGGTTGAATGAAAAAGGCCCTGTCTCGATGATCACGATCGAAAGCCACCGTCTGGGGATGCAACGCGGCTCGCTCGTGCTGTTCTCCGACTATCAGGATGGCGGCGCCATGTGGACGGGCGAGGGGCCGCGCGAGTTGCGCAAGAAGGTTGCCTTCCCCGAGCCGTTTCGTGCGACGCCGATGGTGCAGGTCTCGCTGTCGATGTGGGACGTGGACGGCAAGCACAATTCGCGGATGGATATCTCCAGCGACGGCGTCACGGCGGAGGGCTTCGTGATCGTCTTCCGCACCTGGGGCGACAGCCGTGTGGCGCGGGTGCGTGCGGACTGGCTGGCACTGGGCGGCGTCTCGCATGAGGATGACTGGGACATCGACTGATCCGCACCGACCATCCCATGAAAAACGCCCCGTCCATCGGCGGGGCGTTTTCCTTTGTGTGGGGGAGGGCGGTTCGCAAACCGCCCCACCGTAAGATCAGTCGAGCGCCTTGAAGTTCAGCGCCGCGCCTTCGTCCTTGATGCCCGAGAACCAACGCGCCGTGACGGTCTTGGTCTTGGTGTAGAAGCGGAAGGCGTCCGGGCCGTACTGGTTGAGGTCACCGAAGGCCGACTTCTTCCAGCCGCCGAAGGTGTAGTAGCTCAGCGGAACCGGGATCGGGAAGTTGATGCCGACCATGCCGACATTGACGTTCGCGGCGAAGTCGCGTGCCACATCGCCATCGGCAGTGTAGATCGCGGTGCCGTTGCCGTAGGGGCTGTCGATGACCAGATCGAGCGCTTCGTCATAGGACTTCGTGCGCACCATCGACAGGACCGGGCCAAAGATTTCCTCTTTGTAGATGTCCATGTCGGGGGTGACGTTGTCGAAGAGCGACGGGCCGACGAAGAAGCCGTCCTCATAGCCCTGCAGCGAGAAGTCGCGGCCGTCGACCACGAGGTTCGCACCCTGATCGACACCCGAATTGATGAGCGACTTGATCCGCTCCTGCGCCTGCTTGGTGATGACGGGGCCGTAATCCACGTCGTCGCCGCCGGTATAGGGGCCGACTTTCAGCTTCTCGATCTTCGGAACGAGACGCTCAACGAGCGCATCCGCCGTGCCGTCGCCCACCGGAACCGCAACCGAGATCGCCATGCAGCGCTCGCCAGCGGCGCCATAGCCCGCGCCGATCAGCGCGTCGGCAGCCTTGTCCATATCCGCATCGGGCATGATGATCATGTGGTTCTTCGCACCGCCGAAGCACTGCGCGCGCTTGCCGTTGGTGGCTGCGCGACCGTAGATGTATTGCGCGATCGGGGTCGAACCCACGAAGCCCACGCCCTGGATCGTCTCGTGATCGAGGATCGTGTCCACGGCTTCCTTGTCGCCGTTGACGACCTGCAGCACGCCATCGGGAAGACCGGCTTCCTGCGCCAGTTCCGCGAGCATGATCGCGGTGGTCGGCACGCGCTCGGACGGCTTGAGGATCATCGCGTTACCGGCCGACAGCGCCGGGCCCATTTTCCACAGCGGGATCATGGCGGGGAAGTTGAACGGCGTGATGCCGGCCACGACGCCCAGCGGCTGACGCATCGAGTAGAGGTCGATACCGGGGCCAGCGTCGCCCGTGTATTCGCCCTTGAGCATCGCCGGCGCGCCCATGCAGACCTCGATCACTTCGAGGCCACGCTGCACGTCGCCCTTCGCATCGGGGATGGTCTTGCCGTGCTCTTTCGACAGAGCCTCGGCGAGCTTGTCCATGTCGCGCTCGATCAGCTGACCGAATTTCATCATCACGCGCGCGCGGCGCTGCGGGTTGACCTTCTGCCATTCCAGCTGCGCTTTCGCGGCGTCCGCGATTGCCGCATCCAGCTCGGCCGGAGTGGCCAGCGCGACCTTGGCGATCTGCTCGCCGGTGGCGGGGTTGAAGACTTCGCCGAAGCGGCCCGAAGTGCCCGCAACGCGCTTGCCGTTGATCCAGTGACCGATTTCTTCCATGAGACGCTCCTCCTACAGATAATCTTGGCTTGGGCGCACTCTAGCCTTGCGAAAATGAGCATAAAAGAGGAAGTAGCTCAAAAGCGTTTTGCATTTTTGCAAAGAGGAGCGCGATATGGACTGGGACGACCTGCGGATTTTCCTTGCCGTCGCACGGGCTGAGAGCCTGTCGGGCGCCGGGCGGCGTTTGAAGCTGGACGCGGCCACGGTGGGGCGGCGCATCGCGCGGCTCGAAGAAGGGGTGGGGGCGAAGCTCTTCGTGAAATCGCCACAGGGCTATGCGCTCTCCGAGTCGGGCGATCGGCTCCTGCCGCATGCCGAGGCGGCGGAGCAGGTCTTCGCGGGTGCCGATGAGGAACTGTCCGGCATCGCGGGCCAGTTGACGGGGCAGTTGCGGATCGGTGCGCCCGATGGCTGCGCGAATTACCTTCTGCCACAGGTCTGCGCGAAGATCGCCGAAGACAATCCCGGGCTGGAGATCCAGGTCGTCGCCCTGCCGCGGGTCTTCAACCTCTCGAAACGCGAGGCGGATATGGCGATCGCGGTCTCGCGCCCGACCGCAGGCCGCCTGACCGTGCAGAAGCTGAGCGACTATCACCTCAGCCTCGCCGCCCATCGCGACTATCTCGCGAAGGCGCCGCCGATCACCTGCAAGGAAGATCTGCGCCATCACCGGATGATCGGTTACATCCCCGACATGATTTTCGACAAGGAGCTGGATTACTTCGCCGAGACCGAGGCCGAGGTGATGGGGCTGGCGTCGAATTCAGCGGCCGTGCAGACGCGGATGATCGAGGCGGGTGCAGGCGTGGGGATCGTCCATGATTTCGCGATCCCCTTCGCGCCGGGCGTTCAACGGGTGCTGGGCGACGAGATCCGGCTCAATCGCGCCTTTTGGTTGATCCGCCATGCCGATGACCGCCGATCCGAGCGCCTGACGCGCTTCGCCGAAGCGCTGGGGCAGGGGCTTCGCGACGAGGTCGCGCGGCTCGAACACGCTGCGGTTGAAATATAACTGGCGGCCCCGTGAACCGCAAAGCCGTTGACAAATCTATGAAAGCAGTGGGACGCTTGGGTTTAGACGACGTTTTTCAAGGAGACGCCGATGCAGGTTATGCAGATTCTCAAGAACAAGGGCGAGATGGAAGTTTTCACCGTCGCCCCCGACATGAAGCTGAGCGAGGTGATTGCCACGCTTTCTTCGAAACGCATCGGTGCGGTGATCGTCTCGCAAGACGGGGAAACCGTCGACGGGATCGTCTCGGAACGCGACGTCGTGCGTGAAATCGCGCGGCGCGGTGCCGATTGTCTGGTGATGACCGCCGGAGATGTTATGACTCGCGACGTCAAGCATTGCGCCCCGATGGACAGCACCGAAGAGGTGATGAGCCTGATGACCGAGGGCCGCTTCCGCCACATGCCCGTGCGCGAGAACGGCAAGATGGTCGGCGTGATCTCGATCGGGGACGTGGTCAAGGCGCGTCTGAACGAGCTCCATATGGAGAAAGAGTCGCTTCAGGGCATGATCATGGGCAACTGATGCCGCATTGCGGCACCTTCCCGCTTGCATTTAGCCACGCAATATAGTTGCGTGCGCTGAGCTTTTTGGCGGGCGACGAGGGAGGATGCCATGCGGATCGGTCTTTACCCCGGAACTTTCGATCCGGTCACGCTGGGCCACCTCGATATCATCGAGCGCGCGATGGCTCTGGTGGACCGGCTCGTGATCGGGGTCGCGATCAACCGGGACAAGGGGCCGCTTTTCTCGCTCGAGGAACGCGTCGCCATGCTTCAGGACGAATGCGCGAAGATCACCGACCGCCGCGGCGGGGAGATCGTCGTCCATCCCTTCGAAAATCTGCTGATCGACTGCGCCAAGGATGTCGGCGCCAGCGTGATCGTGCGCGGCCTGCGCGCGGTGGCCGATTTCGAATATGAATTCCAGATGGTCGGGATGAACCGCGCGCTCGACGCCTCGGTCGAGACGGTGTTCCTGATGGCCGATGCACGGCGTCAGGCGATCGCCTCGAAGCTGGTGAAGGAGATCGCGCGGCTCGACGGGGATGTGTCGAAATTCGTCACCCCCGCCGTGCGCGATGCCTTGGTCAAGGCTTACGCCAACCGCTGATCAGCCGTTCGAGGCGGACTTGCCCGACGTGCTGCTCTGCTGCATCTGAGTGCTGCCGCTCGCGTTTGCCGAGGATTTCGTGGCGTTGCCCGCCTGCTGCGGCAGGTTATCTAGCCCCCATTGGTCGATCACGACGGAATCCTCGACGCCTTTCAGCGCAAGGTTCGCTTCGTAGTAATTGCCCGACTTGATGAGCTTCGATGCGTCCTGCAGGTGGGCGAGCGACGCCTTCGCGGGCACCATCGCCGCCGAGATCGACACGTCGATATCGTTGTCTTTCAGCGTCTTGGCGGCGGCTTTTGCGTTCCCCTGCGCCATCTGCTGATTGGCCTTGCCGACCGCTTTCTGGTTGTCCGGCGTGACCGTGAAGCTTTCGCCAAGTGCAATGGAGCTGTCGAAGGGCAGGTAGGTCACGCCTTTCTTGCCCGCTTTCGAGGGCACGCCCCATTTGCTCTCGGCCTTCTCGGCGGACTGCATTTTCGCGGTGGCGTCCTTGGTCATCTTGGTCGCCATGTTGGTATTGCCATCGAAGATCGCCAGACGCGCCGCGCGCACTTCGCGCATCGCCGTGTAGGCGTCATTGACCGTGGTCAGCAAGTCCTTGTCGGTCGAGCTTGCCGTGGTCTGCGAGACAGCGTCATTACCTTGGCTCCGCGCGCTCTGCATCGCGGTGCCGCTCGAATTGCTGCTGGCGTTGGTCGTGGCGGCATTGGCCATCTCAAAGCTCGCGGGGCCCGCGATCAGCGCGGAGGAGAGGGCGAGGGCGAGGAATTTCTTGCTGCGTTCCATGGGATATTCCCTTTCGTGACGGGGTTCAGCTAAGGCGGAGGCGCCGGGCGGCGCGCTCCATGACCCAGAAACGTCCCGGATTTCAAAGGGTTCTATCACCATGCATCAAGGCTCGCGGCGCGGGTGAGAGGGCGCGTGCATGCTCTGCGAGCCGTGTGTGAGGGGTGAACGAAAAAGGGCGGCCCAAGATGGTCCGCCCCTTCGTCATGTTCGCAATGTCCGGGGCTGCGCCCCGATCACGCTCAGATCAGCTTGCCCATCGCGACGGCGGTGTCCGCCATGCGGTTCGAGAAGCCCCATTCGTTGTCGTACCAGCTCAGGATACGGACCATGCGGCCTTCCATGACCTTGGTCTGGTCCATGTGGAAGATCGACGAATGCGGGTCGTGGTTGAAGTCGCTCGAGACGTTGGGCTTGTCGGTATAGCCGAGGATGCCCTTCATCGGGCCGTCAGCGGCTGCCTTGATCGCGGCATTGACCTCTTCGACACTGGTGTCCTTGCCGGCCTCGAAGACCAGATCGACGACCGAGACATTCGGCGTCGGCACGCGGATCGCGACGCCGTCCAGCTTGCCATTGAGTTCCGGCAGCACCAGACCCACGGCCTTCGCAGCGCCGGTCGAGGTCGGGATCATCGACAGCGCGGCCGCACGGGCGCGGTAGAGATCCTTGTGCATCGTGTCCAACGTCGGCTGGTCGCCGGTGTAGCTGTGGATCGTGGTCATGAAGCCCTTCTCGATCCCGATCGCGTCGTTCAGCGCCTTGGCGACGGGCGAGAGGCAGTTCGTGGTGCACGATGCGTTCGAGACGACGAGGTCGTCCGCGGTCAGCGCACCGTCGTTCACACCGAAGACGATGGTCTTGTCGGCGCCGCTGGCGGGGGCCGAGACCAGAACGCGCTTCGAGCCGTTCTCGAGGTGGAAGGCCGCCTTGTCGCGCGCGGTGAAGATGCCGGTGCATTCCAGCGCGACATCGACATCGCCCCAGGGCAGTTCTTTCGGGTCACGGATCGCAGTGACCTTGATCTTGCCGCGGCCTGCATCGATCCAGTCTTCGCCGGTCGTGACCTCATGGGGGAATTTGCCGTGCACGGAGTCGAATTGCAGCAGATGCGCGTTCGTCTCGACCGGGCCGAGATCGTTGATGGCGATCACTTCGATGTCGGTGCGCCCCGACTCGATGATCCCGCGCAGCACGTTGCGGCCGATGCGACCGAACCCGTTGATGGCAACTTTAACCGTCATATCCGTCTCCTCTGGCTGGCTGCCCGGCAGGGAGTTGCACGGGCAGGTCTTCCGTTAACGCTAACAAGCGCGTTCAGCGCCAAAGGTCAACGGGGTGCAGCCCGATGCTAGCGCCAGAAAGCGACATATTGAACGAGATCGGCAGTTTTTTTCGCCAGAAACAGCAGGATGCGGCCGTCATCGGCAAGCACATCCGCCAAAATAAGCAAAATGAGGAGGGCCCCAAGCCAGAGCGCGATCCGATTGGTCATCTATCCCCTTCGCGCGCCCTTGTTTGGCGCGTCAGTGCACGAGTCGCCCCATCGCCCCGGCCACATCGGCCATGCGGCAGGAGAACCCCCATTCGTTATCGTACCAGGCCAGAACGCGGACAAGCTTGCCCACGACCTTGGTCTGGTCCGGCGCGAAGATAGAGGATTGCTGCGTGTGGTTGAAGTCGATCGAGACCTTCGGCTCGGGGTCGTAGCCCAGCACCATGCCCATATAGCCGGCGGCGGCCTCGCGGACGATTTCGTTCACCTCGTCGCGGGTGACGGTCTTGCGCGCCTCGAAGGTCAGATCGACCGCGGAAACATTGGGGGTCGGGACCCGCAGCGCGGTGCCGTCGAGGCGGCCCTGCAGCTCGGGCAGCACCTCGCCGAGGGCTTTTGCGGCGCCCGTCGAGGTCGGGATCATCGCCATCGCCGCGGCGCGGGCGCGGTAGAGATCCTTGTGGCGACGGTCGAGCGTGGGCTGATCGCCGGTATAGGAATGGATCGTCGTCATCACGCCCGATTCGATGCCGATCGTGTCATTGAGCACCTTGGCGAGCGGCGCGAGGCAGTTCGTCGTGCACGACCCGTTCGAGACGACGTGATGCGCGGGCGTCAGCTCGCGATGGTTCACGCCGTAGACCACGGTCTTGTCGGCATCGGTCGCAGGCGCGGAAACCAGAACCCGCTTCGCGCCGCGGCCCAGGTGGACGGCGGCCTTGTCGCGGGCGTTGAACTTGCCGGTGCATTCGAGAACGACATCGACGCCGTCCCAGTCGAGTTCTTCCGGGTCGTAGGTCGACATCACGTCGATCGGGCCGCGCCCGAGGTCGAGCGTGTTGCCCGCGACCTTCACCTGCCCGCCGAACCGGCCGTGGACGGAGTCGTATTTCAGGAGATGCGCATTGGTCTCGATCGGGCCGGTGGCGTTGATCTTGACGACCTGCACGTCATTGCGCGCGGCTTCCGCGATATGCGCGAGCGTGCAGCGCCCGATGCGGCCGAAGCCGTTGATCCCGATGGTGACGGTCATGATGATCTCTCCGAAGCGCGTGATTTCGGCGCTGGATACCATTGCATGCAATTCGGGAAAAGGTTTTGAAACAGTATGTTAGCGTAAACACGCGGTGTTTGCGATAACATTGCGGGGCAGGGTGCGGCTTTGGCGCGAAGAGTGGCGCCAAACGGGGCGCGGCGACAGAATCTTTCGCTCAATCGTCGTCCTCCGCGACGAGGAAGATCTCTCCCGCGGCTTCCATCTCCCGGATTGCGGCGACAACCGCGCTCATCGCCTCTTCGGCGTCTTTCTCCTTTACCTTTCCCAGATTCGCCATCTCGTCGCGCAAGCTTTGCGCCATGCGCTGGGACATGTTGGCAAGAATGAACTCCGCCGCGGGCTGCAATGGGCCGGTCGCCCCGGCAAGCGCGACGGTCAGCTGCGTCTGATCGACCACGCGCAGCACTTTCGGGATATCGCGTGTATCGATGCGGGCGGGGATATTGGCGAAGGTGAAGATCGCCTTCTTCACCTCGTCGGCGAAGGTCTTGTCCTCTTCCTCCAGCCCCTTGAGCACCGCGTCGCGGGTGGCCGAGGCGGAGTAGTTCAGGATTGCGCCCACCCGTTCCACCGGCCCGGAATCGAAGGCTTTGGGCGGGGTGGCATCCAGTTGCGCCGCGAGCGCCTGCCCGATCCGCAGCACGGTTTCGGGCGCGACATTGCCGGTCAGCGAGACCGCATAGGCAATCCGCCGCGCTTTCTCTCCGGGCAGCAGCCCGAGCAGCTCGGCAGATTTCGCGACCGACAGCTTCGACAGCATCACCGCGCCCACTTCGACGCTTTCGCCTTCCAGCACGGGCAGAAGCACCTCTGCGGTGAGGCCCGCGATCCGCTGCCACGGATCGGCGCGCGAGGAGCCGGAGGCCAGCCTGCGCAGACGGTTCGAGGCCGAGGGCGAGAGCTGTCCGTCGAGCAGCGACAGCGCGCCTTCCAGCCCGCCAGGAAAGGCGATGCCGACAGCCTCCAGTTCTTCGCAGAACTCTTCCACCACGCTCGCGATGGTGGCGCGGTCGACCAGACGCAGCTGTGCCACAGCCTCGGTCAGTTCGGTCTGGTGATCGTCGCTCAACTCCGTCAGCGGCAGTTTCAGCCCTTCGGAGGCGAGCAGCCGCACGATGATCGCAGCTTTCTGGCGCCGCGAGAGCGGTCCCGGCCGGGCGGATTTGTCGCCAGCCGAGTCGGACCCGGCCATATGACCGAGCGCCATGGGCGCGATCGCATTCACCGCGAGAACCTCCGTGCTGGGCATCGGCCGCGCGGGCGGCCAATGCGGTTTCGCGGTCAGCTTTGCACGGAGGCCGTTAAGACGGGATTACCGTCTCAGCGGTCAGCTGGACTGCAGGACGCAGGCACTCGCGTCCTTGTCCCAGACCTGGCCCTGCGGGCAGGACATGGAAGCCTGGTGGCCGCTAAAGCACTCGGCCGACGCGGCCAGAGGAGCGAGGATCAGCACGGCGGCTGCAAGGATGGTTCGGGTCATCTGCAATCTCCCTTTGCTAGATGCCCTAGGGTAAGCCCGAATCGCACGCGCCGCCTATAGTCGGCTGACATAGGCGGCGCGGAACGGGCTTGTTTGTCGATTATTCGCCGAAAACGCGGGCGAAAATCGTGTCGACATGCTTGGTATGGTAGCCCATGTCGAACTTCTCGTTGATCCCGTCGACGCCGAGAGCGGCCACGACATCCTTGTCGGCGAGCAGCTGTTCGCGGAAATCGACGCGGTCTTCCCAGACCTTGAGCGCATTACGCTGCACCATCGCATAAGCGTCTTCGCGCGACACGCCGGCTTGCGTCAGCGCCAGCAGAACGCGCTGGCTCATCACCAGACCAGGGAACTTGTTCATGTTCGCGAGCATGTTCTCGGGGTAGATGATCATCTTGTCGACGACGCCTGCCAGACGGTTCAGCGCGAAATCGAGCGTCACGGTCGCGTCGGGGCCGATGCCGCGCTCGACCGAGCTGTGCGAGATGTCGCGCTCGTGCCAGAGTGCCACGTTCTCCATCGCCGGGATCACGGTCATCCGCACAAGGCGGGCGAGGCCGGTGAGGTTCTCGGTCAGGACCGGGTTCTTCTTATGCGGCATCGCCGACGAGCCTTTCTGGCCCATCGAGAAGAATTCCGCACCTTCGAGCACTTCGGTGCGCTGCATGTGGCGGATCTCGATCGCGACGTTTTCGATCGACGACGCGATGACGCCGAGGGTGGCGAAGAACATCGCATGGCGGTCGCGCGGAATGACCTGCGTCGAGATCGGCTCCGGCTTGAGGCCGAGCATCTTGCAGACATGCTCTTCGACGCGCGGGTCGATATTGGCGAAGGTGCCGACAGCGCCCGAGATCGCGCCGGTCGCGACTTCTTCCTTGGCGGCTTGCAGGCGGGCTTTGTTGCGGTCCATCTCGGCGTAGAAGCGCGCGAAGGTCAGGCCCATCGTGGTGGGCTCGGCATGGATGCCGTGCGAGCGGCCCACGCGAACCGTGTCCTTATGCTCGTAGGCGCGCTTCTTCAGCGCGGCCAGAACCTTGTCGAGATCGGTCAGCAGGATGTCGGCGGCGCGCACCAGCTGCACGTTGAGGCAGGTGTCGAGCACGTCCGACGAGGTCATGCCCTGATGGACGAAACGGGCCTCTTCCGAACCCACGTGCTCGGCGAGGTGCGTGAGGAAGGCGATCACGTCATGCTTGGTGACGGCTTCGATCTCGTCTATGCGGTCGACGTCGAACTCGACATCCTTGGCCTTCCAGACGGCCTCGGCATTCTCTTTCGGGATCACGCCCAGCTCGGCCTGAGCGTCGCAGGCATGCGCCTCGATCTCGTACCAGATTTTGAACTTGGTGGCGGGTTCCCAGATGTCGACCATCTCTTTGCGGGCATAACGCGGGATCATCGGCGGCCTCTTGATTGCGTGTGGTTGCGCGCTTGTTAGACTGCACCTGCCTTTGGGGCAAGGGAGAGCCAATGCCGCAGCTGTCGGATTTCGAGGGGAACTGGGTGCTGACGCGCCAAATCCTGCATAGCGACGGCAATAAGGCCCGTTTTGACGGTCATGCCTGTTTCGCGCCCGAAGGGGTCGGGCTGCATTATCGCGAGAGCGGCGAGCTGGTGATGCCGGGCGGTCAGAGCTTTCACGCCGAGCGCAGCTATTTCTGGCGGGCCGAGGGCGGGCAGATTGCCGTGGCCTTCGAGGATGGGCGGCCCTTTCACAGTTTCGATCCGCTGAGCCCGGCCGCGAGCCATTGGTGCGATCCCGACGATTACCGGGTGAGCTATGACTTCGACGCGTGGCCGAAGTGGCGGGCGATCTGGCGGGTGCAGGGACCGCGCAAGGATTACGAGATGATCTCGGACTATGTGCGCAGCGCGGGGCAGCCCTGACGCGGACGCTCTTGTCGCGGGCGGGGACGCGCGGCAATCTGCGGGAATGAGAGACCTTGTCGCTACACCGATCCTGCAAAACCGCCTGAGCTTCGCGCCCTGGGCCGATCCGCGCACGCGGCGGCTGCCGGGGGTGATCCCGGTGACATATGAGGATTGGCTCGAGGTCGATGATGCCTATGCCGCGCAGATGGGCCTGCGCGACCGGCTGATCGGGGAGGCGCGCGATCTGGTGCTGGGCTTGTCGGATCACGGACGGCCTGCGGCGGAAGAGCTCTACGATCTGATCCTGCCGATGCTTCCGGCGCTGGGGTTCGGCTGTAGTGCGGAGACGGTCACGCGGCCCGATGGGGCGGTGGTTGCGCTGGATCGCACGGACCCGCTCGCCACGCTCGGGCGGCTGCTGCAATGCGATCTGTGCCTGATGGAGGCCGATCCCGACGCCTTCGGCCATGCCGAGCACGTGCTGACCGGCGGCGTGCTGTGTTTTCCCTCGGGCTGGACGCTGCGCGAGAAATTCATGCGCCCGATGATGCGCATTCATGAGCCGATCGAGATCTATACCGACGATCTCGGCAAACGGGCTCGGCAAACGGGTGCAGCGATTGCTGGATGGCGTGCGTGAGGGCAGGGGGCTGATGCGTGGGACTGCTTCGCGCTCTGCCGCGCATCTGCATGATCCGCGCTCTGAATACGAATTCGCTCACGCGCCCGCCGACGCCCCTTATATACGGGTGGAGCGGCAATGCCTGTTCCGGTTGTCGCGCACGAATGCGGTGATCTTCTCGATCCACACCCAAGTGGTGCGGCCCGAAAGCCTGACCCCGGATCAGGCGCAGGCCTTGGCCGAGCACCCGATCCGGCAGGCGGATTAAGCTTCCTGCATCAGCCGCCAGCGCGTCTCGGCCATATCCTGCGAGACCATGCCGGGGATCAAAAGCGCGTCGATCAGCCACCACAGGCCTGCGAGGCCAAGCGGGATGAAGCCGATCAGGATGGGCGACAGGAGCGTGCCGATCCCGGTCAGCGCCAGCATCACCGCGCCGGAGAAGACGCGCCCCATATACATCCGGTGCACGCCAAGCATCGGCAGCATGAACCACAGCACATAGCCCAGAAGGGCGGACTTCTTCTCATTCGCGACGCGCTGCTCGATATAGAGGGCGCGGGCATCGTCTCGGGTCATGTTAATCTCCATAACATCTTCCCAGCCGATATGGGCAGTTGCGCCGCGGGATCAAGAGGGTCGCGGACAATCCGCCGTCTCGGCGGGTCTGCGCGGGCGTCCGGTTTCATAACCTTTTAACCAAAAGTGACCTAGGGGAAGTTTTGGCGCTAATCGCCTTATGCGCGAGTGCCGCGAGGCTGCGGATTTCCGCAGTACTGAAAAAATGTGACATATAAAACAACAAGATAAATAACAGTGATCAACGACTTGTGATTTTTTGCCGTGATCTCTTTATAGCCCCGAGCCGCAACAATTGTCGGCTTTCGTCACAATTATGGACGAATCAAAGATGAAAACCGGGTTAAAGAAAAGCGGGCTTGAAGGTTCGCACTCTGAGGTAGGGTAATAGGGGCGAAAATGTCGGATCTCTCGACCAATTTCGAGCTTGCAAGTGTAACGAGTACCAGCCGGGACCGGTCGCGCATTCTGCGTTATGAGGGCATGGGCAAGCGTCTGTTCGACATTCTCGCCGTGCTCGCGATCCTTCCGGTTCTGCTGCCGCTGATCGCGGTGCTCGCGCTCGTGGTGCGCACCGACGGTGGTCCTGCCTTCTATTCGCAGATCCGCGTCGGGCAGGGCGGCAAGCGCTTCCGCTGCTACAAGCTGCGCACCATGCATGTCGATGCCGAGGCGCAGCTCGTGCGTTTGTGCAACGAAAACCCCGCGCTCGCGCTGGAATGGTCAGTGAACCAGAAGCTCGACGACGATCCGCGCATCACCCGCATCGGCCGTTTCCTGCGCCGCACCAGCCTCGACGAGCTGCCGCAGTTCTTCAACGTGCTGTTCGGGTCTATGAGCCTCGTGGGGCCGCGCCCCTTCATGCTCGACCAGGAGGCCAGCTACAAAGGCGCGATGGGCCTAGCCTATTACAAGATGCGCCCCGGCATCACCGGGCTGTGGCAGGTCGCCGGGCGTTCGACCACCGCCTTCGTGGACCGAGTGCGCTTCGACGAACGCTATTACGCGCGGCTGTCGCTGCTGAACGATCTGTGGCTCTGCGTGATGACCGTCGCCGTGGTGCTGCGCCAGACGGGCAAGTAATTCCAACACCGGTTGCGAGAGAGAGACGGCTTGTAACCTGCCAACGGGCGCTCCCTTCGGGGGGCGCCCATCGTCTTTCAGCCTTCGACTTGCAGGAACCGCAGCCCGCCTTTGTCGAGCCACGCCGCACTCAGGAGCCCGGTCTCGTAGGCGCCGGTATCGACCGCGATGCGGCCCTGATCGGCGACGGGTTGCTCCACGACCCAATGGCCGAAGGCGATCCAGACCCCGTCGCGCCGGGTCATCTGCCCGAACCGGGGATGACCCCAGAGCAGCGCATCGCGGCTCTGGCGTTCCATCGGGTGATAGGGGTCGGCCCCCGCATGGGTCGCGGCGAAGCGACCCTCGCGCCACATCGCGGGGCGCGCATCGAGCCATGCCAGCAGGTCTGGCCCAAGCGCGCGAGCGAGATCCATGCGCAGCGCGTCCAGCACCTCCGGATCCGTCTCGCGCGGATCGGGCGGCGCGATGCCGTAGCTCTGCAACGTCTGCAATCCGCCCACGCGCAGCCAGCCGGCGGTGCGCGCATCGGGCGACAGCAGGAAATCGAGCATCATCCGCTCGTGATTGCCCATCAGGCAGATCATCCGCGAGGGATTGGCAAGCTGCGCGGCATGAAGCGTCGCCAGCACCCGCGCCGAATTCGGGCCGCGGTCGATCATGTCGCCCAGCGTGATGATACGGGCCTTTGCGCCTTGCGGTTCCTGCCCGATCCGCTCGAACATCTTGCCCAAGAGATCGGCGCGGCCGTGAAGGTCCCCGATCACGCAGATCGGCGCCTCCGGACGGGGCAGACCATTGGGTGCCGAGGAGGGAGCGGTCTCTGGTTTGAGACGGGAGAGTAGAGAGCGCAACATATGGGGAAATCCGGAGTTATGCGGGGTGGAAACCAACGCGTGGCTGCGACATAACCGTCGTAAGACGTGAGCGAAAGGGGCTCACTTAAAAATGGGCGGCAAACCGCCCCCGTGGCAAGGGCGGGTCTTGAGGGGCATGGCGAGACGCATTCTGATCGTGGTGGAGAACCTGCCGGTGCCGCTGGATCGCAGGGTCTGGCTGGAGGCCACGACATTGCGCGCGGCGGGCTACGAGGTCTCGGTGATCTGTCCGATGGGGCGCGGCTGGGATGCGGCTTACGAGGAAATCGAGGGCATCCATATCTACCGCCACCCCGCGCCGCCAGAAGCCCATTCCGGCGCGGTGGCCTATGCGCGCGAATACTGGCACGCGATCAAGGCGTGGTTCCGGCTGGCGAAACAGGTGAAGCGCGAGCGCGGCTTCGACGTGATCCAGGGCTGCAACCCGCCCGACCTGATCTGGCTTCTGGCCTGGCGCTATCGTCTGTCGGGCGTGCGCTACATGTTCGACCATCACGACGTCTGCCCTGAGCTGTTCGAGGCCAAGTTCGGCAAGAAGGGGCTCCTCTGGGCCGTGATGCGCATCTGGGAGCGGATCACCTTCGCCAGCGCCTCGGTGTCGATGGCCACGAATGAGAGTTTCCGCAAGATCGCGATCACCCGCGGTGGCATGGCCCCCGAAGACGTCTTTGTCGTTCGCTCCGCCCCGCGCGTCGAGACCTTCCTGCCCGGGCCCGGTGATCCCGCCTATCGCAAGGGCGCGAAGACCGTGCTTGGCTATATCGGCGTGATTGGCCAGCAGGAGGGGATGGACCTGCTGGTTCAGGCGGTCGAGCATCTGGTGCGCAAGCTCGGCCACACCGATCTGCATGTGGTGATCGTGGGCTTCGGCCCCGAACTGCCCACCGTGGAGGCCGATGTCGCCGCGCGAGGCCTGAGTGACTACTTCACCTTCACCGGCCCGCTCTATGGCGAGGATATGCTGGCGGCGATGAATGCGATCGATATCGGCGTCGCGCCCGATCCGAAAAACGCGATGAACGACATCTCCACGATGAACAAGGTCATGGAATACATGACGCTCGAGAAGCCCTTGGTGCAGTTCGAACTGACCGAAGGGCGGGCCTCTGCGGGGGAGGCCGCGCTCTATGCCCGTGCTAATGATCCGAAGGACTTCGCCGCCCGGATCGCGGCCCTGATCGAGGCGCCCGAACGCGCGCGTTCGATGGGGCGGCTGGGCCGGGCGCGGGTGCTCGATGCGCTGTCTTGGGATTTCTCGGCCCGACAGCTCCTTGCGGCCTATGATCGGATATTCTCCAAGCTGGGGAAATAAAGCCTGTTGATTGAGCGGAATTGTTTCTTATAAATCGTTCTTTTTGCTCAAGTTTCGCCAAGATTCCAGTTGCGCGCCGCCCCATTCGAGCCACAAACTCAAGGGGCGGACAGGGAGACGGTTCGCCCTATATCGTTATGCATTCAACGTGGACCTTATATGGCGCATTGGAGGACATCGGCGGTGGCGTTTACCGCACTGGTTGTGACCGGTGTGGCCAGCTCTGCTCTCGCGGGTGATCTGCGTGAAGCCACGCCTCACGCGACCGCTGATCTGACGGGCAGTGCGCTCTACGATCCGGTGGCCCATGCGCTCGCGATCGGGCTGACGCCCGCGATGGCAGATGCGCGCGTCGATCGTGCGATCAAAGCCGTGGAAACCTGCCCGCTTGTGTTCGATACGCGCAACCCGATCCCGGGTTGCTGGGACGGGACCGTCGCGCTGGGCTCGTAAGCCCGCTCAATCCGGAATCGAGGCGCTCAGCCGGGGCAGGGATTGCCCGATGAACCGCGTGAGCCGCCGGTCGGCAGCGCGCACTTCCTCGTCGCGGCGGATCGGCGTCACATAGCGCACCAGCGCGCCATCGGTCCGCCCGCGCGTGATCCCGTCCACGATAACCGACAGCTTCGCGCGCCAGTCGCTCGTCATCGCGCGGCCACGCCCGTCGAACCAGTAATAGACCAGTTGCCGGTTGAGCCCCTTGGTGATGATCGCGCGGTTGACCTCGAAGGGGGCGCGGTGGGGCAGGACGATGCGATGCGGTCGGAAGGCGCTGACCTCCCAGCCGCCGACCGGCAGGCACACCTCGGGGGAATGGATGCCGTCGCCCTGGCTCTGATCGGCATACCACGCGACGAACAGGTTCACCGGCGCGTCCTGCGCGGGATCGGCATAGACCGCGTTGAGATAATCGCTGGCTGCTAGGACTTGCTCGGTCGCAGGCTCCAGCGGGCGGGGCGTGCCCTGCCAGCCATCTATCTGCGTCGGGAAGGACGACAGGGGCGCGCGCTCCGGCGGGAGCGTCGTCATCTGCGGCAGGCCCGACCAGAGCGCGAGCGCCACCCCCGTAATGACGACCGCCAGCCCCAGATCGCGCGACGGCGCGAGGTTGCGCAAGCGCCGCGCTTCCGGCGCGAAACGGCGATAATCGAGGTCGAGCGCCTCCGAGAGCGGTTTCGGCTCCGCCACCAGCCGCTGCAGCCCGATCGCGGTGAGGCTGAGGATCGCGATCGCCGCGCCGAAGATCACCCAGCCTTCGAAGACATGCAGGAAGCCCTCGGCCTGTTCGATCCCGTAAGCATCGACAAGGATCGCGACCATACCGATGCGCAGCGAATTCAGCAGCACCGTCAGAGGCGCGGCCATCACGAAAAGCACCGCCTTATGCCAGAACGGTCCGCGATAGAGGATGCCGAACAGGTAGGAAAAGCTGAGGATCGGGAAGAGATAGCGCAGGCCCGAACAGGCATCGGCCACCTGCAGCTTGTAGACGCCGAGGTCGATCACATTGCCGCTCAGATGCACCGGGATGTCGGCGGCGCGCACCAGCATCACGCCCAATTCCGACGAGACGAGCTGAAGGGCGATGGTGAGTTTCCAGTAAAGGATCTGCGGCAGCGGCAGCATGAAGATCAGATGCAGCACTGGCTTCCAATGGCGTTTGCCCGCCTGCCAGCCCATGCTCAGCAGTACCGCGCCCATCATCCAGACGATCAGCGCATAGGTCACGAGATCGGCGATCTGCGCGCGGCTGCCGAAGACCGAGAGGGCGAGCGCCACTGCGATCACCGCGACGCCTTGCCAGCGCTGCGGGCGGGCCTCCAGCGTGAGCGGTGCGTGATGCAGTTCGCGCGCGAAAAGATAGAGCGAAATCAGCGGGATCAGCGGCCCGTGGCTGTATTCCGGCGTGGACCATGCCGCCCCGAGGCTCGCGAGCCCCAATGCGAAGAACGGATAGGACAGGACGGCCAACGTTAGCAGGCCGAGCGTACCCCATGGCAGGGCACGCACCTCGCGCAGAGGGGGGCTCGTGGTGATCATCTCGACTGCTCGCTCATAGGCCGTCTGACGCGGCGCTTAACATGAGCTTACCCTGCGAGAGCTTTGATCCAAAGACAAAATCAGCGCTGGGCCGGGGCCGGGCGCGGGGTGTTGCCCGACGAGCCCTCTCCGGTCAGCGCCGCAAGCTGCGCCTTCGCGCCCTGCATCGCGGGCGGCAAGGGCTCGCCGGCAAGACGCAGCGCATCGCGCAGGGCCGCTTCGGCCAGATCGGTCTCTTCCAGCGCGATCAGCACGGCGGCGTAGTGATATTGCGCGAGCGGGTTCTCCGGCAATCCTGCGGCGGCAGCGGCGAGCAGGGGGCGCGCCGCCCCGTAATTGCCCAGCCGATATTCCGCCCAGCCATAGGTGTCCTTGAAGGCGGGTTCGGGCCGTTCGCGGAAGCGTTTCGCGATCTGCGCCGCGCGCTCGAGGCTGGGCCGGTCGTCGCGATGGGTGCTTAGCAGGCTCGCGAGGTTATTGGCCACGATCAGATCGCCGCTGTCGCGGGTGTAGAGATCGTCGTAGGTCGCGATCGCCGCGTCGAACCGGCCCGACTTCTCCTCCGAGCGCGCCCGGTAGAGCAGCAGCAGCGGATCGGCCTGCGGCGCCTTCTCCAGCGCGGTCTGGATCACCGCAAGCGCATCGCCCTCGCGTTCTTGGGCCGCAAGCAGGCGATAAAGCTGGCGGGCCGGGCGCGGATCCGCCGGGTCTTCATACATCAGAGTGCGCAGCCCGGTCTCGGCCCGGTCGGTGTCGCCCTGAATCGCACAGAGATTGGCCTCCAGCAGCCGCAAGCCGCGATTGCCGGGTTGCTCGTCCAACTGCGCCTCAAGATAAGCGCGCGCCTCGCCGCCCCTCCCGGAGGCCAGTTGCGCCTGCACCACGGCCGAGACCGCCGCCGCCGAGACCGCAGGGGCCGTGGTGACGCCGTCTTCGCCGGTCGCGGGCATCTGCACCAAGGTTTTCAGCGTCTCGATCGCGCTCTCGCTGCGTCCGCGCCCCATCAGGATCGCGGCGCGGATCGACTGCGCCAGCGCCTCCGTGCCCGGGGCCGACGATGCGGCAAGGCGGTCCGCGATGCGATGGGCAAGCATCCAGTCGCGATCGGCAAGCGCCAGATCGGCCTGCCGCTTGAGCAGTCCGGGGCTGTTGGGGGTTACCGCCACGGCCTCGGCCAGAACCGTCCGCGCGGCGCTGGCGCGGTCATGCGCGAAGAGGAAATCGACATAGCGGATCGCCTCGGGCGCGGCGCGCCCCGCCGCATCATAGGCCTGGCTGAAGCGCCCCATCGCCAGATCGGGCGCGCCTTCTCGCAGGTCGGCCTCGCCCAGCAGGGTCAGGGTCTGCGGATTGTCGGGGGCCTGCTGCAGCGCGCTGCGCAGATCGGTAATCGCCAGATCGAGGCGATCCTCCTCGATCCGCCACGCCGCGCGCTGCTGCAGGGCAGGGACGTTGGTCGCATCGGTCTTCAGGATGGCCGCGATCTCGGCTTTCGCCTTTTCGCGCTGCCCGTCATGGTCGAGCATCCGGGCGTAAGCGCTGCGCAGCTGCCGCATCTCCTCACTGTCGGGATGGCTCTCGATCAGCGCCTGCATCCGCGTCAAAGCCGCCGCCCGGTCTCCCGCCTGAAAATCCAGATCGGCGCGCATCGCGGTGAAGATCGCCTCATTCGCCGCGCCCTTCGACTGCGTGATGAGCGAGTCGAGTTCGGCCCGCGCGGCTTCGGCGCCTTTCGCGCGGGCCAGAAAACGCACGAGTTCCAGATAGCCGCCCGTCTGCTGGTCTCGATCTGTCGCGAGCTTGCGTAGGAAACGCGCCGCCCCCGCCGGATCGTCGCGCAGCACATACCATGCGATGAGCGCGGTGCGGGTTTTCGGGTCTTCCGGGAACAGCCCCTGCATCACTTCGAGCTGCGCGCCGATCTCCGCGTTCGCGCCGCGCTTCGAGATCAGTTCCAGTTTGAGCACCTGCAGCCGGTATTGCGCCGGATCGCGGGCCAGCGCCGCATCAAGGGCGGCCAGCGTCGCGGCGTCGTCGCCTTGGGCGTTGCGCGCATCGATCAGCACATGCCAGCCGGTCAGGACCTCGGGATGCGCCACGGTCAGAGCCTTGGCCTGCGCCGCTATTTCGGACTGGCGGCCCGTGTCGCGCGACAGGCTCGCCTGCCGCAGATCGAGTGCGAGCTGCACCGCCTGCGCGCCGGGATCGTCCGGGGCGAGTTCCTGTACCGCGTCGACCTGCTTTTGCGCGCGCGGCAGGTTGCCCGTGCGCAGCGACAGCTCCGCAAGGATGCGATGCACTTCAACCGTCTCGGGATACTGTTCGAGCAGACGCAGATATTGGCTGAAGGCTTCCTGCAGGCGTCCTTGCGCCAGCAGCAGATCGGCATAGGCGCGCCGCGCGGCCTTATGGGTGCCGTCATATTCGAAGACGTTGCGCAGCTCGACCATCGCGCGGACGGGATCGCCCTCGGCCAGAAGGGTCTCGGCCGATTGGTAATGGGCTTCGGCCTTGTCTGCGTCACTCTTGCAGCCGCTCAATGCGAGTGCCGCGCAAAGCGCGAAAAAGCTCGCGCGCGCATACTGGTATCGGGGCATCTGTCTTGCCTGCTCTGCTACTGCGCTCTGACTGGCGCTTGGCAGAAAGGCTAGCTGCTCCGACGTCATCTATAAAGAGATTTGAACAGCGCCCCCTGTCTAAATAGCCAGTTTTCCTAGGAATAGACGCGTTTTTGCGACAGTTTCGCCTCAGCCACTCGCGAATTGCTCACGAATTCTTGCGTAAAGCAGGGAGATGCAGCTTACTGGCGCAAACAAATCCCAGAGGCCAAAGGCCCGGTACAGGCATGAACGAAATCTACACCGAATTCTTCGGGTTGGCAGAGCGTCCCTTTTCGTTGCTGCCCGATCCCGATTTCCTGTTCTGGTCTCCAGAGCACAAGCACGCGGCGACTATGCTCGAATATGGGCTGTTCTCGCGCGCACCGATCACGCTGATCACTGGCGAGGTCGGGGCGGGCAAGACAACGCTGCTGCGTCACCTGATGGCGACGATTTCCGAGGATGTGACGATCGCGCTCGTGTCGAACGCGCGGGGTTCGCGCGATGACGTGATCCGCTGGATCATGCTGTCGCTCGGCCAGCGGGTGGAGGCGGGCGAGGATTACGTGCTGATCTACGACCGGTTCCAGCAGCTTCTGATCCAGGAATATGCCGCCGGGCGGCGTGTGGTGGTGGTGATCGACGAGGCGCAGAACCTCGATGCGGGCGTGCTCGAAGAGCTGCGCATGATCACCAATATCAACGCGGACAAGGACGAGCTGGTGCAGCTGATCCTGATGGGGCAGCCGGAACTGCGCGACCTGATCGCACGGCCCGAGCTGCGCCAGTTCGCGCAGCGTGTGTCTTCCGGCTTCCATCTCGGGCCGATGCCCGCCGATTGCGCGCAGCCCTATATCGCCCATCGCCTGCAGGTCGCAGGCGCGACGCGCGAGATCTTCACCCCCGAGGCCGCGCAGAAACTGCACGCCCATTGCGGAGGCCTTCCGCGGCTGATGAACCAG
The DNA here is from genome assembly GCF_002085925.2 of Thioclava electrotropha. Classification (NCBI taxonomy): domain Bacteria; kingdom Pseudomonadati; phylum Pseudomonadota; class Alphaproteobacteria; order Rhodobacterales; family Paracoccaceae; genus Thioclava; species Thioclava sediminum. Next base: position 1,570,194 of record NZ_CP053562.1, read on the forward strand.
CTGGCCGATCTGGGAATGGTCTATGCCTATTCGGCGCGTGCGGAGATCGTCACCGGCGAGATCATCGACAGGGTGATCGAGGACAACGTCTTCTATCTGCCGGTCGAGACCCAACGCGCCAAGCCGCGCGTGATCGCGCCCGCGCCAACCGCTGCAGCAGCCGCTGAGGCTGAGCCCGCCTTCCTCCACAGGGGAGGGCGCTGATGCGGGAGCTCCGCTTCTACGCTGCTCTGTTTGCCCGGCGGATCCACTGGCTCTTGCTGGCGGTGCTGCTGGGCGCGCTTGTCGGTCTGGCGGCGGGGCGGATGATCACGCCGATCTACGAGGCCAAGGCGCTTCTCGTCGTCGAGGGGGATCGCATCCCGGACGGTCTGGCAGCCTCGACAGTGCGCACCGACACCAATGCCAAGCTGCAGGTGATCCGCAAGCGGGTTCTCTCGCGCGAAAGCCTGCTCGACATGGCGCGGCGGATGGCGCTTTTCCCTGACCTGCGCACCGAGTCCGGCGCGCGCAATGCCGATGCGGTTTTCGAGGCGCTTCAGAACTCGGTCGAGATCGAGATCTCCGAGCAGAGCAAGTCGCGCTCCGCCCCGAAAGACGCGACCTTCATGACGGTGTCCTTCCGCGCTGGCGCCCCCGCGCGCGCTGCGCGGGTCGCGAACGAACTGGTGACGCGCATCCTCAAGGAAGACAGCGATATCCGCACCAAGGCCGCGCGCGACACGCTTGATTTCTTCTCGCGCGAGGTGGATCGGCTGGAAGGCGAACTGGCGAAATCCTCCAGCGCGATGTTGCAGTTCAGGCAGGAGAACGGCGACGCGCTGCCCGAGGAATTGCCGCTGCTGCGCGACCGTCTCGCTGCCGTTCAGGCGGGCGCGGAGACCCGGCTCGCGCATGTGAACGAGACCGAGACGGAGATCGACCGGCTGGTGCGGCTGCGCGAAGCGGCGGGGCGTGTGGTCGACCGCGACGCTATCTATCCGCCCGCCGCGCGCGAACTGTCCCGGCTCGAGGCGCAGCGCGACGCGCTCAAACCGCTGCTGCCCGCCGATGACGCGCGGCTCGCGGCGCTGGGCGCGCAGATTCAGGAATTGTCGCAGCAGGTGACGTTGCCGCTACCGAAAGCCAAATCCGCCTTCGAGAGCCGTCTGCGCGAATTGACGGATACGCTTTTCGTCGCGCAGGCCGCAGGCGATGCCGCCGATCTGAAAATCGCGCAACTCCGCGAGGCGATTGCGAAAGTGCCCGCCAACGCCTCGGCGCTCGAGGCGCTGCGCCGCGATCACGACAATCTCGCCGATCAGTACGACAGCGCCGTGAAAGCGCGCGCCGTGGCTGAGACGGGCGACACGATCGAGTCGCTGGCCAAGGGCGAGAAGCTGACCGTGATCGATCAGGCGGTCGCGCCGGGCGAGCCGGTGAAGCCCAATCGCAAGACGCTCGCGCTTGCAGGCGTCGGGGTGGGGCTGTTGCTTGGTCTCGTGGCGATTGCGCTGCGCGAATTGCTCAGCACCGGCATCCGTCGCCCCGAAGATCTGCAGCGCCATTTAGGGATCTCGGCTTTCGCGACGCTTCCCTATCTGAGCACGCCCGAAGACATGCGCCGCCGTCGTCGTAAGGTTCTGGTCTCCGGCTCGATGGTCGGCGCGGCTTTCGTTGCGGTCGTTGTGCTGTTCGGCGCGTTCTACATGCCGCTCGACCGGCTGTTCTGAGGCAAGGAGGCGAGAGATGGCGGAAAGATTGCGAGACGCGATTGCCAAGGCCCGCGCCGCCCGCTCGGGCCGCGCGGCCTCCGAGCCTTCGGTCCGGGCGCAGGTCGTCCCCGGCAGCGACGGTATCACCGCGGGCGCGTGGCAGGCGCTGACGCCGATCGCCCCGAATTTGGGGCGGCTGCGCGGCAAGCGTATCGTGAGCCCCGATGGCAGCGCCGAGAGCGCGCCGATCGACCTGATGCGCACCAAGATCGTGCAGCAGATGCGAGCCAATGGCTGGCGTCGGCTGGCGATCACCTCGCCCTCGGCGGGCTGCGGGAAATCGACCGTCGCGCTCAATCTCGCGCTGAGCCTTGCACGGCAGCAAGAGCGGCACACGCTGCTCATCGAGGCCGATTTCCGCAAACCCTCGCTGTTGAAGCTGCTCGACGCGCCGCGCGGGCCGCAGATCTCCGAAGTGCTCGCAGGCACGGCCGAGTTTGCCGATCACGCGTTGCGGCTGGGCGGCAACCTCGCGATTGGCGCGAATAGCAAGCCGGTGGAGACCCCGGCCGAGCTGATCCAGTCGCGCCGCGCGGCTGAGGCGCTGGAGCGGATCGAGACGATCTACGCCCCCGACCTGATGATCTTCGATACCGCGCCGGTGCTGGTCAGCGACGATACGCTCTCGCTCGCCGCCCATGTCGATTGCGTGCTGATCATCGCCGCAACCGAAGAGACCACGATTCAGGAAATCGACGTCTGCGAGCGCGAGCTGGCCGAACGCACCAATGTGATGGGCGTCGTGGTCAACAAATTCCGCTTCGCCGCCCCCGAATATGGCTACGCCTATGGCTACGGCTACGGGGCCGCGACGGAGGAGGACTGAGCGGCCCACCGCTTTGCCTTCGGTCACGCCCGTGCCATATAGCTTCGGTAAGCGCGCGGCCCCCGCCCGAGGGGGCTCCGACCGCGCCAAACCTTGCTGACGAAAGGCCGCCATGACCCGCATCATCTCTTCGCTGTCCGAGATTTCCGATCCCTATGACGCGCTGTTTTGCGACCTCTGGGGGTGCCTGCATAACGGGGTCAAGGCGTTTCCCGCGGCCGTCGAGGCGCTGCAGGCGTATCGTGCGAAGGGCGGCAAGGTCGTGCTTCTGACAAATGCTCCGCGGCCCGCGAAATTCGTGATGGAATCGCTCGACAAGCTGGGCTGCCCGCGGGACGCCTATGACCTCGTCGTCTCCTCCGGCGATGCCGCGCAGGATGCGATGTTCGCGGGCGCCGTGGGCAAGAAGGTCTGGCATCTGGGCCCGTCCAAGGATGACGGGTTCTTCACCGAGGTGCCCGAGGAATGGCAGGGGCAGGCCGAGATCACCCGTGTCGATTTCGACGAGGCCGAGGGCATCGTCTGCACCGGCCCCTTCGATGAAGTGAACGAAGTCCCCGAGGATTACCGCCCGAAGTTCCTGCTCGCGAAGATGCGGGAACTGCCGATGCTTTGCGCGAACCCCGATATTGTCGTCGATCTGGGCGACAAGCGGATTTACTGCGCCGGCGCGCTGGCTGCGCTCTACGAGGAAATGGGCGGCGAGGCGATGTATTTCGGCAAACCCCATCCGCCGATCTACGATCTCGCGCGGCGCAAGCTGAGCCGTCTCGGCGGCGCGGAGGATGCGCGCATCCTCGCCATCGGCGATGGGATCAATACCGATGTGGCCGGCGCTGCGGGGGAGGGGATCGACTGCCTCTTCATCTCCAGTGGTCTGGCGCATGATCAGTTCGGGGCCGATCCGCAGAACCCCGATCCCGAATTGCTGCGCACCTGGCTGGAGGCGCGTCAGCGCGACCCGCTCTACACGATGGGTCATCTGACCTGAGCGAAGCGCAAAATTCAGGCGGTAACTTTGTTGCGCCTTTTGTCGCGGTAAGGTAAAAAAGTTGCGCAGGCATCTTGCCTGTGCTCTGCCGCATGTGCTATGCCGCAGTGCAACATGAACTTCCGGCTGGGACCTATGGATATGCTCGACAACCTGCCCCGTGGCACGATCTGCATCGAAGATCTGGAAATCGGCATGGTGCGCTACCTCCGCAAGGAGGTCACCGACCGCGACATCGAGATGTTCGCGGAGGTCTCCACCGACCATAACCCGGTCCATCTGGACGATGCCTATGCGCAAGACACCATTTTCGAGGGTCGAATCGCGCATGGCATGCTGACCGCGGGGCTGATCTCGGCGGTCATCGGCGAGCAGCTTCCCGGTCACGGCACCGTCTATCTGGGCCAGTCGCTCAAATTCATGGCCCCCGTGCGTCCCGGCGATGTGGTCTATGCCGAGGTGAAGGTGACGGCGATCGATCATTCGCGTCGCCGTGTCACGCTTGAAACCCACTGCGCGGTGGGCGATACGGTGGTCGTGAAAGGCGAGGCGCTAGTTCTGGCGCCCTCGCGCAAGTTCGACTGACCCGGCGACCTCGCCGGAGGGCGGGGTGGATGAAACGCTTGACCACTTGGAAATCGCTGGAGAAATCCGCGCGCGGGGCCTCCGTCGCGATGGGCAATTTCGACGGCATCCATCTCGGCCATCAATCGGTGATCGATCAGGCACGCGGGAAAGATGCGCCGCTGGGCGTCATCACCTTCGAGCCGCATCCCCGCGAATTCTTCGCAGCCCGGGCAGGCAAGACCCTGCCGCCGTTCCGGCTGATGAACCCCGAGGCGCGCGCCAACCGGCTCGCCAAGCTTGGGGTCGAGCGGCTCTATGAGCTGCCCTTCAACGAAGAGCTGGCCGATATGAGCGCCGACGCTTTCGCGCGCGAAGTGCTCGCCGAGGGGCTGGGCGTGACCCATGTCGCGGTGGGCGGCGATTTCCGCTTTGGCAAGGGGCGCGAAGGCGATGCCGCGATGCTGACGGAGCTGGGCGCGAAATACGGCTTCGAGGTCACCGTCGCACCGCTTCTGCACGTCGAGGGGGTCGAGGCGTCCTCGACCGCGATCCGTACCGCGCTGGCCGAAGGCCGCCCCGAGGATGCCGCCGCGATGCTGGGCCACCTGCACCGGATCGAGGGCGCGGTGCTGCATGGCGACAAGCGCGGCCGCGATCTGGGCTATCCGACCGCGAATATGTCGATGGCTGGGCTGCATCTGCCCAAGCTGGGCGTCTATGCGGTGAAGTTCGACGTGCTTACCGGGCCGCATAAGGGCAGCTATACCGGGGCCGCGAGCCTCGGCGTGCGCCCGATGTTCGGCGAGAATACCCCGAACCTCGAAACCTTCGTCTTCGATTTCAAAGGCGACCTCTACGACGAGCATGTCTCGGTCGCGCTGGTCGAATTCCTGCGCCCCGAGATGAAGTTCGACGGGCTCGAGGCGCTGGTCGCGCAGATGGATGCCGATTGCGCCCGCGCGCGGGAGATACTGGCTGAGCGCTGAGGGCCGCGCCCGACCTCGGGTGGGCGCTTTATGTCGTCAGTGGCTGGGCGCTTTATCTCGCAAGCCCGGATGACGCTTGAACCCGCGACACCATCGCCAATGCGCCCTCCCGGGGGGAGGTCGGGCGCGGCCCGGGGCTGGTCGCCCCGCGCCAAGAGCCATCGGTCTGCCCGTCCCGCCATGTCCAAATCGCAGATCCGCTCACGATCCGCCGATCTGCCCTTTCCATTTGCCCGCCGCTGCCCCATTTTCCGCGCCATGACCAAACTGCGCCCCGAGTTCTGGAAACTGCCGCTGAAGAAGCTCACCGCCCCCGAATGGGAGGCGCTGTGCGATGGCTGCGGCAAATGCTGCCTGAACAAGCTCGAATACGAGGATACGGGCGAGGTCGTCTTCACCCGCGTCGCCTGCAGACTGCTCGATGGCGAGAGCTGCAGCTGCACGCAATATGACATTCGCCACCAGTTCGTCCCAGAATGCGTCACGCTCAGCCCGAAGACGATCCACAAGATCGCCTATTGGATGCCCGCGACCTGCGCCTACCGGCTGCGCTTCGAAGACAAGCCGCTCTATGACTGGCACTACCTGATCTCGGGCTCGCGCGAGACGGTCCATGAGGCCGGGGAAAGCGTGCGCGGCTGGACCGTGCCCGAATTCGAAGTGCCCGAAGAAGAATGGGACGAATACACGATCGAGGATCTCTCATGAATTTTGCCTCCGACAACACGTCCGGTGCCCATCCCGCCATTCTCGAGGGCCTCATGGCCGCGAATGAGGGGCATGTGCATTCCTATGGCGACGACCCGATCACTGAAGGCGTGCAGGCGAAGATCCGCGAGATCTTCGAGGCGCCCGAAGCGCGTGTCTATCTCGTCGCGACCGGGACGGCGGCCAATGCGCTCTCCTGCGCGGTGCTGACCCAGCCCTGGGGCGCGATCTTCTGCCATCGCAACGCCCATATCGAGGAAGACGAATGCGGCGCGCCGGAATTTTACACGAACGGTTCGAAACTGGTTCTGGTCGACGGGCCGGATGCGAAGATGGACCCCGACGCGCTCGCGCGCACCGTCGCCCATACCGGGCGCGGTGGCATCCATAATGTCCAGCGCGGCATGGTCTCGATCACCAATTCCACCGAGGCAGGCGCGGTCTATTCGCCTGAGGACGTGAAAGCCCTGAGCGATGTCGCCCGCCGCTTCCATCTGCCCGTGCATATGGACGGCGCGCGCTTCGCCAATGCGCTGGTTTCCGCAGGCTGCAGCCCGGCGGAGATGACGTGGAAGGCGGGCGTCGACGTGCTCAGCTTCGGCGGCACGAAGAATGGCTGCATGGGCGTCGAGGCGGTGGTGATTTTTGACCCCAAACGCGCCTGGGAGTTCGAGCTGCGCCGCAAGCGTGGCGGCCATCTCTTCTCGAAGCACCGCTTCCTCGCGGCCCAGATGCAGACTTATCTGGCCGACGATCTGTGGTTGAAGACCGCGCGGCATGCCAATGAAATGGCACGCAAACTCTCGGAAGGCATCGGCCAGATCGAGGGTGCGAAGCTGATCCATCCGACGCAGGCCAACGCGGTCTTTGCCGCCCTGCCGCGCGGGGCGCATAAGCGCGCGAATGCAGCGGGGGCCTATTACTATCTCTGGCCGTTCGACCAGTCGCTGGAAGGCCCCGAGGACGAGCTTCTGGCCGCGCGACTGGTCTGTTCCTGGGCCACGACGCCTGAGGAAATCGACGCCTTTCTCGGCCATCTTGCCTGAGTTCAGCGCCGTCCGGGCAGGTCGCGGAATGCGATCTTCTCGGGCGGGCCGTCCCATTCCGGATGCTCTTTCTGTGCGGCTCTCAAGGCCGCGCGGAACCTGCGGATCGCACCAAGGCCCGGAATGCGCGGGATATGCGCCAGTTCCCAGTGAATGCCGTTGATCGGATCGTCGAAGAACACCGCGTAATAGCCTGGCGCATAAACGGGATATTCCTGCGGGACGTCCGTCACCGACAGCCCGCGCGGGATCAGAAAATCGCGGTGAAACGCATCCACCTCGGCGCGTGATTTCGCCTAGAGCGCGATGTGATGGATGCCCACGGCGCGCGCCGCGTGATCCAGTTTCTCGCCCGAATGCGCGGGCTGGATGCCGATATAGGAATGCGGCATCGGGAAGCGCGCCATGTAATAGGTCGAGCGATAGCCGATATCGAGCGTCCAGAAGCTCTTATATCCAAGCCATCCGAACATCGCATCGTAGAAGGCGATCGACTTGTCATAGTCGAGCACCGAGAATTCGACGTGATTGACCCCGCGCCAGCGCATGAGCGGCTTCCTCCTGATGGTCTTCACCCTAGAGGAGCCGCGCGACGGTGCAATGACGTCTCACGCAGACGGGATGGGGTAGGGCGGGTGCCACGGTTGCGCAGGCCCGGCCTGCCGCACTGTTGCGGACGAGACCTCGAAGAGCACCAGATGGCTCAGATCGGGGCGTGAGCGCGAGGCGTAGAGCAGCCCCTGTGCGCCGCGCGCCCGTGACCGATCCGAGAGGCGCCATGTGGGCGAGGGCGCGCCGCTCGCTCTCCCATCCTGCCAGACCACGGACGCCGCCGCCTGATCGGGCGTGCCGCGCAGGTCGTCCATCGCCTCTGTCATGATCTCCAGCGGCACGATCACCCGCGACGGATCGCCGGCCCGCACATAGCGCCGGAGCGCCACGGCAGCCCCCTCGGCACTCAGCGAGGCATAGAGCGCCACCTGTCCGGAATAATGAAACCGGCCCTCCGGATGGCGGGCCGGTTTGCAAGCATCATCAGCGCGGTCGGCAGAGAGGATCCGCCAGACCGTGCCGTCGAAAGAGATCACTCGGCTTCGCCCTGCTCGGCGAGGAATTTCTCGGCGTCGAGCGCGGCCATGCAGCCCATCCCCGCCGAGGTGACGGCCTGACGATAGGTGTGATCGGTCAGGTCGCCCGCCGCGAAGATGCCGGGCTGCGAGGTGCGGGTCGAGCCCGGCTCCACCCAGACATAGCCGCCCGATTGCATCTTCAGGCTGTCCTTTACCAGCTCGGACGACGGCGCGTGCCCGATCGCCACGAAGAACCCGTCGCAGGGGATGACTTTCTCGGACCCGTCGGCGGTGGATTTCACCCGCACACCGGTCACGCCGAGCGGATTTTCGTCGCCGAGGATTTCCTCGACCGTGTGATTCCACTCCACTTCGATCTTGGGGTTCTTGAACAGGCGATCCTGCAGGATCTTCTCCGAGCGCAGTGTGTCGCGGCGGTGGATCAGCGTCACCTTGGAGGCGAAGTTGGTCAGGAACAGCGCCTCTTCCACGGCGGTGTTGCCGCCGCCGATCACCACGACTTCCTTGCCGCGATAGAAGAACCCGTCGCATGTCGCGCAGGCCGAGACGCCGAAGCCCTTGAACTTCTCTTCCGAGGGAAGCCCCAGCCATTTCGCCTGCGCCCCAGTGGCAAGGATCACTGCTGCTGCCTCGTAGGTCGTGCCCGAATCGCCTTTCGCGACGAAGGGGCGCTTCGAGGTGTCGAGCTCGGTGATCATGTCCATGATGATCTCGGTGCCCATCGCGCGCGCATGCTCTTCCATCTTCACCATCAGGTCGGGGCCCTGAATCTCGCTCTCGCCGGGCCAGTTCTCGACCTCGGTGGTGATGGTCAGCTGGCCGCCCGGCTGCATGCCTTGCACCAGAACCGGCTCGAGCATCGCACGCGACGCGTAGACCGCCGCCGTGTAGCCCGCAGGGCCGGAGCCGATGATCAGAACCTTGGTTTTCTTCGTCTCGGACATGCCTGCCTCCTTGGAATTCTGCCCGACGGATATAGTCGGAGCGAGGCGCGCCGAAAAGCCCCTGCTTGCCGCGACAAATAGCACTTGCGGAGCAGTCCGCGAAATATTATTGCGCATCCTCTCTTCCAGCGGTAAGTTCTGCCGCAACGCACGAAGGATTGTTTCAACATGCCCACCTCCCGGCTCGACGACATCGACCGCAAAATCCTCGCTGAACTGCAGGCGGACGGGCGGATGACGAATGTCGAACTGGCCAAGCGTGTGGGCATTTCGGCCCCGCCCTGCCTGCGCCGCGTGCGCACGCTCGAAGAGGCGGGCTACATCCGTGGCTACCATGCGGACGTGAACCCGCGCGAGCTGGGATTCGAAGTGCAGGTCTTCGCGATGGTGCGCCTGCACAGCCAGGCCGAAGCGGATCTGTCGAACTTCGAGTCGCGCTGTCGCGAATGGCCGCTCGTGCGCGAGTGCCACATGCTCAATGGCGAGATCGATTTCGTGCTGAAATGCGTGGCGCCGGACCTCTCGAGCTTCCAGAGCTTCCTGACCGGCCAACTGACCGCCGCCGAGAACGTGGCTAGCGTGAAGACCTCGCTGGTGATCCGCTGTGCCAAGGACGAGCCGGGCGTGCCCTTCGACGTGCTCGAAGAGCGCATCGCCAAGCTGGCCTGAGCCTTACCCTGAATTGAGACGTTGTCGGAGGGGCGCTGCCCTCCCTTCGCCGTCGCGAATTCCCACCCCGGGATATTTTCGCCAAGCCGAAGGGGCGGCGGCGCCCCCTTAGCGGGTCTCTTTTGGGCGCAGCACCAGCCAGATCAGCGCCGCCCCGGCCAGCGTCAGGAAGGGGATCATCGCGAGATTGACCGCCTGCCAGCCCGCTTGGGCATTGCCGCTCTGGGTGCAGTTCATCAGTCCGCCCGAGGCGAGCGAGGCGAGGAAGACGCCACCGAAGACCACGAAATCGTTCATCCCCTGCACATGGCCGCGCTCTTCGGGGCTATGGGCGGAGGCGAGCATCGAGGTCGCGCCGATGAAGCCGAAGTTCCAGCCGAGACCGAGAAGGATGAGCGTGGCATAAAACTGTGCGAGATCGACGCCGCTCAGCGCCATTGCACCCGCCGCGGCCAGAATGACGAGCCCGGTGCCCACGATCACTTCTTTGCCGAAGCGCGCGATCAGGTGGCCGGTGAAGAAGCTCGGCAGATACATCGCCAGCACGTGAGCCGAGACGATATTGGCCGCGTCTGCCTGCTCGAACCCGCAGCCCACGACCGCAAGCGGCGTCGAGGTCATCACGAGGTTCATCAGCGCGTAGGAGACCATGGCGCAGATCATCGCGACGAGGATCACCGGGTCTTTCAGCAGCTCGCCGCGGGTGCGGCCCTCGTGATGTTCGTGCTTCTTGCGCCGTCCCGGAGCCGGGATGTCGAGGAAGGAGAACAGGATCGGCCCGAGCGCATTGATCCCGATGATCGCGAGGTACGTCGCCATGAAGGGCACGACCATCGCCTCGCTCGTGACCTTCACAAGCTGCGGGCCGATGATCGCGGCCACAAGCCCGCCCGCCATCACATAGGAGATCGCCTTGGGCTGGAACTCCGCGCTGGCGGTATCGGTCGCCGCGAACCGGTAGAACCCCTGCGCGGACATATAGGTGCCGGTGAAGAACGACCCCAGCATGAACAGCGCAAACGACCCGTGATAGAGCGCATAGGCCGCGGTCGCCGCCCCCAGCGCCCCCATCGCATTGGCGAGGATGAAGCCCGCGCGGCGGCCTTTCGCGGCCATGAATTCCGACATCGGCTGCGCCGAGAGGACCGAGCCCAGAATGATCAGCGACAGGGGCAGCGTCGCGAGGCAGGGATTGGGCGAGAGCATCTGGCCCGCAAGACCGCCCACCGTGAAGATCATCGGCATCTGCGCGCCCAGAAGCGCCTGGGCCAGAACCAGCACGATCGTATTGCGCTTTTCGCGAGAGGCGGGAGGGGCGGTCATTTCACTCATGACAGCTTGCTAGCGTGGCGATTGGGGGCTGGCAAGCGGGCGCGGCATGAGGCAGGGTGTCGCGCATGGTTGGACGTATCATTACCTGCGAAGACGATATCGCCGAGGGCACCGAATTTCTCTGCCGCACAGAGCCGCGTTTTGCCGAGGTTTGCGCGCTGACGGGGCCGTGGCCTCTGCGCCGCCGCGAGGACGGGTTCGAGGCGCTGCGCGACGCGATCATCGGCCAGCAGGTCTCCGTCGCCGCCGCCAACTCGATCCGCAACAAGGTGATCGGCGCGGGCTATGGCGATCCGGTCTCCATCGCGGGCGCCTCGGAAGAGGATCTGCGCGCCTGTGGCCTCTCGCGTCAGAAGGTGCGCTATCTGCAGGCGCTCTCCAATTCCGGCGTCGATTTCGAGGGGCTGCGCGCGATGCCCGACGAAGAGGTGGTCGCGCAGCTTCTGCCGATCCCCGGCATCGGGCGCTGGACGGTGGAGATGTATCTCATCTTCGCTCTGGGCCGCGCCGATGTCTTCGCGGTGGACGATCTCGCGCTGGCCGAGGGGGCGCGGCTGCTGTTCGATTTGCCCGAACGTCCCAAGCGCAAACAATTCAATGAGCTATCGGCAGCCTGGTCGCCGTGGCGCGCGGTTGCGGCGCGCGGCCTCTGGGCCTATTACGCGGCCTGTAAAGATCGTGAAGGAGTTGCCCCATGACCCGCAAGCTGGAAGCCGGACGCAAAGAGCCGCAATCGGGGGTGGTGAAATCCGCCGTGGTGTTTCTACATGGCTACGGCGCGGATGGAGCGGACCTGCTGGGCCTCGCCGATCCGCTGGGCCAGCACATGCCCGACACGCTATTCCTCGCGCCCGACGCGCCCGAACCCTGCCGCGCGGCGCCATACGGGCGGCAATGGTTCCCGATCCCCTGGATCGACAATTCCAGCGAAGCGGAATCCGCCCAAGGTCTGAAGGACGCGGCAGCCGACGTGGATGCTTTCCTCGATTCCGTGCTGCAAGAGCAGGGGCTGACGCCCGCGCAGCTCGCCGTGATCGGCTTCTCGCAAGGCACGATGACCGCGCTCGAAGTGCTGCCGCGCCGGGCCGAGCCTGTCGCGGGGCTGGTGGCTTTCTCGGGCCGTCTTCTGCGCCCGGAAGCCCTGGGCAACGAGGCGATCTCGAAGCCGCCGGTTCTGCTGATCCATGGCGATCAGGATCCGGTCGTGCCCTTCGCCGATATGGGCAAGGCGGGCGATGCGCTGGTCTCGGCGGGGTTCGATACCTATGCCCATGTGATGAAGGGCACTGGCCACGGGATCGCGCCCGACGGGCTGTCGGTGGCGCTGTCCTTCCTGCAAGACAAACTGCCGGGCTGAGACGCCCGCGGCCGCCGATCGCCGCGGCACCTGCAACCTTGCCAAACGCTCGCGCAGCGTCATTTCTTTGTCATGGCTGTTTGCTACCCATGCCGCATGGCAGCAATCGCGAGATCAAGAGGCTTGCCAGATCGCGAACGCCATATATAGTCATCGATAAGGCAGGGGCGGACCCCGCCCCTGAGCCGAGGCAGGCGACAGGGCGAGGACGGAGTCACCCATGCTGGACGAGTGCGACAGGACGAATTTTCGAACCCAATTCACCCGCGAACCGGCGGCGCTGAGACAGCACCCGGCGCTGGTGCTCAACGCCGATTTCCGGCCGCTTTCCTATTACCCGCTCTCGCTATGGCCTTGGCAGGAGGCGATAAAGGCGGTCTTCCTCGACAGGGTGACGATCCTCGCCGAATACGAAGAGGTGGTGCGCAGCCAGAGGCAGGCTTTCAAAATCCCCTCCGTCGTCGTCCTCAAAGAATATGTCCGACCCCAGAAGCGCGTGGCTTTCACGCGCTTCAATCTTTTTCTGAGGGACGAATTCAAGTGCCAGTATTGCGGCAAGCGGGGCGACCTGACCTTCGACCATGTGATCCCGCGCTCGCGTGGTGGAATCACCAGCTGGGAGAATGTCGTGGCCGCCTGCGCGCCGTGCAACCTGCGCAAGGCCAACAAGCCGCTGGAGCGCTCGGGGATGCATCTTCTCAAGCCCGCGCGTCAGCCTCAGCCCGAGGATATGCTGCGCATCGGGCGTCGCTTCCCGCCGGGCTATCTGCACGAAAGCTGGATGGACTTCCTCTACTGGGACACCGAGCTGGAAGCCTGAGGAAGCTTAAAGAAAAGGGCGCGCCGTCTCCGGCACGCCCTTTTTCGTATTGGTGAAAATATCCCGGGGGGCTTGCGCAGCAAGCGGGGGCAGAGCCCCCTCAGTGCCCCGCCGCGACCTGGCCGCCATTCGACAGCTTGTCGATGATCGTCTCGGTCGCGTGGTTCATGCCCACGACTTTCACATCCGTGCCGGACATCCGGAACTTGCCCACCGCCCGGTCGAGCGCCGAGACCGAAGAAATGTCCCAGATATGGGCATGGGTCAGGTCGATCACCACGCGGTCGAGCTTCTCCTGGAAGTCGAAGGCGCGGTTGAACTCTTCCACGGTCGCGAAGAAGATCTGGCCCTTGATGTAATAGGTCCGCAGGTGATGCGCCTCGTTGTAGCGCGAGGAGATCTCGGTCATCCGCGCGATCTTGCCCGCGAAGAAGATCCCCGAGAGCAGCACGCCCACCAGTACCCCGATCGCGAGGTTATGGGTGGCGACGACGAAGGCGACGGTGGCCAGCATCACCACGTTGGACGACATCGGCATCGTGCGCAGCTGGCCCAGCGAGGCCCAGCTGAACGTGCCGATCGACACCATGATCATGATCGCCACCAGCGCGGGCATCGGAATGCGGCCCACCCATTCGCCCAGCACCACGCAGAAGATCAGAAGCGCGATCCCGGCGGTCAGGGTCGACAGGCGCGTGCGCCCGCCCGAGGTGACGTTGATCACCGACTGGCCGATCATCGCGCAGCCCGCCATGCCGCCGATGAAGCCGGTGCAGAAGTTGGCGATGCCCTGACCGAAGCATTCCTGACGACGATCCGAACGCGTGTCAGTCATCTCGTCGACGATGTTCTGCGTCATCAGGCTCTCCAGCAGGCCGACGACCGCCACGCCCACCGAATAGGGCAGGATGATCTGCAGCGTCTCGAAGGTGAACGGCACGTTCGGGATCAGGAGCGAGGGCAGCTGATCGGGCAGGGCGCCCATGTCGGACACCGTGTGCACGTCGTTGAGCCCCAGCCCCATCGAGACCGCGCTGAGAACGAGGATCGCGATCAGCGGCGAGGGGATGGCGCGGAAGAAGCGCGGCAGCAGGTAGATGATCGCAAGGCCAAGTGCCACCAGCGCATAGGTCGCCACCACCGGCACGTTGGCCGGGTTCAGCTCGGGCCATTGCGCCATGAAGATCAGGATGGCGAGCGCGTTCACGAAGCCCGTCATCACCGATTTCGACACGAAGCGCATCACGGTCCCGAGGTTCAGCGCCCCGGCAATCACCTGCAGCACGCCCGCCAGCACCGTCGCGGCCAGCAGGTAGTCGAGCCCGTAGCTGCGCACCAAGGCGCCCATCAGCACCGCGGTTGCGGCGGTCGCGGCCGAGATCATACCCGGGCGGCCACCGAAGAAAGCTGTGATCGTGGCGATCATGAAGGAGGCGTAGAGGCCCACTTTCGGGTCCACGCCTGCGATGATGGAGAAAGCGATGGCCTCGGGGATCAGCGCGAGCGCCACCACGAGACCGGAAAGAATGTCAGCGCGGTAGTTGCCAGTCCACTGGCTGCGCCATTGCGACAAGGTCATACGGTTGTCCTGCAATTAGAAAGGCCCGCGACCGGGGAGGGGCGGGCCGGAGGGGTGTGAGATTTGGCGAAGCCAATACCCGGGTGACGTAGCGATGCCAAGCCCCGCGGGTCGGGTTTTAAGAAAAATTCAAAGAGGATTAAGCCGGATTGCCCGATTTCGTGGCAAATTTGGCGAGACTGGTGGCCAGATCGCCATAGCCCGTAAAACGCCGCTCATAGCGCAGGCCGAGCCGCTCCGCGGCCTCACGCGCCTTCGCGTCGAGCGCGGGATCGTCGGTCTGGGCCTGATAGATCAGCCGGTCGTAATTGCCGAACATCATCGGGATCAGCTCCGGGTGACGGTCGAAGCCCATCGGCTTCCAGACGAAAGCGTCGAACTGACGGGTCAGGAAATCGGTGAGGTAGAAGGCCGTGATCTCGTCCTCGGCGGTTTCGGCAAAGGCCGCGTTACCTTCAAAAAACGAATAACAATGGGGGCCTTCGACCATCTCGACCCCCAAAGACTTGCACTTTTCCAACAATTGCCCGCCCGTGCCGCAATCGGCATAGACCACGAAGATATCGTCATATTGGTCGCGATAGCGCAGCACCGCCTCTTCGACGGCGGCGGTGATCTTCTCGGGGTATAGGTGCAGATTGGCGGGCAGGCAGGTCAGGTCGATGTGATCCCAGCCATTGATCCGCTTGAGCGCGAGAATTTCCCGCGCCAATGCCCCGCAGGCGATCAGCAAAAGACGCCCCGAGCCCTCGGGAGCTAAGCCATTTTCGGATAAGGTCATGTCGCCGGGAAGCGAGGCAGCCTTCTGGGCAGTCATTCCACCCGTGCCATCATCCGGGCAACGCCTGCTGCGACGAGAACCATCAGCCCGAGCATCGCCATCGGCACGCCCGATGCGGCAAAGGCCCAGATCGTCAAGCCCGCCAGAACGATCACAAACAGGATCAGCAGCAGAAAATGTGGCAGCGGCATTTCTCGTTTCCCCCTTCTCTTCAAGTATGGGGCGGGGAAGCGCACATGAAAAGGCCCCGATGAAAAAATCGGGGCCTTCTCCATGCATATCAGCCTAGATGCGCGCGCGATCGGCGATCAGGCGCTCATCTGGTTGTGCTTGCGGGCGATGAAATCCTTCGCCGTTTCCACCGCCACGGCGGCATCGCGGCAATAGGCATCGGCGCCGATCGCCTTGCCAAATTCCTCGTTCAAGGGCGCACCGCCCACCAGAACGATGTAGTCGTCGCGGATGCCCTGTTCCTTCATCGTGTCGATCACGACCTTCATGTAGGGCATCGTGGTGGTCAGCAGCGCGGACATGCCGAGGATGTCGGCCTCTTCGCGCGCGATCGCTTCGAGGTAGTTCTCGACCGGGTTGTTGATCCCCAGATCGACGATCTCGAAGCCCGCGCCTTCCATCATCATCGCGACGAGGTTCTTGCCGATATCGTGGATATCGCCCTTCACCGTGCCGATGACCATCTTGCCCATGCGCGGCGCGCCGGTCTCGACCAGCAGCGGCTTGAGGATGGCCATGCCGCCCTTCATCGCATTCGCCGCCAGCAGCACTTCCGGCACGAACAGGATACCGTCGCGGAAGTCGTTGCCCACGATGGTCATGCCCGCGACGAGGGCCTTGGTCAGAATGTCATACGGCGTCCAGCCGCGGTCGAGCAGGATGCGGGTGGCCTCTTCGATCTCTTCCTTGAGACCGTCATAGAGGTCATCCATCATCTGCGCGGTGAGCTCGTCGTCGTCGAGTTCCGAAAGGATGATATCGTCTTCGTCTTCGGCCATGTCCAATAGTCTCCTGCTAGCCGGTGTTACCCTGTGGTGAGGCCGTGGCCCCGTCAAGTCTTGGCGATTTGCGACATGCGCGGTGTTTTGTCCGACCTCGCATGGTGTTGGTAGGTCCGCATCCGGACTCTACTTGGCAAATGTTCTCATTTCGTTCTAAATTCCGGGCATGAGTCTGCCATTCGATCTTCCCCCCGCGAACCCGTCCGAGCGTCTGCGCGCGCGCGGTGCCGCGGCGCGCCCCGTGGGCCGGTTCGAGCCCTTCGCCCGCGCGCCCGAGCATGACGGCTGGGACATCCCCGAAGAGGAGCGCCTGACCCGCACCGAGGTCTCGGTGGAGCGACCGCGCTCCGTCATCACCCGCAACCAGTCGCCCGATGTGCCCTTCGAGCGCTCTCTCAACCCCTATCGGGGCTGCGAACATGGCTGCATCTACTGCTTCGCGCGGCCCAGCCACGGCTATCTCGGCCTCTCGGCGGGTTTGGATTTCGAAACCCGACTGATCGCACGGCCGGAGGCGCCGCAGGTGCTCGAAGACGAGCTGCGCAAGAAAGGCTACCGCCCGAACGTGCTCGCCATCGGCACGAATACCGATCCCTACCAGCCGCTCGAGCGCAAGATGGAGATCATGCGCGCCGTGCTGGAAGTGTTGCAGGCCTATCGTCACCCGGTCTCCATCGTCACCCGTGGTTCGACGATCCTGCGCGATCTCGACATCCTCGCGCCGATGGCCGAGGCAGGCTTGGCGCAGGTCGGCGTGTCGGTCACGACGCTCGACGCCAAACTCGCCCGCGATCTGGAGCCGCGCGCGCCCAGCCCGCCGACCCGCATCCGCATGATCCGCGAACTCTCGCGTGCCGGTATCCCTGTCCGCGTGATGGCCGCGCCGATGATCCCGGGTCTCACCGATCACGAGCTGGAGGCGATCCTGACCGAGGCGCGCAGGGCAGGGGCCAAAGCCGCCTCGATGATGCCGGTGCGGCTGCCGCATGAGGTGGCGCCGCTTTTCGCCGACTGGATGGAGCGGCATCACCCCGGCAAGGTCGAGAAGGTGCTGGGCCGGATCCGCGACATGCGCGGCGGCAAGCTCAACGATCCGCGCTTCGGCGAGCGGATGAAGGGCGAGGGAGAGATGGCCGAGCTGTTGCAGCAGCGGTTCAAGCTGAGCTGCAAGCGGCTGGGCTTCTCGCGCCATCTGCCCGATCTCGACGTGACACAGTTTCGCGTGCCGCCCCGGCCGGGCGATCAGCTCGAACTGTTCTGATCTCGTCTGAGACGCGCGCATGGTCCAACCGCCGGGAAACCCCGGCCCTTCCTTCGTTTTGGTTCAAATATCCCGGGGTGAGGCCGCAAGGCCGAGGGGCAGAGCCCCTCAAGCCGCGCTTAGCTGCGGCGACGGCCCCGGCGTTCGCGCTTGGGCGCATCCCCGCTCAGCCCGTCATCCTCCGAGGAGAACCCGCCCAGAACCGAGGAAATCTGATCGAGCGTCGGGCGCTCGCCACGCGGACGCGTCTCCAGCGCCTCGCGCATCGCCACCAGATGCTCGGCCATCGTGCCGCAGCAGCCGCCGATGATCGTCGCGCCGCAGTCGCGCGCCATCACCGCATATTCCGCCATCAGCTCGGGCGTGCCGTCGTAATGGATATGACCGTCGACATATTTCGGAATGCCCGCATTGCCCTTGGCGATGATCGGGCGCTCGGTCCCGGTCGCGGCAAAGCCCAGAACGGTGCGCAGCAGGTCGGACGCGCCCACGCCGCAATTCGCGCCGAAGGCCAGCGGCGGGTGGGCCAGCTTGTCGACCATCGAGACCATCGCCTGCGAGGTCAGCCCCATCATCGTGCGGCCCGCCGTGTCGAAGCTCATCGTGCCGCACCACGGCATGCCCGCCAGATGGCAGGCCTCGGCGGCGGCCTTGTATTCTTCCTGCGCCGAGATCGTCTCGACCCAGAGGATATCCGCGCCGCCCTCTTTCAGACCCTCGGCCTGTTCGTGGAACATCTCGACCGCCAACTCATGCGTCAGCGTGCCCATCGGCGCGAAGATCTCGCCCGTCGGGCCCATCGAGCCCGCAACGATCACGGGGCGCGACTGCTTGTCGGCCACGTCGCGACCGATCTCGGCGGCGAGGCGGTTCAGCTCGCGCACGCGGTTCTGCGCATTGTGCAGTTTCAGCCGCGAGGCATTGCCGCCGAAGCTGTTGGTCAGGAACAGGTCCGAGCCCGCATCGACGGCGAGCGAATAAAGCTTCGCGATCTTCGCGGGCTCGTCGGCATTCCAAAGTTCCGGGGCCTCGCCCGAGGCCAGCCCCATGTTGAACAGGTTGGTGCCGGTCGCGCCATCGGTCATCAGCCAATCGCGGGTTTCCAGAAGGCGGCTCAGCGCGTCGGTTTTCGGGGCGGTCATAAGGGCCTCGTCAAATGCAAAGGGCCGCGTCGGGCGCGGCGGTTGGGTTTGTCCTGCCATGACAGGCGGGAATTGGCAAATTCGTTTCCTTCATGTTCTTGATGAAGGCGCTGCAATCTCGGACTGAAATGCAAAAGGCCGGACGCGCTTGGCATCCGGCCTTTCAATCTGCGTCATCGGCGAGGGCTCACTCGGCCTCGTCGACCACCTGACGGCGCGCCTCGGCCATGCATTCGGCCATCTTCGCGCGGATCGTCTGCTCATCGGCCTTGTCGCCGAGATCGCCCGAGAGCTTGCGGTACACGTCTTCGTGGCCCGCTTCCTCGAAATCGGAGGTCACGACCTCGCGGACATAGGCGTCGGCTTCGGGGCCGGTTTTGCCCAGAAGCTCTGCGGCCCATTGGCCCAGCATCTTGTTGCAGCGGGCATCGGCCTTGAACTGCAGCTCGGCATCATGCGCGAACTTGTTCTCATAGGCATTTTCGCGATCGTCGAAGGTGGTCATGGCCCACGTCCCTCCCGGTAAAGTCTCCGTTACCTCCGATATGCACATGCACGGCGTGCGCCGCAAGAGGAAAGGGCCGCGTTTTGGCCGGTTTGACGGGGCTGTGCATCTGCGTGAAGTGGCGTGCGCTTTACCTTGCGAGACTCGCGGGCTTGTCCTATAGGGCGGGCAACACCCTTTCGCGGACGGCGCGCAGGGGCGGGCGCGGCATTCCTGACGGCATGCGGCGCAGGCCCTGGCACCGCCGCGCCAAGTGAGAACGGAGACGCGATGGCACCCCGGCGCAAGAAGATCTACGAAGGCAAGGCGAAGGTTCTGTATGAAGGCCCCGAGCCCGGAACGCTGGTCCAGTATTTCAAGGACGACGCGACCGCCTTCAACGCTCAGAAAAAGGACGTGATCGAGGGCAAGGGCGTGCTCAACAACCGCCTGTCCGAGTATTTCATGACCGGCCTGACCAATATCGGCGTGCCGAACCACTTCATCAAACGGCTCAACATGCGCGAGCAGTTGATCCGTCAGGTGGAGATCGTGCCGCTCGAAGTGATCGTGCGCAATTTCGCCGCCGGTTCGATCGCGAAGCGTCTGGGCATGGAAGAGGGCACGCCGCTGCCGCGTCCGATCGTCGAATACAGCTACAAGAACGACGAGTTGGGCGATCCGCTCGTGCCCGAGGAATATATCATCGCTTTCGGTTGGGCGAGCCAGCAGGACCTCGATGACATCGTGGCGCTGGCGCTGCGCGTGAACGACTTCCTGACCGGCGTGTTCTACGGCGTCGGCATCAAGCTGGTCGATTTCAAGATCGAGATCGGCCGCGTCTGGGATGGCGATTTCATGCGCCTGATCGTGGCCGACGAGATCAGCCCCGACAGCTGCCGCCTGTGGGACGTCAAGACGGGCCAGAAGCTCGACAAGGACGTGTTCCGCCGCGATCTGGGCAGCCTGACCGATGCCTATACCGAAGTCGCCAAGCGCCTTGGCGTGCTGCCGACCAATACCCAGCCGATCAAACCGACGCTGATCAACTGAAAGGACCGCTCGTGATGAAAGCCCGCGTTCATGTCATGCTGAAGGATGGGGTGCTCGACCCGCAGGGCGAGGCCGTCCGTCACGCATTGGGCCATATGGGGTTCGGCGGCGTCGAAGGCGTGCGTCAGGGGAAGGTGATCGAACTGGACCTGAGCGCCACCGATGCAGCCTCTGCCGAGGCCGAGGTGAAGGAGATGTGCGAGAAGCTCCTCGCCAATACCGTGATCGAGAAATACACCATCGAGATCGCCTGATCCGGGTCGGGTGGGGGGCGCTGCCCCCCTTGGCCTGCCGGCCAATTCCCCCGGGATATTTGTACCAAGCCGAAGGCCGCACAGGCCTTACCCGACAGGTTCGACCCTCAAGGCCAGGAGTTTGCACCCATGAAAGCCGCCATCATCACCTTCCCCGGATCGAATTGCGACCGCGACCTGAGCATGGCCTTCGCGGCAGCCGGGGCGGATGTCGTCAAGGTCTGGCACAAGGAAACCGCATTGCCCGAAGGCATCGACATCATTGGTGTGCCGGGCGGGTTCTCCTATGGCGACTACCTGCGCTGCGGCGCGATCGCCTCGCGCTCGCCCATCGGGCAGGCGGTGGCCGACTTCGCAGGCAAGGGCGGCTATGTCATCGGCATCTGCAACGGTTTTCAGGTGCTGACCGAGATGCGGCTGCTGCCGGGCGCGCTGATGCGCAATGCGGGGCTGAAATTCGTCTCGAAACCGCTGGCCCTGCGCGTCGCGACGACCGACAGCGCCTATACCTCGGGCTACGAGGCGGGGCAGGAGATCGTGATCCCGGTCGCCCACCATGACGGCAATTACCAGATCGATCCCGAAGGCCTTGCCCGCATCGAGGGCGAGGACCGCGTGGCGTTCCGCTATGTCGAGAACCCCAACGGCTCCGTCGACGATATCGCGGGCGTGCTGAGCGAGAACCGCCGGGTGCTGGGCATGATGCCTCACCCCGAGCGCGCGATCGAACCTGCGCAGGGCGGCGCCGATGGGGCGGCGCTTTTCCGCGCGTTGAGCGGGATGCTGGCAACCGCCTGATCTCGCGCGCTTGTTGCGCTCTGGGCCTTGGCTTAGACTTCGCGCATGACGCACGTGCAGACACGTTCGACGATTTTACCTGAAGAGCCGCCCGAAGGTGAGGGCGGGCTCGGTGTCATGGCGCGCTCGCCGCGCGCCCGTTGGCTGCTGCGCGTCGCTGTGGTGCTGATCCTCGCGCTGGCGGGGGCGGTGATGTGGATCACCAACCAATGGCTGACCCAGCGGTTCACCGAGACGACGCGCGTGCGCACCGAACTGCGGCTTGCGCTTTACACCGGCAACATCATGTCGGAGTTGCAGCGGACATCCGTTGTGCCGCTGTTGCTCGCGCGCGATCCGGAGCTGACGCAAGCCCTTGATACAACGGATTATTCCACCGCCTCGGCGCAGCTGATCACGGCCAAGAAAGAGGTCGCGGTGGCCTCGATCCGGCTGTTGGACATGCAGGGCCGGGTGGTGGCGTCGACCAATCGCACGCAGATCGGCACGCCCTTCCCGAATGCGCCCTTCTTCGTCGATGCGACCCGCTCGCGCGGGACGATCTTCTCGCTCAACGAGCCCGAGGCGGGCGGCACCGAGTTCGATTATTCGCGGGCCGTCATCCAGAACAACAAGCCCGTCGGCGTGATCGTCGTCGAGGCGGATCTGTCGAAATTCGAACGCGCCTGGGCCGGGATTTCCGATGCGCTGGCCGTGGTCGACAGCGAAGGCAAGATCATCCTGACGACCGAGCCGCGCTGGCGCGGGGTGACGATGTCGGAGGCGCTGGCCGCGCGGTCTGCCCCCTCCGCGATCGAACGCGCGCTGCAGGCGACCGCGGACTGGGCCAATGACGCGCCGGACGCCTATCTCAAGGGTCGCGCGGTGATGCGCACCGAGGCGCGCATTCCCTTCCGCGGCTGGAAGATGATCGCCTTCACCAGCTACGACTCCGTGCGTGAGCGGGTGAATGCGGTGCTCGCGCTCGAGATCATGGGCTTCGCGATCCTGCTGGCGCTGGTCTTCTATGCGCTGTCGCGGCGCGCGCGGCGGCAAAGCCAGGAATTGCGGGCGGAATCGGCGGAGCTGCGCCAGCTCAACACCCGGTTGAGCCGCGAGATCGCCGAGCGCGAGAAGGCGCAGCAGGATCTGGCCGTGGCCGAGCAGACGATCGCGCAAAGCTCGAAACTCGCGGCTCTGGGCGAGATGTCGGCTGCCGTCAGCCACGAACTGAACCAGCCCCTGGCCGCGATGAAGACCTATCTGGCCGGCGCAAAACTGCTGTTGCAGCGCGCCCGGGTCGAGGAGGCGCTGTCGTCGTTCCAGCGCATCGACGACCTGATCGGGCGGATGGGCGCGATCACGCGGCAGCTGAAATCCTATGCCCGCAAGGGGGGCGAGGCGTTCGAGCCGGTGGATCTGCGGGTGGCGCTGTCGGAGGCGCTCTCGATGATGGAGCCGCAGCTGAAAATTCGCAAATTGCACATTTCGCGCACCATGCCGCGCAGTCCTGTTATGGTCATGGCGGACCGCATCCGGCTGGAGCAGGTGATCATCAACCTGTTGCGAAATGCACTCGACGCCACCAAGTCGGTTGAGGAACCTCAAGTGGAGTTGTTGCTTACCTCGGGTGAGACGGCCGTGCTGAGCGTGCGTGATAACGGTCCCGGAATTTCGGATCTCGACAAGCTGTTCGAGCCGTTCTGGACCACGAAGAAACCGGGGGAAGGGACGGGGCTGGGCCTCGCGATCTCGTCCTCCATCATCAGTGATTTCGGGGGTCGTCTGACCGCCCATAATTCCGAAAGCGGGGGTGCAGTGTTCGAAGTTCAGTTGCCCCTCCTGGCGGACAAGAACAGGGCCATAAAGGCCGCGGAGTAAGACATGGCAAGACTAATGAAGGTAGCGATCGTCGATGACGAGGAAGATATGCGGCAGTCCGTCAGCCAATGGCTGGCGCTGTCGGGCTTCGACGCCGAGACCTATGCCAGCGCCGAAGACGCGCTGAAAGTGATCGGCCCCGATTGGCCGGGCGTGGTGATCACCGACATCCGGATGCCCGGCATGGACGGGATGGCCTTTCTCAAGCGGCTGATGGGGATCGATAGCGGTCTGCCGGTCATCATGATCACCGGCCACGGCGATGTGCCGATGGCGGTCGAAGCGATGCGCCTGGGCGCGATGGACTTCATGGAAAAGCCGTTCTCGCCCGACCGGATGACCGAACTGGCCAAGCGCGCCACGCAGGCGCGCCGCACGACGCTCGACAACCGGGCGCTGCGCCGCGATCTGGCCGAGGGCGAGAAGGTGATGGGCAAGCTGATCGGCACATCCGAGCCGATGGAGCGTCTGCGCGAGGATATTCTCGATCTGTCCCAGGCGGATGGCCACGTGCTGATCGACGGCGAGACCGGCACCGGCAAGACGCTGGTGGCCCATGCGCTGCACGCGACGGGCCCCCGTGCGGGTAAGAAATTCGTCGTGGTCAGCTGCGCCGCTCTCACCGAAGAGGCGCTCTCGGCCAAGCTGTTCGGCCCGGTCGAAGAGGGCGGTCTGCCGCTGATGGAAGAAGCGCGCGGCGGCACGCTGTGCCTCGAGGATGTCGAGGCGCTGAGCCAGTCGCTGCAGGCGCGGCTCTTGCAATTCATCAACGATCAGGGGGCGCCTGCGGAAACGCGCATCGTGGCGATCTGCAACACGCATGGCGAAGGCAAGACGGTCGAGGACGCGCTGCGCCCCGATCTTTATTACCGCCTCGCCGCGCTGAAGATCACTCTGCCGCCGCTGCGTGCGCGCGGCGAGGATATCCTGACGCTGTTCAACCGCATGTCCGAGCAATTCGCCGACGAATATGGCTGCGACGTGCCGGAAGTCACCGCGCAGGAAGCCGCGCAACTGCTGCAGGCTCCGTGGCCGGGCAATGTGCGCCAGCTGATCAACGTCGCCGAACGCGCGGTGCTGCAATCGCGCCGTGGCTCGGGCTCGATCGCGTCGCTTCTGATGACCGATGACGAAGAGACGGGGCCGGCGGCGATCACCACCGAGGGCAAGCCGCTCAAGGAGTATGTCGAGAGCTTCGAGAAGATGCTGATCGACAATACGATGCGGCGCCACAAGGGCTCGATCTCGGCGGTGATGGAAGAGCTGTGCCTGCCGCGCCGGACGCTGAACGAGAAAATGGCCAAATACGGCCTTGCCCGCGCGGATTACCTTTAAAGTCACGCGCGCCCGCATCTTCGCCTCTAGGTGCGGGGCATGCGGGTGGCCTTCGAACAAGACGACGTGAGCGGCGCGTGCCTGAATGGCACCGCGCCGCGGCATTTTCCGGCCTGCGGCGGCAAAACCCCGGAACGGGCCTGCCCAATCGCTGAACATCGCGAGAATCCGGGGTGCGATTAACCCTTCCCTTACGAAAATTCGATTGTGTTCCCGTAGGCTGTGCCGCTATGGTCAGAACCAGTCGGTTTCACGCCATAAGTGTGGACCCACCGAAATTCGCTGATGCCTTGGCCGATCCGGCGCAGATGATGCGCAAGGGGCCCCGGCTCAACCGATTGGCCGAAAGGCCGCAAGTTTGTCTCCCTCTTCCGCATTTGCCGGGACGGAGGCCGTTAATTGGGCGCCAAGCGGCTAAGCCGATCGCGCCTTGGAAAGAACCGCGATGATGCGTGACGGGATATCGCAGATGAGGACGGGCAGGCTCGACGCCACCGCCGTCTGCACGCATGTCCGCAACCTCGCCTCAAGGACAGTTTCAGCCCAAGACAGCGCCGCGCCCCCGGGCAGGTCACAAAGGGCTGACCTATTGGATTTACATGGCAAAGAAGATGCTTATCGATGCCACCCACGCGGAAGAGACCCGCGTCGTGGTGGTGGACGGCAACAAGGTTGAAGAATTCGACTTTGAAACCATCAACAAACGGCAGCTCGCCGGAAATATCTATCTCGCGAAAGTAACGCGCGTCGAACCGTCCCTGCAGGCGGCCTTCGTCGACTACGGCGGAAACCGGCACGGCTTCCTCGCCTTCGCGGAAATCCACCCCGATTACTACCAGATCCCGGTCGCCGACCGCGAAGCGCTGCTGGAAGAAGAACGCCAGCTCGCCGAAGCCGCGGCTGCGGAAGAGGACAAGCCGAAATCCTCGCGCCGCCGCCGCTCGCGCCGGTCGTCGAACAAGGCGGAGAAGGCCAAGCAGGACGAAGCGGTGATCAGCTCGGACGAGATCCCGGGCATGGGCGTCGTCGATCCCGAGGCCGAAGGCGAGAGCGCCGACGCGTCCAGCGACGAGACCAAAGCCGAAGCGCAGATGGACACCTCCGAGGCCCCGGCCGAGGAAGCGCCCGCTCAGGAGGCTGATGAAAAGCCCGCCGCTGCGGCTGAGACCGCGTCCGACGAGGATGACAGCGACGATTCCGACGACGATGACGACGACGCGGGCGATGACGCTGCCGAGGCCGATAGCGGCATCGAATCCGTCGCCGACGAGGATGTCGAAGAAGAAATCCGTCCGGCCCGCAAGCCGCGTCCGCGCCGCTACAAGATCCAGGAAGTGATCAAGGTGCGCCAGATCATGCTGGTGCAGGTCGTCAAGGAAGAGCGCGGCAACAAAGGCGCGGCGCTGACCACCTATCTCTCGCTGGCAGGCCGCTACTGCGTGCTCATGCCCAACACCGCGCGCGGTGGTGGCATCAGCCGCAAGATCACCAACGCCGCCGACCGCAAGAAGCTCAAGGAAATCGCAGGCGAGCTGGACGTGCCGAAAGGCGCGGGCCTGATCGTGCGCACGGCGGGCGCGCAGCGCACCAAGACCGAGATCAAGCGCGATTACGAATACCTGATGCGCCTGTGGGAGCAGATCCGCGACCTGACGATGAAATCCGTCGCGCCAGCGCCGATCTACGAGGAAGGCGATCTGATCAAGCGGTCGATCCGCGACCTCTACAACAAGGATATCGACGAGGTTCTCGTCGAGGGCGAGCGCGGCTACCGCGCGGCCAAGGCGTTCATGAAAATGATCATGCCGAGCCACGCCAAGAACGTGAAGCACTACGCCGAGTCGCTGCCGCTCTTCGCGCGCCATCAGGTGGAGAGCTACCTCGCATCGATGTTCAACCCGACCGTGCAGCTCAAGTCCGGCGGTTACATCGTGATCGGCGTTACTGAGGCGCTCGTCGCCATCGACGTGAACTCCGGCCGGGCGACCAAGGAAGGCTCGATCGAGGAAACCGCGCTCAAGACCAACCTGGAGGCCGCCGACGAAGTGGCCCGCCAGCTGCGCCTGCGCGACCTCGCCGGTCTGATCGTGATCGACTTCATCGACATGGACGAGCGTAAGAACAACAACGCCGTCGAGAAGCGCATGAAGGAACGTCTCAAGACCGACCGCGCGCGCATCCAGGTCGGCCGCATCTCTGGTTTCGGCCTGCTCGAGATGAGCCGCCAACGCCTGCGTCCGGGCATGATCGAATCCACGACGCAGCCCTGCGCCCATTGCCACGGCACCGGCCTGATCCGCTCCGATGACAGCCTCGCGCTGAGCGTCCTGCGCGCGATCGAGGAAGAGGGCACCCGCAAGCGGACCCGCGAGGTTCTGGTGCGTGCGCCCGTCGCGGTGGCCAACTACCTGATGAACGCCAAGCGCGAGCATGTCGCGGTGATCGAGGCGCGTTACGGCATGTCCGTGCGTATCGAAGCCGCGCCGGAACTCGTCTCGCCCGATTTCACCATCGAGAAGTTCAAGACCGCGACGCGCAATGTCGCGGAAGTGGACAGCCCCGTCGTGTCTGCTTCGGCCAGCCTGATGGCCGAGATCGACGACGCCGAGGACGAGGTGGAGATCGAAGTTGAAGCCGAGGCGGAGGCCGAGGAGCAGACCCAGAAGGTCGAGACCGACGCCGAGGAACAGCCGAAGAAGAAGCGTCGTCGCCGTCGCCGTCGCCGGAAGTCGAATGGCGAGAACGGGGAGAATAACGACTCCGCGGAGAACGGCGATCAGTCGTCGGATGACCAGAACGCCAAGGACCAGTCCACGGGCGATCAGTCCTCGGACGTGACCGAAGGCCAGGAGACGCCCACCAAGGCCGAACCCGCGCAGGCGGCGGAAGCTCCGGCGGACGAGGCCAAGACCGAGGCGCAAACCGACGCGAAAACCGAGGCTCAGCCCGAGGAAGAAGCGCCGAAGCCGAAGCGCCGTTCGCGCGCCCGCAAGAAGGTGGAAGAGCCGAAACCCGAAGCCGAGACCGCGGAGGCCCCCACTGAGGGCACCGAAGCCAAGGCCGAGGAAGAAGCGCCCAAGCCGAAGCGTCGCACGCGGTCGCGCAAGAAGGTGGACCCGGAGGCCGACGCGCAAGCCGCCGTCGAAGGCAGCGCCGCAGAGGTCAAGGCCGACGCCGCAGAGGCAGCCGAGGAGGCGCCGAAGCCGAAGCGTCGCTCCCGTGCGCGCAAGAAGGTCGAGGAGCCCGTCGCAGCGACGTCCGAGACGCCCGAGCCGCCGGAAACCCCGCAGCCCGACGCGCCGACCGAGCCGCAAGAGACGCCGCAGCCCGACGCACCGGTCGAGACGCCCGAGCCCACGCCGCAGGAAACCCCTGTCGACGTGCCGCCGGAAGCGCCGCCCGCGCCCGAACCGGAAACTCCGTTCGAGCAGCCGCCGGAAACGCCGCAGCCCGATGCGCCGGTCGAACTGCCCGGTGGTCCGGCCTTCGCCGAGACCGAGACGGAGGGCGAGACGATGACCGAGGAGGCACCCAAGCCCAAGAAACGGGGCTGGTGGAGCCGCTGAGGCACCCTCAGATTTGAGAAAGGCCGGGCAGAGCGCCCGGCCTTTTTCGTTTTCCTCTTTGGTTTTCCGCGCTCAGGCGGCCAGTTCCTGTGCATGGCGGGTCAGTTGCAGAGCCGCCCGCGCCGCCTCGCGGCCCTTCTCGACGAAATGGCTGCCAAAGATCGCCCTGTGGTGATCGGTCTCCTGGAACTGATGCGGGGTCAGCGAGACCGACAGCACGGGCACGCCCGTCTCCAGCCCCACCTGCATCAGGCCATTCACCACGGCCTGCGCCACGAAATCATGCCGGTAGATTCCGCCATCGACGACCAGCGCCGCCGCTGCAATGGCGCCGTAGCGGCCCGTGCGAGCCAGTTGCTGCGCCTTCATCGGCAACTCGAACGCGCCGGGCACGTCGAAGACATCGACCTGCGCCTCCGGGATCTCTTCGAGAAACCCCTCGAGCGCACGGTCGACGATATCGGCGTGCCAATTGGCCTTGATAAAAGCGTAACGGGTGTGTGTCATCGTAATCTCCTTGCATAGCGACACGTCACCCAAGGCGATCACATGCAGTCCGCGCCCACGCGCCAAGGCACGGGGTCGGCTGCATATTCTCTTCCATCCGGACTGTAACCGTCGGCTCAGGCCTCGCACCTGATCTGCTGACCCTCGCACGACGGCGAGGCGCTCGCGGGCTCGCGGATTTCGCCGCATACCGCCGGTGGGGAATTTCGCCCCGCCCTGAGAATGGCCGGAGATTGGCACGCGCTTTTGCGCTCGGCAAGGGGCTTAGTTGCCGGGCCAGCCATACCAGACCATCGCGTGCCCGGTGCGCGGATGCGTGTCGGTCTGCAGGCGCTCCATCCCGTGATGCAGGTAAAACGCCTGCGCGCGGCTGTTGGTCTCGCTGGTATAGAGGCGGAACCCCTCCGGGAGCGCCGCCTTGGCCTGCGCCATGAGCCTCGAGCCGATCCCATGCCCGATCCAGTCGGGATGGACGAAAAGCTCGGCCAGGATCGCCTCGCGCGGTTTCAATGCGAGAAACGCCATGATCCGCCCCTGATCCTCGGCGAGGGTCACCTGCCAGCCAGCAGTCATTTCCTCGTCCACGCGGGCGCGCAGGGCGGTGCGGCTGGGCATCACCGGTGGGCCGACACCGGGCAGGCTCGCGCTGAGATGCCAGAGATCGGCAATCGCGTCGCGATCCGCGTCATG
This sequence comes from Thioclava electrotropha, assembly GCF_002085925.2. Classification (NCBI taxonomy): domain Bacteria; kingdom Pseudomonadati; phylum Pseudomonadota; class Alphaproteobacteria; order Rhodobacterales; family Paracoccaceae; genus Thioclava; species Thioclava sediminum. Next base: position 1,599,608 of record NZ_CP053562.1, read on the forward strand.
GGCCGGGCGTAGCGTGACGGTCATCAGCTCTTGCGCACCAGATAGACTTTCACGCCTTCCCAATCCTCGGCCTCGACCAGTTCGTGCCCGGTTTGCGCGCAGAAATGCGGCACGTCGATCCAGCTCGCCCCGTCGGTCGCGACCAGTTGAACCAGTGCGCCGGGGGCGGCCGACTCGAGCGCTTTGCGCAGGCGCAGAACGGGCAGGGGGCAGAGCAGCCCCTTCGCGTCGATTTCGATATCGGGCGTCATGGCGGAGGTTCTCGCGCGCCCGCGCTGATTTGTCCACGCTGTTGTTATCTCACGACCCGGTGACCGCGCGCGAGGAATGGGGTAGAGGAGGAACATGTTTGGAATCGATCTCGTCTCCGCTGCGTTCCTGCCCGCCGCCTTCGTGGCGCTCTTTGCGGGTCTGTTGTCATTCCTCAGCCCCTGCGTGCTGCCGATCGTGCCGCCCTATCTCGCCTATATGGGCGGGGTGAGCATGGGCGATCTGCGCGAGGGCAAGCGCTCGGCGGTGGTCCCGGCGCTGTTCTTCGTGCTGGGCCTGTCGACGGTGTTCCTGTTCATGGGGTTCGCCGCCTCGACCTTCGGGCGGTTCTTCCTGACCAATCAGGTGCTGTTCGGACGGATCGCGGGCGGGGTGATCGTGATCCTCGGCCTTCATTTCCTCGGGGTGTTCCGTATCCCGATCCTCGACCGCGAGGCGCGGCTGGACGCGGGCGACCGGGGCGGCTCCTCGCTGGGTGCTTACGTGCTGGGCCTCGCATTCGCCTTCGGCTGGACGCCCTGCATCGGCCCGCAACTGGGCGCGATCCTGTCGCTGGCCGCCCAAGGCGGCGATCAGGCGCGCGGGACGGCGCTACTGGCGGTCTATGCGCTGGGGCTGGGCATCCCGTTCCTGCTGGCCGCGCTGTTCATCCAGCGCGCGATCGGCGTGATGAACCGGCTCAAGGCCTATATGGGGATCATCGAGAAGACGATGGGCGCGCTGCTGGTCATCGTCGGGATATTGCTGCTGACCAATGCGTTCTCGGCGATCAGCTTCTGGCTGCTGGAGACCTTCCCGAGCCTTGCCGTGCTGGGCTGAGGCCTAGCTCACCATCTGCGCCGCGCGGGCCAGATCCGCCTCGAAAGCCCGCATCATCGCGGGCTTTTCCATGTCGGGCAGGCGCAGCAGATAGGATGGATGGACGGTGATCAGCATCGGCGTGCCGTCCTCGAGCACCTCCACCGTGCCGCGCCGTTTGAGAAGGCCACGCCGATCCCCGGTGAGGCTCTCCAGCGCGGTCGCTCCCATCGCGAGGATTGCCTTCGGCTTCACCAAGCTGCGTTCTTGGTCGAGCCACCAGCGACAGTGATGGATTTCCTGCCGGTCGGGCGACTGGTGGATGCGCCGCTTGCCGCGCGGAGTGAATTTGAAATGCTTCACCGCGTTGGTGAGGAAGGCGCGCTCGCGGGACAGGCCTGCACGTGCTGCCACCTCGTCGAAGAGCTGCCCGGCGGGGCCGACGAAGGGGCGTCCCTCAAGATCCTCGAAATCTCCCGGCTGCTCGCCCACGATCATCAGTGGCGCATCGAGCGGCCCTTCGCCCGGCACTGGCTGCGTGGCGTTCTCCCAAAGCGGGCAGCGGCGGCAGCCATTCAGCCCGGCGAGCAGCTCCGCGCGGTCGCCCACGGGCGGCGGGGTGGCGCGGTCGCTTGCCAGCCGCTCGGTGATCTTGCCAGCGCGGGCAGGGGCGAGTGTGGGTGCGTTGGCCGCCATCTCTTCGGCGCGCGCCTGCGCGGTCGCGATCATCTCGGGGATCAACCCGGCCTCGGGCAAGTTATGCCAATACTTGCGCGGCATCTCGGATTGCATCGCGCCGACCTTCAGCCGCGCCGGGTTGAAGATGTTGCGGAAATAGGTACGCCAAAGGTCTTCCGCGCCATCCTCGGGCAGGTCAGGACACGGCTGGCCGTCGCTGAAGCGCAGCTTGCCCGCTTCGAAATGCGCGGTCAGATCGGGGGTGAAGATCGACCAGTCCATATCGCCGAAGCGTTTGACGAAGAACGGCGCGGTCAGTTCGCAGATGTAATGCGAGGGCTCGAACCACGCGGCGAAGCGGCGGCGCGGGGCGTCCGGGTCGCCGATCTCGCGGAAGCGCACGAAGGCGGTCATCTTGTGGCGGTCGCGCGAGACCTCCTTCGCCATGCGGTTCACCCGGTCGATGCGCGGATCGGCGCGGTCTTCCAGCAGGCGCTTGTCGGATCGCAGCGCCCAGAGCACCGCGTAAGCCCGTGCGAAACGTTCCGGGTCGCGATGGCAGATCACGAGCCGGGCGAGGTCGACGAAGCCCTTCGGTACGCTCACAGCGCCGCCTGTGGGGGCAGGGGCGTCTTGCGCGAAGAGATCGGCCTCCGCCGCCCCGCGATGCCAGAGAAGCTCCTCGGGTGGGATGCCAGCGCCCAAAGCCGCGCGGGCCTCATCTCGCCACGCCTCGAACGTGCCGATCTCGGGCAGGATGATCGTGCGCATCAGAACAGCTGCAACTGCTGCGGCGGCGGGGCGAAACGGGCGCGCAGGTCTGCCGCGTCGGTCAGCGCGCGCGGGTGCCAGTCCAAGAGCGTGATGAAAGGTTTCGCCTGTTTCAGGTTCGCCCCCATACGCCGCAAGTCCTCGTAGCGCAGCGTGCGGTGGCGGCGCGTCGCCAGCACCCGACCCACCGTCTTCACCCCCAGCCCCGGCACGCGCAGCAGCACCTCGCGCTCGGCCCGGTTCACGTCGAGCGGAAACAGATGCCGGTTCGCCAGCGCCCAGGCGAGCTTGGGATCGACCGTCAGATCGAGATTTCCATCGGTCGCGCCTTGCGAAATCTCGTCCACGTCGAAGCCGTAGAAGCGCAGCAGCCAATCCGCCTGATAGAGCCGATGCTCGCGCATCAAGGGCGGTTTGATCAGGGGCAGGGCGGCAGAGCTGTCGGGGATCGGCGAGAAGGCGGAGTAATAGACGCGCTTGAGCGCATAGCTTGAATAGAGCCGGGTTGAGGTCTTCAGAATCGTGGTGTCATTCGCCCCGTCCGCGCCGACGATCATCTGCGTCGACTGGCCCGCGGGCGCGAATTTCGGGGGGCGCTTGCCGGTGAAGCTGCGCTCCTTGCGGGCCTCGCGCAGCACCCGCACATCGCCCATCGCGCGGCGGATCTGGGCGGGGTCCTTCTCGGGCGCATAATCCTGCACCGCGCGGTCGGTCGGCAGTTCGACATTGATCGAGAGGCGGTCTGCGTAAAGCCCGGCTTCTTCGATCAGTTCGGGCGCGGCATCGGGGATGGTTTTCAGATGGATATAGCCGCGGAAATTATGCTCCACCCGCAAGAGCTTAGCGATCCGCACCATGTCGGTCATCGTGTCGTCGGGCGAGCGGATGATGCCGGAGGATAGGAACAGACCCTCGATATAGTTGCGGCGGTAGAATTCCAGCGTGAGGGTCACGACTTCCTCGGGCGAGAACCGCGCGCGGGTAACGTTGGAACTGACCCGGTTCACGCAGTAAGCGCAATCGTAGATGCAGAAATTCGTCATCAGGATTTTCAGCAGGCTGATGCAGCGCCCGTCCGGCGTATAGGCGTGACAGATGCCGGAGCCTGTGACCGAGCCGATCCCCTTGCCATCCTTGGAGTCGCGCCGCTGCCCCCCGCTCGACGCGCAGGAGGCATCGTATTTCGCCGCATCCGAGAGGATCGCCAGTTTCTGATCGAGGGTCATTCTTGCCATGTGTTCACTATATGTTCACATTTTTCACCTTTCAATAAATCCATGACAAAGGGGCGCGAAAATCGCGCCCCTTGGAAAACTTCGCTTCGGTTTCAGGCCGTCAGGCGGCGATACATATGCCAGCTGGCATGGCCCAGCACCGGCAACACGATGAACAGGCCAAGAAAGACTGGCAGCATCCCGATGAACAGGCTTGCCGCGATCACCATGCCCCAGATCGCCATCGAGACCGGGTTGGCGGCGACTGCCCGCATCGAAGTGATGATGGCGGTGATGATGTCGATCTCACGGTCCATGATCAGCGGCAGACCCACAACCGTGAAGGAAAACAGGATCGCCGCGAAGGCCGCCCCGATCGCGGAGCCGATCGCCAGCATCATCAGCCCGTTACCGGTCAACAGGATCTCGGGCGAGCTGGAGACATTGGTGAAGGCCGACAGCCCCATGAACAGCGCGAAGGTCGTGTGGGCCACGAAGACCCAGAACATGAACATCATCAGGATCAGCATCGCCATCGAGGGCGTCTGGCGGTCCTTCTCGGAAACGCAGCAGGCGATCACCTCACGCCAGACCAGCGGCTCTTGAGCTTCCAGCCTGCGACTGACGGTATAAAGCCCCATCGCCGCGAAGGGCGCGAGCAGCGGAAAGCCGAGCGCGAAGGGGATCAGCCACCATTCCTCGCCCTGGGCTGCGAACACGGTCCAGAGCACGATGCCGCCGAGCACGTAGAAGCCCGAAAACATCAGCCCGAAGGCCGGGGCGCGTTTGAAATCGTTCCATCCTGCTTTCAGGATGTCTGGTATTTCCGAGACCTGAAGGTCGCGGATATGCGGCACCTCGGAGGGCGGCGACGCGATCGTTTGCATTTGTATTCTCCCTGACTGAGGGCCCTCTCCCCAAGGCCCGCAACTTCACGTTGCGTCACGCGGGCGTGATCTGTCCAGAGAATTGCTTGCTGCGTCGCCGCGAGGCTCAGCCACCCATTCGTTTCGTCAGCCGCAGCGACAGCGCATAAGGCAGTCGTTTCAATAGTTTGAGCTGCCATGTGAGGCGGCGGGGGAAGTGGGTCTCGAAGCGGTCCTTGGCCAGCCCGTCGGCAATGCGGCGGGCGGCCTCGTCGGCTTCGATCACGAAGGGCATGGCGAAATCGTTCTTCTCGGTCAGGCGAGTCTTCACGAAACCGGGAGAGATCAGCCGCACGTCGATCTGGGGGGCATATTCAACGCGCAGGCTCTCGACGAGGTTGATGACGGCGGCTTTCGAGGCGGAATAGAGCTGCCCCTTCGGCAGACCGAAGATGCCTGCGACCGAGCCGAAGATCACCAGCTGCCCGCCCTCGCGCAGCAGTCCCGGCGCGGCCTGCGCGAACCAAAGCGTGCCGAGCAGGTTCACCTCCACCAGCTTGCGTGCCGCATCGCGCTTGATTTCATCGACGCGGCCGGGGTCGTAGAGCGCCGCGGTGATGATCATCGCGTCCAGCGGCCCGTGGGTGAGGATCTCGCCGCGCGCATCGTCGAGGCTTTCGGGGTCGGAGACGTCGCAGGGCACGACCTCGCCCTGACCCAGCTCCGCCTTCAGCGCGTCCAGCGGCTCGACCGAGCGGGCCGACAGCACCAGCCGCGCCCCGCGCGTAGCCAGTTCGCGCGCCAGCGCCTGCCCGATGCCCGAGCTCGCGCCCATGATCCAGATGCGTTTGTCCTTGAACTCCACGGTGCTCATCCTCTCGCTACTGCAAAGGATACGCGCCAAAACCGTTCAGGGTTTCATTCCGAGCGCGGTAAGGCACTCCGCCAGCAGATCATCCAGCGGACGTGTGCCCGACAGCTCCAGCACCGGCTCGGACCGGCCCGCCAGCCATTCGTGATGGCGGCTGAGCGAGCGCCCCGAGAAATAGGGATCGTCATAGCCCGCAGCCCAGGTCAGGAAGGAGCCATGATTAGCCTCCATATCGCCGCCCTTGCGGATGCGCGTGCCGAAGCGCGCCGCCTCGCGCTTGCGCAGGCGCGCAAGGCGGATCGGTGTGGGAGCGGTGAGGAAGACGATCAGGTCGGCGCCTGCGATTGCGGGCTCCCCCCAGCCGTCGAGCGAGCCGGAAATCACCCAGCCCTCGGGCTCTTTCGCCGCCTCCATCAGCGCCAGCCGCTCAGCGGGGCGGCGTTTGACGGTGTAGGGCGGGTCGCTCTCGGCCCAATAGAACTGATCGGTGTCGAGATGGACGACGCCCAGCCGGTCGGCCAGGCGTTCGCCCAAAGAAGATGTGCCCGATCCTGCGGCGCCGGTAATATGAACCCGCGCCGCCATTCGCGATCAGCTTTCCGCTTGCGCGTCGGCGCGGGATTTGCCTTCGAGGCCAAGCGCCAGCGTCGCCGCCATGAACCCGTCGAGATCGCCGTCGAGCACGCCCTGCGTGTCCGAGGTTTCGTGTTGCGTGCGCAGGTCCTTCACCATCTGGTAGGGCTGCAGCACGTAGGAGCGAATCTGGTTGCCCCAGCCGGCCGAGCCCTTGTTCTCGTGGGCTTCGTTGATCGCCGCGGTGCGCTTTTCCAGCTCCATCTGATAGAGGCGCGATTTCAGCGCCTTCATCGCGATATCGCGGTTCTGGTGCTGTGACTTCTCGGAACTGGTGACCACGATCCCGGTCGGGTGGTGGGTGATCCGCACCGCCGAGTCGGTCGTGTTGACGTGCTGACCGCCAGCCCCCGAAGAACGGAACGTGTCGATGCGGATATCGGCGGGGTTCACCTCGATCTCGATATTGTCGTCGACCACCGGATAGACCCAGACCGACGCAAACGAGGTTTCGCGCGTGCCCTTGCCGAAGGGCGAGATCCGCACGAGGCGGTGCACGCCCGATTCCGATTTCAGCCAGCCATAAGCGTTGGGGCCGGAAATCTTGTAGGCGCAGGATTTGATCCCGGCCTCGGCGCCCGGTTCTTCGGATTGCAGCTCGACCTCGTAGCCGCGCTTTTCGGCCCAGCGGACATACATCCGCTGCAGCATCGACGCCCAGTCGCAGGCCTCCGTGCCACCCGCGCCTGCGTTGATCTCGAGGAAGGTGTCATTCGCATCCGCCTCGCCATCGAGCAGAGCTTCGAGCTCTTTCGATGCGGCGGTTTCTTTCAGCGCGGCCAGCGAGGCCTCGGCCTCGGAGACGACTTCCTCGTCGTCTTCCATCTCGCCCATCTCGATCAGTTCGACATTGTCCTCCAGATCCTGCTTGATCCGGTTATAGGTCTCGAACTTGTCCATCAGTTGCTGCCGGTCGCGCATCAGTTTCTGCGCGCGCGCCTGATCGTCCCACAGGGTGGGGTCTTCGATCATCGCGTTGAATTCCTCGATCCGGTGCGGCGCGGTCTCGAGGTCCATCCGCTGGCCCAGCAAGGTCAGGGACTTGCGGATCTGTTCGACGGTGTTCTGCGTCTCGGCGCGCATCTGTCATCCTCTTGAAAGCTTGGCCCGCGTGATACGAGATCGGGGCGGCGCCCGCAAGGCGGCGCGGGGGAAATTGCGTGGGCCGCGCGGCGTTGAAAAGCGGCGCGGCCCTTGTGTCTATGGTCTCCCGCTGCGGCGCGGGGGCGTGGCTCAGCTTGCCTCCAGTGCCGCGATGATCGCGCCGAAATCGCTGGCCTTGAGCGAGGCCCCGCCCACCAACGCGCCGTCGACATTGGAGGTCGCGAAAATCTCTTCCGCATTGGAGGGTTTGACCGAGCCGCCATAGAGCAGGCGCATCCCGTTGCCCGCGTCGGCGAAGCGCGCGACCAGCGTGTTGCGCATGAAGTCATGCACCTCGGCGATCTGCTCCAGCGTCGGCGTGCGGCCCGTGCCGATCGCCCAGACGGGTTCATAGGCGATCACGCAATTGGCGGCCGTCGCACCATCGGGAACGGAGCCCGCAAGCTGTTCGCCGATCACGTCGAGCGTCTGTTCGCCGTCGCGCTGCGCCTCTGTTTCGCCCACGCAGATCACCGCGATCAGACCTGCGCCAATCGCCGCCTCGGCCTTGGCGCGCACGATCAGATCGCTTTCGTGGTGGTCCGCGCGGCGCTCGGAATGGCCGACGATGACATAAGAGCCACCCGCATCCGCAATCATCTGCGCCGAGATGTCGCCCGTATGCGCGCCGCTTTCGTTCATGTGGCAATCCTGCCCGCCGACCGCGAGCTTGCCGCCAGCCGCCTCGGCCATCGCGCCGATCAGCGTCGCGGGCGGGCAGAGCAGCACGTCACAGGCGGGGGACGGATGCGCTTCGGTCAGCGCCGAGACCTCGCCGAGATTGCTCTTGAGCCCGTTCATCTTCCAATTGCCGGCGGCCAGTTTCTTGCGCATGTGCGATTATTCTCCCTGATGTCGTTGGGCCTGACATTAGGGCAGGGGGCGCAGGCTCGCAAAGGGCAAATTGGCGCGGGGAGGCGACTTAGCCGTTGGTCTGGGGGGCTTCCATATCGGCGAACTTGATCGACTCGCCGCAGCCGCATTCATCGACCACGTTCGGATTGCGGAACTTGAAGCCCGATTCCAGAAGGCCGGTCTCGTAGTCGATCTCGGTGCCCAGCATGAACATCTGCGCCATCGGCGCGATCAGCACACGGGCGGGGCCCTTCTCGACGACGATATCCATCGGCCCGGCCTCGGCCGCGACCTCCATCGTGTATTCCATGCCCGCGCAGCCACCTTTCTTCACGCCGATGCGGAAGCCAGCCGCGTCCTCGCGCGACATCAGCTTAGCGATCTGCGCGACGGCGGCGTCGGTCAGGGTGACGGGATCTTGTCCGGGGACGTTGAACATGGGGCTCTCCTTCACCGAGTAATTTAGTCGGGGACGGGCAGGATTCCAAGGGGCGGAAGCTGTCCCAAAAGCGCGAGCGTGGCGTAAGAGGCGGCGAGCGCCCAGCCGAAAGAGGCCAGCGTGCCGATGATCACATATTCGGATTTCGGATTCGCCCCGTCCTTGGAAACCGCCTCGAAGCGCAGGATCGATTTCGCCGCGATCAGGAAGCCGATGCCGGAGGGTTGTCCCGCCAGAACCAGAAGAAAGATCAGCCCGCGTTCGAGCAGCCCGATCATCCGCCCGCCCTGGGGCAGCCCCTCAGGCGGGGCGTCGTTTTCATATTGCGCCATCAGCAGTCCCACCGCGAAGCCGCCCGCGCGGGTGGTGATCAGGAGACCGGTGGCGAGCGTCAGAGCGCCGGGGAGCCAAGTGAGGTTCGCCCAGAGCGAGTTGGCCCAAAACGTCGGGAAAGCGGCGGCGATTAGCGCGGTCGCAGCCAGATGGGTGGCTTGATCGCCAAGGAAGGCGGCGAGGGGATGCGTTTTGGGCGCGAAGCTCTTGGCGATGTCGATCACCAGATGGCTGAGGGCGACCAGCACCAGCACCAGCACCCCGATCAGCGCCCAGCTCAGCTGCAGCCCCACCAACAACGTCAGCCCCGCGAGGATCGCGATATGCGTGGCCAGCGCAGCCCAGTCCCGCCCGGCCTTTTTTGCCGCCATGTCGCTGCTTTGAAACGCGAAATCGGTGAAGGAATGGGCGAAGAGTAGCGCCGCGAAAGTCTCGATCATAGGGTCTCCTCGATCATCGCTAGAGCCTCCACGATGGCCGGGTAAGCCGCGCTTGCCAAGGCCTGTGCCAGCGATTGCCGGGTGATGCCGATCTCGGAGGCTGCGGCGGTCTGGGTCGGCGGATCGAGGCGCAGCATCGGTGCAATCGCGCGCGCCTGTGCCGGGGTCCAATCCTCCGAGAGGTGATCGAACAGCCGCAGCGCCGCGCCGAGCGGCCCGCCCGCAGCATGGGCGATGCGCGGCTCCTCGAGACTGTCGAGCAGTTGCCCCGAGGCAGTGAAGACAGGCCCCGACGCCCCGTTCAGGTCGCCATCGGGCGGCAGCGTTCCATCCCCCTCGGCGATCGCGATCCGGGTCGAGAATACCTCGCCCAGAGTGCGCAACTCGGCCCGGATCAGCAGCGCGAGCCTAGCCTGAAGGCGGGGACTGGGTATCGCGAACTGCCACCCATCCCCGCGATTTCGGGCAAAGTGACTTTCCCACAGAAGCGGAGACAACGCGTCCGCCGCGCCCTCGATAGCATCAAGTGCCGCGCTCAGCTCGGAGGCCGAGAGCCGGGTCGAGGCGACGATATCGCCGGTAAGGACACAAAAATAAGCCATGCGCAGGTTATAATGCCTGCGCATGGCTATATGCAAGTAAAAACGCCTGCATTAACTATTTAGCAGGCAAATTGGCCTGCGTTACCCATCGAGGAACGGATAATCCGTATAGCCCTCAGCGCCGCCGCCGTAGAACGTGTCCGGGTTCGGCTCGTTGAGCGGCGCGTCCTTCTCGAAGCGCGTCGGCAGGTCCGGGTTCGCGATGAACAGCTTGCCGAAGGCCGCCGCCGCCGCGCCCTCTTTCAGCGCTGCTTCGGCCATCGCCTTGTCGTAGCCGTTATTCGCGATATAGGGCGCTTTCGACTTCGCGCGCAGCGTCTCGATCCCGTCCTCGGGCCATTCGCGCGGCCCGCCGGTCTGACCTTCCACGAAATGAACATAGGCCATCGGCTTGGTGTTGAGGAACTCGACGACCGCGCCGAACAGCTCCGCCGTGTTGCTGTCGATGCCGACGTTATTCGCGTTCGACCAGGGCGAGAGGCGGATGCCCACACGTTCGGCGCCGAGGATCTCGGTCACCGCGTCCACGACTTCGCGCAGGAAGCGGGTGCGGTTCTCGATCGAGCCGCCATATGCGTCCTCGCGTTTGTTCGAGGTGTCGCGCAGGAACTGGTCGATCAGGTAGCCGTTCGCGGCGTGGATTTCGACGCCATCGAAGCCCGCAGCTTTCGCGTTGCGCGCTGCGTTGCGGTAATCCTCGACCGTGGCGGCGATCTCTTCGACCGTCAGCGCATGGGGCGTGGTGGTCGCGACGAAGCCCTCACCGTCGAAGGTTTTCGCCTCGGCCGAGATCGCCGACGGACCGACCGGATCGCGCCCATCCAGAAGCTGCGGCACCGAAATCCGGCCGACATGCCAGATCTGCGCGACAATGTTGCCGCCCGCGCCGTGCACGGCCTCGGTGACCTTCTTCCAGCCCGCGACCTGCGCGTCGTTATAGATGCCCGGCGTCCAGGCGTAGCCCTGACCCATCGGCGAGATCTGCGTGCCTTCGGTGATAATCAGGCCTGCGCCCGCGCGCTGGCGGTAATATTCCACCGTCATGTCGGTCGGATGCAGGTCGGGCGCGCGGTTGCGGGTCAGCGGTGCCATCACGAAACGGTTGGCGATCTCGATCGCGCCGAGCTTCGTGGGGGAGAATAGCGTATCAGCCATGTCGGTCATCTAGTCGGGCCTCTCATCGGGTTTGACATTCGGCAGCATGAGATGGGTCTTGCAGCGCGATGGGCAAGGTGAGCTACGCGCAACGCCCCTGTGCGCAAATGCGAGGAAACAAAAAGGGAGCCGCGTGGCTCCCTTCCTCTTGGTCGAAATATCCCGGGGGGCACCCGCAGGGTGCGGGGGCAGAGCCCCCTCCGGACCTCACATGAAGCCCAGTTCGAGCCGCGCCTCGTCGGACATCATGTCCATGCCCCATTGCGGATCGAAGGTCATCTCGACATCGACATCGCGCAGACCGCCGACGCAGGCCACGGCATCGTGAACCCAGCCCGGCATCTCGCCCGCGACGGGGCAGCCCGGCGCGGTGAGCGTCATGATCACCTTCGCGTCATTCTCGGGGCTGATCTCGATCGTGTAGACGAGGCCGAGATCGTAGATGTTCACCGGGATTTCCGGGTCATAGACAGTGCGGCACGCTTCCACGACATTTTCGTAGAGCGGGTGATCGGTCGTCGAGGGCTTGATCAGCGGCGTGCCTTCAAGCGGCTCTTCGGGCGTGGCGGTCATGGAAGCCTCTTTCATCGGCGGGGCGCGCGCGGGCGCCTATCGAATTACTCGACTGTTTATCTAGGTGATAGGACCCGAGCCGTAAAGGGAGGCGTGGTCTGTCTGCTGATATGTGATGACCTGGCGTCTATGACGACACGTTGGTTGAGAAGGGGCGCGCCCGAGCCTCGGGTGGGCGCGTGGCGTCGCCTGTGGCCGGGCGCTTTATCTCGCAAGCCCGGCGGACGCTTGAGCCTGCGACGACATCGCCAATGCGCCCTCCCGGGGGGAGGGTCAGGCGCGGCCCGGGCTGGCCGCCCCGGGCCAAAGGGAGAAACGGGCCAAAGGGAGAAAGCGGCGCGCTCCCCCCAACGCTCCTGCCTTGACGCCCCGCACGCTTCGCGCCAAACCGATCCCATGTTGCCCGAAGAGAAACTCGACCAGATCCTCGCGCGCTTCGAGTACCTCGAGGCGCTACTCAATGCTGGCGCGGAGCCCGCCAAGATCGCCGAGATCAGCCGCGAATATTCCGAATTGAAGCCGGTCGTGACCCAGATCGAAGCCTGGCGTCAGGCGCGCGCCGATCTGGAAGAGGCGGAAGGCTGGCTGAGCGATCCGGAAATGCGCGATCTGGCCGAAGAGGAACTGCCGCGCCTCAAATCTCGTATCCCCGAGATGGAGCAGGCTTTGCGCGTGGCGCTTCTGCCCAAGGATGCCGCCGACGCGCGCCCCGCGATCTTGGAGATCCGCCCCGGCACGGGCGGCGAGGAAGCGGCGCTTTTCGCGGGCAACCTGCTGCGGATGTATCAGAAATACGCCGAGAAACACGGCTGGCGGTTCGAGATGATGGAGCTGACCGAGACCGAGCTCGGCGGCGTCAAGGAAGCCGTGGCCCGGATCGAGGGCGAGGGCGTCTTTGCACGCCTGAAATACGAATCCGGCGTCCACCGCGTGCAGCGCGTGCCGGAAACCGAGGCGGGCGGGCGCATCCATACCTCGGCCGCGACCGTGGCGGTGCTGCCCGAGGTCGAGGCGGTCGATATCGACATCCCCGCCAATGACATCCGGATCGACACGATGCGGGCCTCCGGCGCGGGCGGCCAGCACGTCAACACCACGGACTCGGCGGTGCGCATCACCCATATTCCGACCGGGATCGTCGTGACCTCGTCGGAGAAATCCCAGCACCAGAACCGCGCCAATGCGATGGCGGTTCTGCGCGCGCGGCTGTTCGAGGCCGAACGCGACCGCGCAGCCTCCGAGCGCGCCGAGACGCGGAAGTCGCAGGTGGGCTCCGGCGACCGCTCTGAACGCATCCGCACCTATAATTTCCCGCAAGGGCGGCTGACCGATCATCGCATCAATCTTACGCTTTATTCCCTTGATAAGGTTATGGAAGGCGAGATCGATGAGGTGGTCGACGCGTTGATCGCCGACGATCAGGCGGCGAAGCTCGCGGAGATGGAGGCGTGAGGGCGCAGGATGCGTTGGTCGCCGCGACGCGGCGTCTGCGCGAGGCCGGGATCGAGGGCGCGCAGACCGACGCGCGCAGGCTTTTGGCCCATGCGCTCCAGATCGCACCCGACCGACTGACGCTCGCGCTGCAAGACCCGCTGCCGGAGGACGCTACTGCCCGGTTCGAGGCGGCACTCACCGCCCGCGAAGCGCGCCAGCCCGTCGCCCAGATCACCGGCAAGCGCCTCTTCTGGGGCCACGAATTCCGCGTCACCCGCGACACGCTCGACCCGCGCCCGGAGACGGAGCTGCTGGTCGAGGTGGCGCTGGAGCGGCCCTTCGTCCACGCGCTCGACCTTGGCACGGGCACCGGCTGCATCCTGATCTCGCTGCTGAAATCCATGCCCTTCGCGGCGGGAACGGGGACCGATCTGTCGGACGCCGCGCTGGAGGTCGCGAAAAGCAACGCCGAGGCGCTCGGTGTGGCCAAACGCGCCAAGTTCCTGATTTCAGACTGGTTTGCCAATGTGCCGGGGCGCTACGACCTCATCGTCTCGAACCCGCCCTATATCGCGGAAGCCGAGATGGCGGGGCTCTCGCAAGATGTGCGCGAGTGGGAGCCGCTCTCGGCGCTGACCCCCGGCGGAGACGGGCTCGACGCCTATCGCGCGATTGCACGCGGGGCAGGGGCGCGGTTGCTCGCAGGTGGGCGTCTCGCGGTGGAGATCGGCCCGACACAGGCGCAGGCGGTCAGTGACCTCTTCGCCGCACAAGGTTTCGAGCGGATCGAGACCCGCCAAGATCTTGATGGGCGCGACCGCGTCGTTTTGGCGCATAAATCCGGGGATACGGCGGATTGCGGCGCTTCCTGAGCGCGAAATCGCGCAAAAACTTGGGGAAAACCCCGCGAATCGGCGGAAATCGCGGATTTGACCGATTTTCTGACTTGAAAGGTGGCCCCCCGCATGTTTAGTCAAGCCTGTGCAGGGCGGATATTGATCCACCGCACGGCTCAGCTTCACAGCGCGGGTGTTAGGAACGAAACCGGGCAAGTATGCCCAGCGTGACAGTTCAGCCCGCAGGCCACGCATTAGCGGCCATTTCCGAAAAGCCCGTGACAACGGGCCAAGAAAACGAAAGCCATGAGATCTTCGAAATCCCGTTCGCGCAATAAGTCGAACCGTCAACGGTCGATGGGCAATATCGTTAACCGCGTCTTCGACAGCTCCGGCCCCGAAGGCAAGGTGCGCGGTACGCCGCAGCAGATCATCGATAAATATCTTCAGCTTGCGCGCGATGCGCAGCTCGGCAACGATCGCGTGGCCGAACAGAACTTCCTGCAGCACGCAGAGCATTACACGCGAATGCTGGGCGAGGCGCAGAAAGAACAGGCTCGCGAGCAAGAGGCCCGCAACCAGCAGCGCCAGCAAAACAACCAGAACAATGGCAACCAGAACAATGGTGGCCAGAATAACGGTGGTCAGAACCAAGGCGGCCAGAACAACGGTGGCAACGGTCAGAATAACGGCCAGAACCACGCTCAGCAGGACGACGGCCAGAACGAGGCCCAGTCGAAGGGTGAAGCTCAGGACAACAATACGTCCGAGCGTCGCGAAGAGCGCAGCGAGGCGAAATCCTCCGGTCGCAACAAGCGCGCCGAAAGCCCCGAGATGATGCCGCCGATGCCGCAGCTGGAGCTCGAAGAGGATTCCACCCTCGTCGAGACACCGGAAAGCCGTAGCAGCGAAGAGGCACCGAAAGCCGCGGAACAGCCTGAGAAGGCTGAGAAAGCGGAAAAGGCCGAAAAGCCCAAGCGTCCGCGCGCCCCGCGCAAGCCGCGCGCCCCGAAAGCCGACAAGGCTGAAAAGGCAGAGGCGAGCGCCGAGCTGCCCAAAGCGTCTGGCGAGTAAAGCCTCGGACAAGAGATAGCAAAAGGCCCGCCGGATCGGCGGGCCTTTTTGCATGATGGGGCAGGGGCGGCGCTCAGGCGGTCAGGTCTTTGTCCAGAAACACCCGGTCATAGCCGCCATCCATCCGGCGGTCGCGCTCGATAAAACCGAGCCGCGCATAGACCGCGCGGCTCTCCTCCATCGCGGCATTGGCGTAAAGCCACAGCTTTGTCGCGCCGATCTCGCGGGCGCGCGCCTCGGCGAACGCCATCAACTGCCGCCCGATCCCCTGGCCCTGAGCGGCCGGGTCGACGGCGACGGGCTCGATCTGCAACCGGGGCGGTGGGCCGTCATCCGCAAAGAGCCCGATATAGCCCGCGACCCCGCTCGTTCCCTCGCAGACCCAGAGATGCGGAAGCTCGGCGGCATGATCGGCGAGCATCGGTGCGGGTGGGCGGCCGATCCGGGGAATGTATCGGGAGAAGGCGGCCTCGGCGATCTCCGCAATGCGCGGCAGGTCGTCCTCGCGCGCCGGGCGGATCATTCCTGACCCGCGACGATGCGCGCAAGCCGGCAGAACTGCTCCAGTGTTACCCGTTCGGCGCGCTCGGTGGGCGCGATCCCGGCCTGCTCCAGCTTCGCCTCGATATCGGGGGCCACGCCTTTCAATGAGGCGCGCAGCATCTTGCGGCGCTGGTTGAAGCCCGCAGCTACGACCCGGCTGAGCGTCGCCGCATCGGCCGGATAGCGCGGCTCGGGCAGGGCGCGCAGATGCACCACCGCGGAATGAACCTTTGGCGCGGGCGTGAAGGCTTCGGGCGGCAGGCTCATCACGATTTTCGCCTCGGCACGCCACTGCGCGAGGATCGCGAGCCGCCCGTAATGCTTGCTGCCCGGCTTCGCCACGATCCGCTCGGCCACCTCGCGCTGGAACATCAGCGTCAGGCTTTCCCAGAAGGGCGGCCACTCTTTCGGCGTCAGCCAACGCACCAGCAACTCGGTGCCCACGTTATAGGGCAGGTTCGCAGCGATCTTGATCGGCGGCGTCAGATGCGCGAGCGGATCGATCTGCAGCGCATCGCCATTGATCACTTCGAGCCGCCCCGGATAGGCCTCGGCGATCTCGGCCAGAGCGGGCAGGCAGCGCATGTCTTTCTCGATCGCGAGGACCTTGCGCGCGCCTTCGGCCAGAAGCCCGCGCGTCAGGCCGCCGGGGCCGGGGCCGACCTCCAGCACATCCGCGCCCGTCAGATCGCCCGCAGACCGCGCGATCTTCGCGGTCAGGTTCAGATCCAGCAGGAAGTTCTGCCCGAGGCTCTTCTTTGCCACCAGATCATGCGTCTGCAGAACCTCGCGCAGCGGCGGCAGCCCGTCGATCGTGGCCATCACGCAGCCTCAGTCATGACGCGCGGCTCCCATCCGGGCCGCCATCTCCAGCGCCGCGATCAGCGAGGCGGGGTTGGCGCGGCCTTGGCCCGCGATGTCGTAGGCGGTGCCGTGATCCGGCGAGGTCCGCACGAAGGGCAGGCCGAGCGTGATGTTCACCCCGCCGTCGAAATCGAGCGTCTTGATCGGGATCAGCGCCTGATCGTGATAGGCGCAGATCGCCGCGTCGTAGGTCTGACGGGCGCGGGCGTGGAACATCGTATCGGCGGGCATCGGGCCCGCTACCGCGTAGCCCTCCTCGCGCAGACCGTCGAGCGTGTCGGCGATCCAGTCGCCTTCCTCGGAGCCCATCGCACCGCCTTCGCCTGCATGGGGGTTCAGCCCCGCTACCGCGATCCGCGGGGCGGAGAAGCCGAAATCGCGCCGCAGCCCTTCATAGGTGATCCGCACCGTCTCGCGCAGAAGCTGCGGGGTCAGGAGTTTCGGCACCTCGGAGAGCGCGACGTGGATCGTGGCGGGCACCACGCGCAGCGGCGGGTCGACCCGCGACGAGGCCAGCATCATCACCACCCGCTCGACGCCCGCGAGATGGGCCAGATATTCGGTATGGCCGGGGAAGGTGAACTTAGCCCCGTCCTTTAGCGCCTTCTTGTTGATCGGCGCGGTGGTCAGCCCGGTGCCTTCGCCGCGCATCACCAGATCGACGCCGCGCGCGATCACGTCGATGACGGCTTTCGCATTGGCGGGGTCGGGCTCGCCCGGCAGGGCGGCGGCGGGGAATTGATGCGGCAGCACCGGCAGTCCGGCGCTGGCATGGCGCAGCGCATCGGAGGGACGGTCGATCTCGCGGATCTTGGTGCCGCGCGGCAGATGCGCGGGATCGCCGATCCAGACGAAGGGCAGCTTCGCGCCGCAATGCTCCCAGGCGCGGGCGGCGATCTCGGGGCCAACCCCCGAGGGATCTCCGCAGCTGAGGATCACGGGGCGGTCGGGCGCACGGGCCGCGGTGCGATCGGTCGGCTGGGCGCTCATTTGCGCACGATCACCGCGTCGGCTTCCAGATCGGCCATGTAGCCGTTGGCATAGGCTTCGAGCGCCTTGCTCTCCAGTGCCGCGCGGACCTGATCGCGGTCGGGGGCCGACTGGTCGCCCTCGGGGGCCACCTTGCGATCGCAGAGCATCACC